>CALKUH010000036.1 GCA_937996795.1 uncultured Verrucomicrobiota bacterium | reverse complement strand
AGGCCGCCGTTTCCTGACAAGGTTGTCCGTGGATTAGAACGTGTAGGCGGTGTTGAAGTTGAAGAACTGGTCTTCGCCGCTTTCCTGCTCCTGCCAGCCGCCGAGGAACACGCGGGACTGCAGGCTCTCCGTCCACTTGTAGGTCAAGCCGCCGCCGATGAGGTAGGGCTCGTTGTCCGTATCCTGGTAATCCTGCACGAGGGCTTCCAGCCCCATGGTGAACCGCTCGGAAATGTCCCAGATGAAGGAGATGCCGACCTGGAAGGCGTCGTCCTCATCGCTGGCCTTCGCGCCCTGGTTCGCCGCATAGCTGAGGTCGAGGATCCAGTGGAACATGTCATGCGTGACCGTGCCGAACGCCACGCCGAACATGTACATGCCATCCTCGCTGCCGAGGCCCTTGTCTTCATCGCCGGTGGTGAAGGAAATGTCCAAATGCGGAATCACGTAGGGATAGGTGAACACATCCTGGTACGCGACGAGGTCGAACCCGAGGCGAACGTCACCGAGGCCCGACTCGCTGTCACCGAAGTCGGGATCATTGGTATCGTAGGGCACATGCACGCGCGCCGTCAGGTTCTCGATCAAGCCGTAGCGGGCGACGAGTTCGTGGGAGCGGTAATTGAAGTCCTCGAATTCGCGGTTGTAAAAGTCGTAACCCAGTTCGAGCTGGCGCAGCTCGGGGAACTTGTTTTCCGTGGTCAACACGGCGCGTTGCGGTTCGGCGATGGCGAGCGAGGCGGATGCGCAGAGGACGGCAACAGACAGCTTTTTAAGCATGACGATCTCCTTAGCTGGCGAGGACTGTACAAACGCATCCGGCGCAGTGCCACCAAAATTTCGGCGCGCCGTTTGAAGAAAACCGCAACTCCGGGTTGACTCCGCCCGCCAGTTCGCTATGTTCGGCCCCTGTTCCACGTCCCCGTAGCTCAATTGGATAGAGCATCTGACTACGGATCAGAAGGTTGGGAGTTCAACTCTCTCCGGGGACGCCACTTTCTTCGCACGTTCGCGCGATGAGATGCCAGCTCCCCGAAATAATCTGAACGGGACGAGGCGCGACGGGAACGATTTTCCGCCGATCGACACACGGGACCGTCCGCTCTTCGACTGCCTGCGCGACCTCTATCGCTACCGCGAAGCGGACCTGGTCACCGCGATCCTGGCGGGCAACCGGCGCGAGGCGCGGCGCATCGTCAACCACCTGCTCGTGCACATCTACAGCGCCGGGCAGGAACGCAACGAATTGCTGAAGGGGTTGCTGCTGGAGTTGATCATCGTCGTCTCCCGGGCGCTGATGGAGCGCGGGGCCGGTCCGTCCGCGCTGCTGGGCCTCGGCTACCGGCACCTCACCGAACTCGCGGCGATCCAGGATGACGAGGCGCTGGCCGACTGGCTGCGGCGCGCATTCGACCGCATTTTTGAGGAGGCCGACCGGCTGCGCCCCGCGCGCGTGGACCCGGTGGTGGACAAGGCGCTCGACTACATGCGCCGCCATTTGTCGGAGGACCTCACGCGGGAGCGCGTCGCCCGGCACGCCGGCGCGTCGGCTGGACGGCTCTCGGCGCGCCTGCACCAGCAAACGGGGCTTTCCTTCGCGGGCCTGTTGCGCGAACTGCGCATCGAACAGGCCGCGCGGCAACTGGTGCAGACGGATGAGCCCGTCGCGCAGATCGCCGCGGATTGCGGGTTCTGCGACCAGAGCTATTTTACCCGCGTGTTCAAGGACGGGCGCGGCCTGACCCCGGCCGCGTACCGCGAGCAGGAGCGCGCGACGGCGGGAACGCATCCGGCATGAACGCAGCGCCCCGCATCGGACTCATCGCCTGCTCGGTCTTCGAGTCCGAACTCGCGGCGCACGCCCACCCGCCCTCCGCCACCCTGCGCTGGCACGAGATTGCGCTGCATGACCGGCCGGATGTGCTCCGGCAGCGACTGCAGGAAAGCATCGACGAACTGGACCAGGTCGAAGCCCTCGACGCGATCGCCCTGCTCTACGGGTTGTGCGGACGCGGCGCGGCGGGCCTGCGCGCCGGACGCCTGCCGCTGGTGATTCCCCGCGCGCACGATTGCATCACGGTCTTCCTCGGAAGCCGGGATCGCTTCGCGCGCGAGAACGACGGCACGACCTATTTCTACACACCCGGCTGGAATCGCGCGCGGCGCGTGCCCGGCCCCGACCGCGAGGCGTGGCTGCGCGAGGACCTCGCGAAACGGTTCGAGCCCGACGACGTGGAGTTCCTCCTTGAATCCGAACGCGTCACATGGAGCCACTATTCCCGCGCCGCCTTCATCGACCTCGGCACGCCCGACGCGGACGCGGAGGCGGCCTACGCGCAGCGCTGCGCGGATACGCTGGGCTGGCGCTACGACCGCTGCGCGGGCGATCCCGCGCTCCTGCGCGACCTGCTCGCGGGCCACTGGGACGACAAACGCTTCCAGGTCGTGCCCCCGCGCGGCGAATTGCGCCATGCGCCCACGGACCGGATTTTCGACGTAAAGGATGAGCCGTGAGCCAAACGCGCGGCCTGTGCATCCACCGCGGCGACAGCGCGGAGGCGGCGCCGCTGTTGCACGCGCCCGACGCGGCGAAACCCACGCTCGCCGACCTGCTGCTCGCGAACAACATCCCCATCGAAACGCGCTGCCACCAGCGCGGTTGGTGCCGGGGCTGCCGGGCCCGGCTCGAAGCCGGCCACCTGGAGACACTCGACGGACACACCATCGCCGCGCCCGCGGACATCCTCACGTGCACGATCCGCGCGGATGCGTCGGCCGAAGCGACGGTGCGCGTGCCCGAGCGTTCGTTGGTCAGCGCGCGGCCCCGCGTCGGCGTCACCTTCTCCATCGACACCCCCTATCGCGTGAACCCGCTGTTCCCCGCGGACGGCGCGCGCGCCATCACCGCCGCCATCGACCTCGGCACGACCACGGTCGTTGTCCTGCTGGTCAACGCGGCGACTGGCGAACTGCTCGCGCGGGCGGGCGGCCTGAACGCACAGGTCCAGTATGGCGACAACGTGCTCACGCGGATTGCGCACGGGTCCACCACGGACGGACTTGCCCAGTTGCGCGAGATCGTGATCACCAAGACGCTGGCGCCGTTGCTCACCGAGGCGCTGCGCAAGGCGGATTGCGCGATCGATCAGCTCAACGGCATCACCGTGGCGGGCAATACGACGATGCTCCACCTGCTGGCGGGCGAGAACCCGGCCTCCATCGGCGTCGCGCCGTTTACGCCGGTTTTTCTCGAAACCACTCGCGTGGATTGCGAACGGATCGGTCTCGCCGCGCGCGTCAAAGGGCTGGCGGGCGAACGGCCCGTCGTGCTGCTGCCGGGGTTGTCGGGATACGTCGGCGCGGACATCGCGGCGGGAATCGTCGCCACCGGCATGGCGTTCGATGAGCGCCCATCGTTGCTGCTCGACCTCGGCACGAACGGCGAAATCGCCCTGCAGCGCGACCGCGCGTTTTTCGTGAGCGCCACGGCCGCCGGCCCCGCGTTCGAGGGCTCGGGCCTGTCGTCCGGCACACGGGCGGAGGACGGCGCAATCGCGGACCTCGCGTGGGCGGGCGAGGACTGGCGGATCGGACGGCTCGGTGGCGGAACGGCCTCGCGCGGCATTTGCGGGTCGGCCTATCTCGATTTCCTCGCGGAAGGCAAGCGCCACGGCTTGCTGGAGGCGAACGGCCGTTTTCGCGATGCGTGGTGGACGGCGCTTCCTGAACCAATGCGCGAGCGGACCTGTCACGGACGCGCCATCCGGATCGGATCGGAGCCGGACGCGCCGCGGATCAGCGAGGCGGATGTCGCGCGCCTGCTCCAGGCGAAGGCGGCCATCGGCGCGGGCGTCGAAACCCTGCTGGCCCGCGTGGGCATGGCCGCGCGCGAGATCGGGACGCTGTATCTCGCGGGCGGGTTCGGCCTGCACCTCAACGTCGCGAACGCCATCGCGATCGGCCTCCTCCCCGGCTTCGACCCCGCGCAGGTCCGCGTCGTCGGCAACTCCGCCCTCGCCGGCGCCGTGCTCGCCGCCATTGACCGCGACGCGCTGGCCGAAATGGAAACCCTGCGCGCCCGCACCACCATCGTGGAACTCAACCACGACCCCGCCTTCGAAGACCGCTACATCGACCACCTGTCACTGTAGCCGCGCGCGCGACCGATGGCCATACCTCCCCCTCCGTGACTCCGTGCACTCCGTGGTGATGCCCCCAAATCTTCCTGCGACACCGAGTGGCCCTTGGGACGGATTTCAACAAAGGTCGGGCGAAATCCACAAGATGCGCCGGGGTGGATGCGACATGCTCTGGATCATTCAACGGGAGCCTATCATGAGCGAGATGAACGCCCTTTCGGCCGCGGTGGAAAAAGGAAAACGCAACGATGCGAAGCTGCTGACGCAGCAATTGCTCGATGCGGGCCACAAACCCCTCGACATCGTTGAGCAGGGCCTCGTGCCCGGCATGAGCGCGATTGGCGAGAAGTTCAAGAACAACGAGGTGTTCGTGCCCGAAATGCTCATCGCCGCGCGCGCGATGAAGGAGTGCATGATCCTGCTCGAACCGCTGCTCGCAAAAGCCGGGATCAAACCGAAGTACACTGCGGTCATCGGCACGGTACAGGGCGACCTGCACGATATCGGCAAGAACCTCGTCGCGATGATGTGGAAGGGCGCGAACATCGGGGTGATCGACCTCGGCACGAACGTGCCGCCGGAGAAATTCGTCGAGGCTATCAAGGCGCACAACGCGCAGGCGGTCGGCCTCTCGGCGTTGCTGACGACGACCATGCCCGCGATGAAAACCACGGTGGACGCGATCCGCGCGGCGGGCCTGACCAGCACGAAGATCCTGATCGGCGGCGCGCCGGTCACCGCGGAATATGCGAAGGAAATCGGCGCCGATGCCTACGGAACGGATGCGGCCAGCGCGGTGGACTCGCTGCTCGCGCTGCTGGAGGCATGATGAAGGCCACACGTCCAACAGAAGAACTCGCCGCCCGCCTCGCCGGCGGCCGCACCCTGCTGGCGGACGGCGCGACGGGGACCGAGCTGCAAAAAAAGGGGCTCGCGATGGGCGAGGCGCCGGAGCGGTGGACCGTGGACCGGCCCGACGCGATCCGCGAGCTGGCCCGCAGCTACATCGAGGCCGGGTCGGACTTGATCCTGACGAATACGTTTGGCGCGAACGCCATTCGCCTCGGTTTGTGCGGGCTGGGCGATCGCGTCGCGGACCTCAACACCCGCGCCGTGCAGTTGGCACGCGCGGCGATCGCGGAGTGCGGGCGCCCGGTATGGCTGCTCGGTTCAATGGGTCCGACCGGGGAAATGATCGAGCCGTACGGCGATCTCGCGCCCGACCGCGCGCGCGCCTGTTTTCTGGAGCAGGCACGCGCGCTGGTGGACGCAGGGGTGGATGGCCTGGTCTGCGAAACCTTTTCCTCCCTCGAGGAAATCACCCTCGCCCTCGATGCCGCGCGGGAGGCCGGCCCGGACCTTCCGCGCGTCGGCAGCCTCGCGTTTGACGCCGGTGGACACACGATGATGGGGGTAACGCCGGAACAAGCCGTCGCCGCTGTCGTGACAGCCGGTGCGCACGTGGTCGGCGCGAATTGCAGCGTGGGCCCGGAGGGGCTCGAACAGGTCATCGTCCGGATGAAGGCGGCAAATCCCTCGGCCCGGCTCTGGGCCAAACCGAACGCAGGCCTCCCCCAGTTGGTGGCGGGGCGCGCGGTCTACACTGTCGAGGCGGATACCCTCGGACGCTTTGCCGGCCGGATGCGCGAACTGGGCGCCGCGGTCGTGGGTGGCTGCTGCGGAACGGCGCCCGAACACCTGCGGGCCATGCGGCGGGAACTGGATCGACGCGCATGAACCCGACACGCCAGCGCCTGCTGGAACTCGCCGCGCGGGGCCATCGCGCGCCCATCGGCACGCACCTGGTGCTGCATCAACACGCCCACCCGCACGCGATGCAGCTGGATGGCGCGAAACTGGGCGGGGTCCTCATCGAAGCCGCCGCCCGCTACGAAACGCCGCTGGCCATGCCGCTGATGGATCTGGCCATCGAAAAGGACTGCCTGCTGCACGCGCTCGGCGTTCCGGAACCGGAGATCGAGTCATATCATTTCACGGAGCCTCCGCCCCTCGTTGACGACCTCGTCGCGACCCCGAAAATGAAGGCCGCCTGCGACGCCATCCGCGTTGTGGCTGAGCAGCCGGGGCTCGTGCCGATGGGCATGAGCATCGGGCCGTTTTCGCTGATGACCAAACTGGTCAGCGACCCGATCACGCCGGTTTTCCTCGCGGGCACCGGGCTGACGGGAAAGGACGATCCGGAAGTGGCGGTCGTCGAGCGGGCCATCGAAACCGGCACGCGGCTCATCCTCGACTATGTCGAGATGCAGGCCAATGCCGGGGCGCGCGCGATCATCGTGTGCGAGCCGGCGGCAAATCTGGTCTATTTTTCGCCGAATCAACTGGCGGAAAGTTATGACGTCTTCGATCGCTTCGTGATGGCGCCCATGCGGCGAATCAAACGGCGCCTCGAAAGCGCGGGCGCGGAACTCATCTTCCACGACTGCGGGGAACTAACGCCCGGCATGGTGGCGCGCTTCGCCACGCTGGACGCGGCGATGGTGAGCCTCGGCAGTTCGCGCCTGTTGTGGGAAGACGCGGCCTGCTTCCCCAAAACAACCGTCCTGTATGGCAACCTGCCGACCAAGAAATTCATTTCCCCGCAGCTCACGCCACAGGTCGTACACGCCATGGCCGCGGACCTGGCCGGGCGCATGCGCGCATCACAACATCCGTTCATTCTCGGCAGCGAGTGCGACGTCCTGAGCGTGCCCGGCCAGGAGGACGCCCTGATGTCGAAAGTCCTGTCATTCCTCCGTTCACCCTGAAGGCCCACCATGAACAGCACCCCGCGCCAGCGCGTAAGAGACGCCCTCGACCACCGGCAACCCGACCGCATCCCGATCGATTTCGGCAGTTCCTTCATCACGGGCATCCACTGCTCCGTCGTCGCGGAATTGCGCCGGCACTACGGCCTGGAGGAGCGCCTTGTGAAGGTGGTCGAGCCCTATCAAATGCTCGGGCTCGTCGAGGACGACTTGAAGGATGCGATGGGCATCGATGTAACCAGCATCTTCCCGCGCAAAACGATCTTCGGGTTCCCGAATGAGAAGTGGAAGGAGTTCCGCACGCCGTGGAAGCAGGTCGTGCTGGTGTCCGATCATTTCCGCTACAAGGTGGAATCCAACGGCGACGTGTACATCCACCCCGCGGGCGACACCTCCGCGCCGTTCAGCGGGCACATGCCGGCCTCCAGCTACTTCTTCGACACGATCGTCCGGCAGGAGCCGTATGACGAGGATCACCTCAACGTCGAGGACAACCTGGAGGAATTCGGGTTGATGACGGAGGAGGACAAGGCCTATTGGCGGCGGGAGGCGGAGGCGTTGCGCGGCACCCGGCGCGCCGTGCTTACGCACCTCGGCGGCACCTGCCTCGGCGACATCGCGCTCGTGCCCGCGCCCTTCCTGCCCCACCCCAAGGGCGTCCGCGGGATCGAGGACTGGTACATGATCCTCGTCTCGCGGCCGGACTACGTGAAGGAAATCTACAACCGGCAATCCGCCATCGCGCTGAAGAACCTCGAGACGCTGCACGGCATCGTCGGCGACCTGCTCGACGTGGTGGTCGTGTGCGGCACGGATTTCGGCACGCAGAACTCCCAGTTCTGCTCGGTCGAGACCTATCGCGATCTGTGGATGCCGTATTACAAGCGGATGAACGACTGGATCCACACCCACACCACGTGGAAGACGTTCAAGCACTCCTGCGGCGCGGTTGATCCGTTCATCGAGCCCTTCATCGAATCCGGCTTCGACATCCTCAACCCGGTCCAGTGCTCGGCGGACGGCATGGAACCGGGCCACTTGAAACGCAGCTACGGTGACCGCATCACCTTCTGGGGCGGCGGCGTGAATACCCAGAAGACCCTGCCGTTCGGCACGCCGGACGAGGTGCGGGCGGAAGTCCGCAAGCGGTGCGAGGTGTTTGGTCCCGGCGGCGGTTTCGTTTTCAACGCCATCCACAATGTCCAGGCCCGCACCCCGGTCGAAAATGTCGTCGCGATGATCGACGCCGTGCGACAGCCCTGAGCACATCCCCACCTGTGCCGCTTGCGATGGACGCCCCTCCGGCGCTACTGTAGCGGGCGATTGAACCGTTGCGGTGGTTTCAGCGTTCAACTGTCTGAAGCCGCAACGGGCTGGATTTTTAAACTCAACAGGAGTGCACATGAAACAGTGGATCATCGCCTTGTCGTTCGCAGGAACCCTTGCCGCCACGGCACAGGAGGACATCACGCTGCGTTCCGCGCAGCCGGCGGCGTCCATCAGTGAATCCGTGCGCAATGAGGCGCGCGCCGCGCGGGACCGTGCAATCCGCTGGCTCGTGGCGCAGCAGGCGCCGGAGGGCCATTGGTCGAATCCCGACTTCCCCGCGCTCACGGCGTTGCCGGTCTGGGCCCTCGCGCGAAACGGGCACGCGGGCGACCCGGCGGTGGACAAGGCCGTGGCCTACCTCCTGTCCTGCGTGAATGAAAACGGATCGATCTGCCGCGAACCGCGCGAGCAACGCAAGGGCGGCGGTCTGTGCAACTACAACACAGCCCTCGGCATGGTGGCCCTGCACGCGCTCGGACGGGAGGACCTTGTGCCCGTCGTCCAGCGCGCCCGGCAGGTCGTCGCGGGTTCCCAGCACATGGGGGATGACATCTATCGCGGCGGCATGGGCTATGACGCGGACACCGGGCGACCCTACGCCGATCTCTCGAATTCCTACCTCGCCTACGAAGCCATGCGCCTCACGGAGAATGTCGAGGACCTGCGCAAGCAAGGGGACGCGCGGGCCGACCTCGACTGGGAGGCCGCCCAGCAGTTCATCGCGCGCGTGCAGAACCGTCCCGAGTCCAACGACCAGCCGTGGGCCAGCAAAGACCCCGCGGAATATGGCGGGTTCGCCTACAAGCCGGACTCCAGCATGGCCGGCAGCGTCACGAACGCGGACGGCACGATCCGGTTGCGCTCCTACGGCAGCATGACCTACGCGGGCCTGCTCAGCTTCATCTATGCGAGCGTGGACAAAACCGACCCGCGCGTGCAGAGCGCGTTTGACTGGACGCTGCGCAACTGGACGCTCGACCAGAATCCCGGCATGGACCAGCAGGGCCTGTTCTACTACTTCCACACGCTCGCCAAGGCCCTCGCCGTGATGGAGCAGGACGTGCTCGCGCTGGAGAACGGAGGCCGCGTGAACTGGCGCGAAGCCCTCTTGCTGAAATTGGTCAGCCTCCAGCGCACGCAACCCGACGGCACGGGCTTCTGGAAAAACGACGAAGGCCGCTGGTGGGAGGCCGACCCCGTGCTCGTGACCTCCTACTGCCTGCTTGCGCTGCAAATGGCCCTGGGCGAGTGATCGGTCCCGGTCGTCAGGGCAAGCCCACCGCGCTGTGGTAATTCAGAACGGGCGCTGGATTGGTCACCGTGAACACGAGCGCCGCGCCGGTGCCGGTCTGCGTGCCGCTCACAGCCGTCCAGCCCTGCGGATGAATGTGCAGATTGGTGAGCCCGAACACGCGATAGACGCGCGCCGTCGAACTGGGATTGATCACCACCGCATATGCGCCGGCCGTCGCGTTCGACACGGCCGCCACGCGGAACAGCGCCGACGTGCTGAGCGGGTTCAAGTCCGCGATCCACGCCTCGCGCACGGAATTGACGCCGTTGGATGCCATTGCGCCCGGATGCGCATTCGTCGGCCCGCCGAAATACAACGACTCCCACCAATCGGGGATCCCGTCGCCATCCGTGTCGGTGGCGCCGGACTGGAACTCGTAGGCGCCGAAATCGACCGTGCCGCCGGAAATTCGCGGATTTCCGTCCAGATCCACCGGGATCGTCGCGTAGAAATTGTCTCCGGCATTGATGCACGGGGAAGCGGCCTGGAGCCGGAGGTTCGTGGCGGCGTAATCGACGAACAGCGGCTGGTTCGTGATGATCGAGCCCGAACTGTTCGTCGGCGTTGTGCAGGTGAATGAGATGAGGTTGATGCTCTCCGACACCCAATTGGGATTCAGCGGCGCGGCATTGGACACGATGATTGAATTGACCACCGGCGCCGCGCCGAACGTGCTGATGTAGAGTCCGCCACCGCTGTTCGTCGCCGTGTTGCCCACCACCGTGGTGTTGCGCATTTCGACATCGTACGCGCCCCCGCCCTGTCCGGCGGTATTCCCGAACACGATGCAGTTGATCAGCGCCTCCTCGGCGTCGCTGCCGTGCGCGCCGCCGCCGGCCGTGGTCGCCAGGTTAAAGAAGAGCCGCGAAAACCAGCTCGTCGTCGCGTACGTGCCGCCACCCGATCCCGCCCGGTTCTGGCGCACGTCGCTCCGGATCACCGTCCCGCCGTACACCCCACCACCGTTCAGGGCAGCCACATTGCTGACGACCGTGCAGGCCTCCAGCGTGCTCGCAAATGCGCCGCCGCCATCCTGCGTGGCCGCGTTGCCTTCGATCACGGTGTTGGAGACGATGCAGTCCCGCACGCCGCCGCCGCGCAACGCCACGTTGGTGCGGACGATGCAGTTGTAGAGCAGGCTCAGATAGGCGCCCCCGCCCTCCTGCAACACCGAGGTCCCGGCGCGATTGTGCGCCAGCGTGCTGTCATACAGGATGCACGACGAAACCCCGCCGCCGGCGCCGGAGGAAGTCAGATTGAGCGTCCGGTTGCTGACGATGGTGCAGGCGTGGAACGTCGCCCCATATCCTCCTCCACCCTCGGCCGTACTGGCCGTGTTGCTGGCGATTTCAGAATTGCGAATCACCCCTCCGAAGACGCCGCCGCCGCCAGACTCCGCCACATTGCTGCGAATGACGCTGTTGGTCACCCCGCCGGACGGTTCGCACCAGACGCCGCCGCCGTGCAGGTCTTCATAGTAGGACCCGGTATTGGGCGTCGATCCACCCGACACGGTGAATCCACTCAACGTCGCGTTGGTTCCCACATAGGCGCCGCGAACACCGGTGCTGCCCGCGATGAAGGTGACCGCCGGTCCGTTCACGCTGCGGACGATGACGGGTTTGTTGATCGTCACGCGATTGAGCGAAGCACTGCGCTGCGTGGAGGACCCGGTGCTGAAGGTCCCGTTGCTGACGAGGATCAATGCGCCCGGCTGCGTCGAGGCATTGATCGCCTGTTGGATGTTTGTCGCGGCGGTGGCCCAACTGGTAAACGGCGCGACCGGGGTGGCGCTGTTGGTACGGACGTAATGAACCATCTGGCTCACCACCTGCACCACGACGCTTGTGGAAACGCCGCCGGGAAAACTTTCGTTGAAGGCGGTCAATACGACGATGTAGTTCCCGGTCGCCGAAAAGCTGTGCACAAAAACCGGGCGGTTTGTCGCACCCGTCGCGTCACCCATGCTCCAGACGCTGTTCGTCAGGCGTCCCTCAATCTCCGCCCGCACCTCCAGCCGCGCGCCGACCGCGAGATTGGTGGCGGATGCGCGGATTGCAACCAGCAGCGCGCCGGTCGCGGTTCCGGCGGTCAACTCGTCGCAACCGATGTCCGGCGGCTGGCTCCACGGCTCGCCGTCGATGTCCACGCCCGACGAGGCGTTCGTGAGTCCCAGCCCCAGCAACGGCGACACCCCGGACAAGTGCGTCAGGCTGGCCAGCGCCGGATCGACGGATACGTTTCCAGCGCCCGGCAGCACCGGCAGGCTGCACGAGTTTCGCGACGTGCCGGCAAAGGCCCAATTCAGTCCGGCGCTCCCGCTGTTAAAATACACGATCGAGTTTGTGTGCGAACTGCTGCGCGTGCCGCCGCCCTCGCCTAACGTCGAATTGTAGACCACGGTGCAGTGCGACAACCGGCAATCGTTGGCCCCGCCGCCGCCCTCACCGGCACTGTTCCGGTACAACGCGCTGGACGACAGCGACGCACCATCCGCGCCACCGCCCCGCGACAGGGCGCGATTGTCCGCCAACACACTCTCGCGCACGGCGCCCAAATGCACCCCGCCCCCGGTATCCAACGATTCGTTCCCCTCCACCCGGCATCGGGTCAGGGTCGACTGATAGGCACCGCCGCCCCGGAAGGCGCGGTTGGCGGCGATACGCGAATCCCACGCGAGGAGATCGGATGCGCCGCCGCCATACAGTCCGGCGCGGTTGTTGGTGAACGTGCATGCGTAAACGAGGCCGAACATCGCGCCGCCGCCCCGCTGATCCGCCAAGTTGCCCGTGAACACGCAGTTGCTGATGACGCCGAGGTTCTCGCTCCACGCGCCGCCGCCGGATCGGGCGCGCGACAGGTCGCCCGTCGCGTGGGTATGGCCGTTCGTCAGGGTGAATCCGCTCAACACCGCGTCGTTGCCCACCCACACGCAGCGCACGGCCGCCGCGCCGGTCGGGCCCGCGCCGACGATCGAGGTGAACGCCGGCCCGTTCACGCTCCGGACCGTCAGCACCTTGTCCACCACCACGCGATTCGTCAGCCCGCCGAATTTGACCTTCCCGCCGACGTTGTACGCGCCGTTGCTGACCAGCACCAGCGCGCCGACCTGCGTGGCGGCGTCAATCGCGTCCTGGATGTTTGTCGCGGCGGTCGACCAGCTCGTGTATGGCGCCGCCGGCGACGGATTGCCGGGCCGCACGTAGTGAATCTGTTGCGAGACCACATGCACGACCACCGAGGCCGAAACCCCGGCGGGGAAACTCTCGTTGAAGGCGGTGAGGACAAACGCATACGTGCCGGTGGCGGCGTAGGTGCGCTGCACGGCGGCGCGGTTGGTCAGCACCGTGCCGTCCGCGAAATTCCAGCGACTGGACGCGACCCGCCCGCCGATATCGGCGATGAACCGGATCGGATGACCGACGGGCACGTTCGTCGCCGACACCCACGGCGCCACCACAAGCGGCCCCCCGAGCATCCCCACGTTGATCTCGTCGCACCCCATGGACGGCGGGGTGTTCCACCATTCACCGTCAATATCCGTGCCGGCTGTAAACGCATAGGCGCCTGCGCCCACGCAGGGCGAACTGGAGGCAATCCGATACGCCCCGGCCAAGGCCGGTTCGTTGGAGATATTCCCGCTGCCCGGTGGGAGCGGAAACGAACAGGTGAGGCCGAAGGCGCCGGGTCCCCAGTTTTCATCAACGGCAGCCCAATTGTGGAAGACGACGCTATTGGTCACCGACGGACCATGCACACCGCCCCCCACCACGGCGCGATTGCCGGAGACGGTGCAGTTGACCACGGAAATACCGGTGCCGTTTGCAAACACCCCGCCTCCCTGCGAGCCGGCCGTATTGCCGTAAATCGCGCTGTTTCGGGCATGGCCTCCGTTTATGCCGCCTCCCCGTTCCGCGGCGGTATTAAAGGAAATGATGCTGTTGGTCACCGCCCCGCCGCTCACCCCGCCGCCGGATGTCCCGGCCGAATTACGCGTGATCGTGCAGCCGATCGCCCATCCGCCGGAAATACCGCCCCCAACGGCATCGGTTGTATTGTTGGAGACCACGGATCCAATCAACCGCGCCACGTCCGTCCCGCCGCCGCCGGTCCGGGCATAATTCCCCGCAACGACGCTGACGACCACGGTGCCCGCATACACGCCCCCGCCCGACAACCAAGCCGAGTTGCCGGCAATGACACAGTTGCTGATGAAGCTCGACACAAAGGCATACGCCCCGCCGCCGCTCGAACCGGCGACATTATTTGTCACGACGGTGTGCCCATTGGTGAGCGTGAATCCGATCAAGCGGGCATTCGGCCCGACATACACGCAACGCACGGCATCCGGTCCGATCGGGCCTTTTCCCTGGATGATGGTGACCGCCGGACCATTCACGCTCTGGACCGTGATGGCATTGGTGATCGCCACGCGATTGGTCATCCCGAAGGACACCACCCGCCCGCCCGTGCCATAAACACCGTTCGAGACCAGGACCGTGTCGTTGGACACGGCCACATCAATGGCCGCCTGGATGGTTTGTTTCGCCAGCGCCCACGAGGTGCCCGCGTTGGCATCGTTGCCGCTTGCCGCCACATAGTACGTCGCTGCGCGCGCGTGCAAAGCAACCAGCCACACGGCGCACCAAACCAACATGCGTGAACTCATCTTCCGCCCCCCCAGACAACCCAAATCTTACCCCGTCATCCCGCCGTGAAAAGATGGAAAACTGGACAAACGCGCGGACGCGGTTATGTTGCGGGTGTTCTCTGACATCCGGATGTGGCAAAGCCCGTCTTTGATTCCCGGTCACCGTTTACCGGTCACCGGTCACTGATTTCACGGGGGCGACCAGGTTTCGACGTGTAGGTTGAAGCTTCGGTGGCGCGCCGAGGACCCCGCTTGGCCTCGTAAAAAATGCGGGAAAAACACACAAGCCAACGAAGAGCTGGCTCTCGCGGCCTAATTCGCCGTGACGTTTCGCCCCTCACTCCTGCTCGGGGGATGAAACGACGACAGCAGGGCGTCCAAGGAACCGAGTACCCGGGGACCAAGGATGTATCCATCGCGGGTGCTGGCGAGGCGGATGGCCTGTCCGTGGGCAGTCCGCCGGGCGAGACCTAATTACGGAACACGCGCGTAGAAACCAAAGTGACTCTTATGCGGACGGGGGTTCGATTCCCCCCGCCTCCAGCCTTCGCCGTAGCGGAGCGAAGGCGAAGGCTGCCCTCCATAGCGGCGTCTTCGCCGCGACGGAGGGCGCATCCCAAGGCTACGGCTGGCAGGCCAGCCCATCTCGCCGCAGCGGCGTGAAGCCGACTCATTCGTGAATACCCTTCGTCAGGGTCACTTGGTCCAGCAGTTGATCATCCTCGCAGATCTGGTGGATGTCCAGGCGGGTGGGACTCACCGTGATCCAGCTAAAGCTGTAACGGCTGTCGTTGTAGACCGCACGATGCAGCTCATCGGCGGCAAGCTGGGGGTGCAGGGATTTTCCACCTGCGCCGGTGGTGATGTATATCGCGCCGTTCCCCAGTGGATGCGAACGCTCGTACAAATGGTTGTGGCCCGTTAACACGAGATGCGCCCCTCCTGCATCAATGGAGGGAATCAGGGCGGATTGGATTCGAGTGTCCGGCATGCGACGCCCGCCGGACCACGGCGCATGATGAAAGAATACGATTTTCCACGCCTGCGTCGCACTTTGCAGCGAGGACAGCAACCACGGAGCCACGTCGTGCTGCAAGACATCGGCTTCCAGGGTCGAATCGATTGCCACGAACCGCGCGTCCCCATAGTCCACCCAATAACAGCGTTCGGGCTCGACGCGAGGAGGGCCATTGGTGGGCAGTGAATATAGCTGCAGGAAAAATGCGCCGCGATCCTTCTGAACATCGTGGTTTCCCGGGACGGGCAGGAAGGGAATGGAGCCCAGCAGGGCCTGGTAGGGCTTGAAGAATTTTTCCGGATAATCGTCTGGATCGCCATCGGGATAGACGATGTCGCCGACATGGATGAGCAAATCGGCCGGATAGCGGGCCATACGTTCGGCCAGCCTGAACTGCGTGCGACGTCCGCTGCCGGAATCGCCGAAGGCGATAAACGAAAACGGCTTTCCGGACGGCGGCGCCGTCCGCACGGTGCCATCGCCCAGACGGCGCGTATTTCCCGATTTGGAGCGCCCGATCAGCTCATACCAGTAGGTGGCGCCCGGGTTCAGTCCCCGGATGTCGGCTTCCATCCACTCTCCACGCCGCGTAGCAGTCACCTCACGCTCGTGCGCGCCGTGTCCGCGCAAGCGCACCACGCCCTCGCCATCCGCCTGTTGCCACGTGATACGCACGCCATCACTCCGGGGATCCTGCACCAACACCGGAACGCGCGTCCCCATCGATAATTCATCATAAACCGGGATGAAGGCAACACTCAGGCAGACCATCGCCATGGCGGCCAGTCCGGGCCACATCCTTTGGCCGAAGGCCCTCATGCGCATTGCCTCGAGCTCGCGCCCTGCGCCGCCACCGCATGACGCCACAGAGGCATCACGGCAGCGAGGACATCATCGGGCGATGGCCGCATGAGGCGCTGATCCTGCCGCCCGTGCGGGGCATACTTCATGGAAATATCGACCCGCAGGAGAGATATCGTCGGCCGCTCCAGCGCGGCAGCCAGATGAAGGGTGCCCGTATCAGGTGAAACCACGAAGGCGGCTTGCTCGCAAAGAGCCGCGGTCTTTCGCAAGGATTGGACGGGGACTACAAGAATATCGTCCGCAGCCACACCAGCGCATTGCGAAACGAGGTGCTTTTCTTCAGGCCCGTCAAAGAGCAGAAGCCGCACACCATTGCGCGCAAGATTCTCCAACACGTCTCGCCAGAATGACACGGGCATGCGCTTGTCGAGATGCCCGCCGACAAATACGGCGACAAATGGGAGCACGTCTCCATCGCGGGTGAATCTCCTCGCCCCCAGCCAGCGCAAGGCCTCCTCGCGTTCGTCCGGGCTCACGCGATAGAGCGGCAGCGGCACGGCCCCCGGGTGGATGGCGTCGGCGAACGCCGCCCATCCGTCATAGATATACGGGCGCCGCTCCACATTAAGCCGCACGTTCAAAAAGCAGCGCAACCGCCCGCGATCCTGTCCGAGCCGGACGCGACCTCCGGCCATCAGGGCCATCAAGGCCGCGGTGAAGGATCCCCTGCCCGCGTCAATCACAAGATCATATCGCTCACGCCGCAAACGCCGGATAAGGGCAATGAACCGATCAGGTCGATACACGCAAGCACGCGAGACCGATTCAACGCGTCCCAGTCCCAGATGCTCCAGCAGCGGAACCGTTTTGTCCGCGCCCAGGAAATCAATGCGTGCCCCTGGAAAACGGGCTTGAACGGAGGGAATGAGCCGCGCGCTGATCAAGGTGTTGCCGATGCGAAAATTGGGACGGACCAACAGGACCCGGCGCACATCCTTGAGCTCCATCAGCGAGATGGATTGCGCGGCGGGCAGACAGGCCAGCACGGCGCTGAAGGCGCGTTTCGCAGCGCCATTCCATCTCCGCACCACGCGCCTGACGCCGGGATGCCGACGAATACCCAGCCACAGTCCAGGCCCCCCGCCCTTTCCTTCCCAGTGTTCACACGACAACGAATCCATGATGCGCATCCCCGTGAAATCGACCCTCCACACCGATCGATTCAGGCGCATCCTGCCGTCCGCGCCTTAAGATTTGCTTAATGCCGCGAAGAAATTACCCGGCGCTCCGAAATTCACACGGCCCCACGCGTTAGGTTATGTTCTGGCCTGAAGCGAAAACGACGGATGCCCTTTGACGGTATGAATGTCCTGCTGATTGAGGATTCGAAGACGATTGCCGCAGCCCTCAAAGACGGGCTGAGCAAGATGGGTTATGCCGTGGATGCCGTGGGCGATGGCCGGGTCGGCCTCGATTATGCGCGCCACAAATCCTATGACGTGATCGTGCTCGACCTGATGCTGCCCGGGTTGGATGGCCTCTCGCTGCTGCACACGCTGCGCGCGGAGGGAAAGAACACACCCGTTTTGATTCTCTCGGCCAAAGATCAGGTGAACGACCGCGTGCGGGGCCTGCAGCAAGGGGCGGACGACTATCTGGTGAAACCGTTTGCCTTCGATGAATTGTGTGCGCGGATCGCGAGCCTTGTGCGCCGCAAATACGAGCAGCGCAGTCCGGTCCTTGCGATCGGGCCCCTTCTTCTCAACACGGCAGCCCGGGAGGTCCGCGCCAGCGATCAATGCATCCACCTCACGCGCAGCGAGTATGCCATCCTTGAGTCACTCGCCCTCAATCGGGGCCGCGTGCTGACGCTGGAGCAGCTGCTCGACGCGGTGCACGACAGCGAGGCCTGTCCGAATCCGAATGTGATTCAAGTGATGGTGTGCAGCCTCCGCAAGCGTCTGGCCCGGGCGGGGGCCCGCCATGTGATCCATACCCGGCGCGGCGTCGGTTACTTCATCCCTGTGGATTCTCCATGAAGTCGATCGGAAGCTATCTAAAGTCCCGCCTTTTCGTCGGCGTTACCCTCGTGATGGCCTTCGGCTCGCTAACGCTGGCCATCGCGATGCGATCCCTCGACCTGCGTGAATTTGATGCGGCGCTGGAAACCAAGGCGCGCACGCTTTCGACCCTCATCTTCCAGCACGCGAATGCCATTGAAATTGATTTCGCAGATGAATACCTGCCGGAATTCGAACGAACAGAGAATCCCGAATACTTTCAGGTCAGCTTGATCGACGGCGTCATCGTCGAACGCTCCGACCGGCTGGGGACCAACACCCTTCCGGTCATCACGGAACAGGACAAACCGGCGGTCTTCCGCAACCTCATCCTCCCGGACGGCAGACGCGGACGCGTAGTCCAGATTGCGGTGGTTCCTCGGACCGATGAACGGGCCGTGGATGCAGACGAGCCGGACATCATCCCCCTTCCAGAAGCATCGCAGCAGGACCCGCGAGTTTTGCTCGCTGTTGCGTGGGGACGGCAGCAACTCGACACGATCCTTTGGACAATCTACTGCATCCTTCTCGGCATGATGCTCGTTCTGATCACCTTGCTCATGATCCTGGTGCACAGGTTCCTGCAGCGCGGATTCAAGCCCATCGAGGCCATGAACGCTCAAATCCGCGAACTCGGACCCGACGCACTGGATCGCCGGGTCCGCCTGTCCGATCCGCCCGTCGAATTGCAGCCGGTTCTGTCGACACTCAACGGATTTCTAGTCGACCTGCAAAAGGCGTTCGATCGGGAGCAGCGCTTCACCAGCAATGTTGCACATGAGTTGCGCACGCCCGTCGCGGAATTCCGTATCGCCTGCGAAGTGGGCGCCACATGGCCGGATGACCCGGAATTGGTGCGCAAACGCTTCGCGGAGCTGAAGGAGTCGGCGCTGAATATGGAAAGAAAAGTAGCCGGGCTGCTTGAACTCAGCCGCCTGGAATCCCAGAGCACATCCATCCATCGGACCGCCATCCAGCTACACGCCTTCATTCAGTCCTGCTGGGAACAAACCAGCGCCTCACACAATCCTTCGCGTCTGTCACTCACAAATCAAGTTCCGCGTGAACTCGTCCTGTACTCGGACGAAATCAAACTCCAAATGATTCTCCAAAACCTGATGTACAATGCGCTGAACTACAGCAGCCCTGACACCTCCGTGGATGTGGTTGCGAGAAGGAACAACGATCACTCATTCGTCCTCACCCTCTCGAACACGACGGATCAGCTCCAGCAGGAGGATATTGAGCATCTATTCGAGCGCTTCTGGCGGAAAGATCCGGCCCGTACGGGTAGCCAGCGCATGGGGCTTGGCCTTTCCATCGTGAAGTTGCTGGCCGAGCGGCTGGACGTGCGGATCAACGTCGAGTTGCAATCCAGCCAGCGTCTGTTGATCCATTTGCGCTTTCCTCCATCGGCAAGCGCGGGATGAAGGAAGTCAACTGCGCAAATCAGAGCGCCCAGTTCGGGTCGATGTCGGCGGCGAGGGGCGTGGGGGGGGCGCCCTGTGCGAGGAGGGCGGCGCCGAGGGCGGCGATCATGGCGGCGTTGTCGGTGCAGTAGTCGGGATCGGCGACGAGCAACGGGAGCGCGTGCGCGGCGGCGATGGTGTCGAGGCGTTCACGCAGGCGCGCGTTGCGGGCAACGCCTCCGGCGCAGCCCAGCGACCGCACCGGTTCGTGCTCCAGGGCGCGCTCCACCTGCCGGCCCAGGGTGTCCACCACGGCCTCCTGGTAGCTCGCGGCGAGATCGGGCACGGCGGAGGCTTCGAGCGGATGCGCCTTCAGGTGGTACAACAGGGCGGTTTTTAATCCGCTGAAACTGAAACACCACTCGGGCCGTTTTACCCGGAGATCGCGCCGCTCGTTGCGGACATCGCCGCGCGGAAACGCGATGGCGCGCGGATTCCCGCCGCGCGCGATCCGCTCAATTTCAGGCCCGCCGGGGTACGGCAAGCCCATCAATTTCGCGCCCTTGTCCAACGCCTCGCCGGCCGCATCGTCCACGGTGCTCGCCAGCAGGACGTGCCGCCCCGCCCCTTCCACCCGCACGAGCGCGGTGTGGCCGCCGGAGACCAGCAGGACCAGCGCGGGCCAGACGGACTCCGGGGCGGGCCGATTCGCGCCGAGCAAAATGGAGTAGAGGTGCGCCTCGAGATGATTCACCCCGAGCAACGGCACGCCCAATCGCAGCGACAGCGCCTTCGCCGCCTGCAACCCGATGGTTAACGACGTGGCAAGACCGGGGCCGCGCGTCGCGGCAATCGCGTCCACCTGCGCCCAATTTAATCCCGCCTCCGCCAGCGCGTGATGCAACAAATCCGGCAGCGCTTCCACATGGGCGCGCGCCGCGATCTCGGGGACCACCCCGCCATACGCGCCGTGGCGGGCGACCTGCGAATAAATCGCGTTCGCGAGAATGGTGCGATCCGACCGCACCAATGCGACCGCGGTTTCATCGCAGGACGTTTCGATGCCCAAAACAATCATGCAGACTCAACCGCCGTGCGCACCGGCATCCGCGTGAACGGCCACATCCGCGGCGGGCTCCGCGCGGGTGAATTTCAGGATGCCCTTCAGCGTGTCCACCGCGCGCTGCAACTGGACGTCCTCCACCGGTTTCTCCGCCTCCGGGCCGGGCGGCGCCCCGGCGGGCTGCGCCTGCTGGCTGCGCAACTTGAGCATGTCCTCGGGCGGCATGTGCACCACGATGTCCGGCTCGATGCCGCGCTCGTGGATGACTTTCTCCGAGGGCGTGTAATATTTCGCCGTGGTCAACCGGATCGCGTTTCCACCCTCCATCGGCAGCACGCTTTGCACGGAGCCCTTGCCGAAGGTTTTTTCGCCGACCAGGAATGCGCGACGGTGGTCCTGCAACGCGCCCGCGACGATTTCCGACGCGCTGGCGCTGCCCGCGTTGACGAGAATCGCCATCGGGAATCCGTCATAGCGCGCCCGCCCGCGCGAGCGATAGACCTTGTTCTGGCGCGTGTCGCGGCCCTGGGTGGAAACAATCACCTTGTTGCGATCGACGAATTTCTGGGCCACATCCACGGCGGAACTCAGCAGGCCGCCGGGATTGTTGCGCAAATCCAGCACGAGCGCCCGCATCCCCTCGTCGCGCAGGCGGTCCAGCTCCTTCTGCAAGGCGTCCGCCGTCGGCTCGCTGAACTGCGTCACGCGCAAGTAGGCGATGCCGTCCTCGATAAAGCGCCCGTCTTTCACCGTCGCGACCTCGATATTCGCGCGCTCGACTTCGACGGTGGTGAATTCCATCGCCTGCGCCCGCACGATCCGCAGCGTCACCTTCGTGCCCGGCTCGCCGCGCAGCAGCTTGACCGCGTCGGGCAGCATCATGCCCTCGGTGGACTGCCCGTCGATCTCAACAATGCGATCCCCGGCGAGCAGGCCCGCGCGAAAGCCGGGCGTGTCCTCCATCGGCGCGACGATGGTGAGGGCGCCGTCCTTCATTGTGATGACGATGCCAAGGCCGCCGAACTGGCCCTGGGTGTCGTCCTTCATGTCCTCGTACATGTCCGCGTCGAGGAACTGGCTGTGCGGGTCGAGCGACTGGAGCATGCCTTTGAGCGCATTCAGCACGAGCGACTGGTACGCGACCTTGTTCGTGTCCACGTAGCTTTCGCGGATTTGCTCCATCGCGCGGCTGAAGAGCGCCATCTGCTGGAACGGGTCGTCCGCCGTCTCCGGCTTCGGCTCCTGCGAATAGAGGCGCGCGCCCACCAGCAGGTTCGCCAGCAGCAGCGCGGCCATCGTGATCCATCCCGCCCTGCGGCCCATCAGTTTGATCGACATAACGTATCCTCGGAACGAAATCCAGTTGGGGGACGTTAACCCGCCCCGCCCACCCTTGCAACCACGCAGCCGGGGTCGATCAGACCGCGCGCACGGCATCCAGCGTGTCGAGCAGCGCGGACGCCGCGCGCTCCGCAGCGCCGCCTTCGCCCAGCGCCTGCTGGACTTCGGCCAGCGACGCGAGGGACGCGGCGCGTTCAGGCGTATCCGAGAGCAGCGGCAGCAGGCCTGCGGCGAGCCGTTCCGGCGTGGCGTCGTGCTGCAGGAATTCGCGGAAGGCTTCGCGTCCGGCAATGAGGTTCACCATGCCCAGGTGGGGAACGCGGATCAGGCGGCGCGCGAGGGCATACGTGATGGGCGAGGTCTTGTAGACGACGCACATGGGGCAGTTCATCAGCGCCGCCTCGATGGTCGAGGTGCCCGACTTGACCCAGGCGGCGGTGGCCTCCGCCAGGATCTGGCGCGTCCGCCCGGCGACGATCGCGAAGCGAGACGGACCGCCCGGTGTGCGTTCGATGATGGCGCGCGCCTGCGCCTCGGTCTCGCGCGAGGACGAGGCGAGGATGAATCCCGCCTCCGGACATTTCCGCTGGATCAGACCCGCCGCCTGCCAGAGCGCCGGCATCATGCGTTCCAATTCCTGGCGACGACTGCCCGGCAGCAGCGCAATCCGCGGCGCGCCGGGCCACGGCAGCGGCTCGCGCGAGGCCGCCCGCTCCTTCGCCGCCTCGTCGACCAGCGGATGCCCGACGTAATCAACGCGAAGGCCCGTTCCGTTGAAGACATCGACCTCAAACGGGAAAATGACCAGCAACCGCTCGATCAGTTTAGCCATCTTCCCGATGCGCGAGCGGTGCCAGGCCCAGACCTGCGGGCAGATGTAGTACACGACGGGAATGCCCATCGCCTTGAGTTCCGCCGCGAGCCGCAAATTGAATCCGGGATAGTCAATGAGCAGCGCCAGGTCCGGCCGCCGCTCCGCCGCCGTGCGCTTGAGGTCGGCGAAGACGCGGCGAAAAAAGCCGTATCGCTTCAGCACCTCCCACAGCCCGAGCACCGCCATCTCCCGCGCATCGACCAGCACCTCGCCGCCCGCCGCGCGCACGCCATCGCCGCCAATGCCGAAGAAGCGCACATCGGGCCGACGCCGATGCACGGCCTCCATGAGGCGGCCCGCGTGCAGGTCGCCGGACGGTTCGCCGGCCACGACAAGAATGGTGGGGTTGTTCTTCATCCTCGAATCCACGTTGCGGGCCGCACTATAGGCCTTCCCGCCGAATTTGTCCTCAAAATGGCGCAGGCTTCCGCGCGCTCGCGCCTTGTCAGTCCCCACGCAATCGGGCACGGTCCCGCGGCATGAACGTCCGCCCTCCATCCGCATGAAGGCGTTTTCCGGGACCGCCATGCGCTTCGCCCTGCTGTTTGCGGCGCTCCTGCTCGTCTTCTTCGCACAGGCCCTTCGGCCGGGCCAGACCAGTTCCGCCGCGGGCCATCTGCTGGACTCGCCGGTGCTGACGGAACGCCCGACGCCGCAGCTGCCCGACAATTTTTCCGACGTATCGAGCCAGTTCGAGCCGTGGTTTTCCTTCGCGCGACGCCAGTTGAAAGACGGCGCGTTGCCCGCCTGGAATCCGCACCAGGGCTTCGGCGCGCCGCACATCGCCAACATGCAAAGCGCGGTCTTCTATCCGCTGAACTGGATCGTCTACGCGGGCGACTCCCGCTTCAGCCTCACCCTGCACTACGCGGCCAAGCTGCTGCTCATCGGCGGCGCCATGTGCTGGTATCTCCGCGTGCTGGGCGTGTCGCGCCTGGCCGCGCTCGCCGGCTCCGTGGCCTTCTCCTTTTGCGGATTCAACACCTCGTTCCTGTTCTGGCCGCACGTCAACGCCTCCTTTTTCCTGCCCGCCTGCTGCGGGCTCATCTGGAGGGCCGCGGCGCGCCCGCGCGATCCGCGCAACTATGCCGCCACGGCAGCCGTCCTGGGCGTGGCCCTGCTCGGCGGCCAGCCGCAAGGGCTGGTCTATTACCTTCCCTTTGCCGGCATATTCCTGCTCTTCGCGCTCCGGCGCGTGGCGAATCCGTCCGACCGCGCCCGCCTGCTGGCGGGCGGCGCATGCGCGATGGCCCTGGGCGTGGCGCTCGCCGCTGTGCAACTCGTGCCGTTCGTGGAATACCTCCTGAACGGGGATGGCGTGAATCGCCTCGACGAGGCCGCGAAGCGCATCGACACCCTGCGATGGTTCCACCTCGCGCTGAACGCGGCGCCGGACCTGTTCGGCAACTACGCGCTGGCGCAGCACTACTTCCTGCCGCTGCGCAACTACAATGAAACCGTCACGATGTACACCGGCCTCACGGCGCTCGTGCTCGCGGTGTGCGCCGTCCGCCTGCGCTGGCAGGACCCGCTGGTCCGGTTCCTCGCGATCACGACCTCGCTCGTGATGCTCGTCGCCTATGGTTTTCCCGGACTCGCCCACCTTGCCGCGCGCATCCCGCTCATCGGCACGTCGCACCTCAACCGCATGCCCGTAATCGCCGCCTTTGGCGTGGCCACGCTGTTCGCCCTCCTGCTGGATGCCGTCCGCGACGGGCGCATCAGCCTGCGCGATCCCGCCGCCCGCCGATGGATCGCCGGCGCGCTGCTCGTGCTGATCCTGCTCACCGTTCTCGCCGCCGCCTCGGTGCGGACGTGGGTGATTGCTCCCGCAAGCTATCCGCTCTACGCGGGGATCGTGATCCTCGTCCTCCTGCTCAATGCGGGCACGCTGTGGGCGCTGTGCCGGTTCGCGCCGACGCGCCTCGCTGCGCCCGGTCTGCTCGCGCTCGTCTGCATCGAAACCGCGCTCCACGCCGCCCCCTACTCCGCCCACACGCCGCGCGAAGAGGTCTTCCCCGACGCGCCCGGCATCCGTTTCCTTCGCGAACACGCGGGCTGGCACCGGACATTCTTTGACCCGGTCCGCGCCGGGTTTCCGCCCAACCTCGCCACGCACTATCGCCTGTACGATGTGGCCAACTACGATGTCATCGGCATCCAGGCCTACGTGGACGGCTTGCGCGCCCATCACCCCATCCCGGTGGAGCAGAAGCACACCGCGGTCAAACGGGTCAGCCAGGCGTATCTCGACCTGATGGGCGTAAAATATCTCGTCGTGGCCGACGCCGCGGCTGTGGAGCGCATCGTGATCGGAACGCCCGATGAGCGCAGCCAATGGCGTCCGGCCTTTCGCGTGCCCGGCCGTTTCGTGATCCTGGAAAACCAGCGCGTCTGGCCGCGCGCGGCGCTGCTGGAGATGGACCTGGCCCACGCCGTCACCGCGCGCGTGGAGGAGGTGCGCGGCGCGGCGATGGAACCCGCGACGCTGTCGTCCTACTCCCCGCATCGGGCGGTCATCCACCTGGACGGCACCCGGGGCGGCACGCTGTTTTTCTCCGACATGTGGTATCCCGGCTGGCAGGCGCGCGTGGATGGCCGGCGCGTCGCCCTCGAAAAACACGCGGCCACCGGATCGCGCCTGCTCGCGTGCCCGCCGGGCACACGCGAAGTGGAAATGGTCTATGAGATGCCAGTGCTCAAAGCAGGCGCAGCGACAAGCCTCGTGTCGCTGGCGCTCCTAGTGGGGCTCTGCGTGGCGTTCAGGAAGGCCCCTGCCGCATCTTCTGCGTGATCGCGACGGCGAGTTTCAGCGCCTCGGCCGCGTGTTCGCCGCTGACGACCGGGCGGTCGCGGCGGCGCACGCAGTCGGCAAAGGAGCGCAATTCCAGCAGCAGCGGTTCGCCCTTCTCGATCGGGACTTCCTCTCGCGCAATCCCCGTCGGCCCCTTGCGGAACAGCTCGCCGGCCTGGTTCTGGTAGTCGAGCGACAGGTACGCATCCTCGGTGAACACGCGGATCTTCCGCATGCGTTCCGGGCTGATCCGGCTCGCCGTCACATTCGCCACGCAGCCGTTCTCGAACAGCAGCCGCACATTCGCGATGTCCTCGCTGCCGCTCAACACCGGCACGCCGACCGCGTGCACCGCTTTCACCGGCGCGCCGACGACATGCAGGATGATTTCGAGGTCGTGGATCATCAGGTCCAGCACCACGTTCACTTCCGTGCCGCGCGGATGCAGCCCTTCGCGGGGCGGCGGGAACGGCGCGAGCCTGTGCGCCTCGATAAACCGGGGCTTCGGCGCGTGTTCTTCGAGGAAGCCGAGCACGGGATTGAACCGCTCGACGTGGCCGACCTGGATGATCACGCCCTTCTGCTGCGCCTGCCGCACGAGATCCTCCGCCTCCTGCGTGGTGCCGGCGATCGGTTTTTCAATCAACACATGGACCCCCTGCTGGATCAACGTGCCGGCCACGGCGTGGTGCAAATGGGTGGGCACGGCCACGCTGGCCGCCTCGACGGCGGACGCGAGTTCCTCCAGCGACGCGAACGCCGTGGTGCCATACTTCGCCGCCAGTTCGGCGGCCCGCGTCGCATCCGCATCGTAGATTCCCGCGAGCTGGACATGCTCGAGTTGTGAATAGATGCGCGCGTGATGCTGGCCGAGGCTGCCGACCCCGACGACACCGACCCGGATGCTGCGTTGCTGTGTCATGCGTGTGAATCCTCCGTGGGCACGGCGACAAACGCGATGCCGAGGCGATCCGCCTCCTCGCGCAGCCGCTCGCGCTCCAGCAAAATCGTGCGACCCGCCTCGACCGCGAGCGCGGAAACGCCCGCTTTTTTGAGCGTCTTGAACGTGTGCATGCCGACGACGGGAATATCGAAGCGCATGTCGTGCCCGCGCTTCGCCACCTTCACCACCACCGCGCCCTCGCCGCCGAGTTCACCGGCGCGCCGGATCGTGGCATCGGTCCCCTCAAACGCCTCCACCGCCAGGATGGTGCCGCGTTTGATGACAACCGTCTGTCCGATATCGAGCCCGCTGGTGGCCTTGGCGACCTGGAGGCCGAGGTCGATGTCGATCTGCTCCTCCGGCGTCGGCGCGCGCGCGGCGATCAACCCGGCGGCGGGCATCGCGGATTCCATGAACAGACTCGCTGGCGCGAGGTCCACGCCCACGCCCTTCATCGCCTCGCCCACCGCGCCGAAAATCGTCTCCGCGTTGCGCTGCTTCAGCCGGGCGAGCAGGTCGATCATCGCGCGATCCGGGCGCAGGTTGAACAAGTGCGACGGCGTGATCTGTCCGACCATGACGGCCTGCCGGACGCCGCTTTCGCGGAAGGCGTCGAGCATCGCCTGCAACTGGCCGACGTGGAGCCAGCGGACCTCGTCCACCAACTTCTCCAGCGCGCGTTCCGTCTCGCCCTTGAACGCGACGGCGAACAGGCGGCGCACCCCCTGCGCGCGAGCCGAGCGGGCAAATTCCAGGGGATATACCCCTTTCCCGGCGATCATGCCGAGCGCCTCCGGCGTGGACGCCGTCATCGGTCCGTCCCCTTTCCGCGGATGGCGCGCTCCAGCTCCTCCAACCGCGCCTCCAGCTGCGCGCAGCGCTGGGCCAGGCGGGAGCGGTCATCGGTGAGCGCGGAGAGCGCGATGGAAAAATGAAACGCGACGAGCAGCAGGAAGGTGAAGATCACCGCGACAATAAACGTCACGTATTGCATGCCAAACAACGCGCAGAAGAAATCGAGCACGCCGGTGAACATCCCGCACAGCATCAGGATGATGCCGGTGGACAGCCAGAGCAGCGCATACCGTTCCTGCAGGTGCGAGCGGCGCACGGCTTCAAACGTCACCAGCAGCACGAGGAAACTGAGGCTGCCCATCAGCAGGCGGATACGTCCGAGAAAGGTGATCCGGTTCAGCTTCATCAACAGCGTGAGATCGAACGCCAGCGCGGTGAACAACGCCACGAGGGCGAGCAGGAGCACGCCACGGAAGACGCCGATCCGCCGCGCGCGCGCGCCGAACAGGAAACACAGGAACAGCGCAAGCGCCACGCCGCCGAACACGAGCCGCGCGCCTGCCGGCCCGAGGGGCGCGACGAGCGCGTCCACCCAACCCTGCATGGTGGCGACGGCGTTCATGGCCAGCGCACCGTATACGCGCGCGCGAGGCGCGGGTCGAGCACGCGGACGCGATCGACCACCAGCGCGAAGCCGACTTTCAGTGCGTAGTACACCGTGCCCCAGCCATCAATGCTCGACTGCCCCGCCTGGCGCGCGCGGAAGTGGACGCCGACCTCGCGGAAGTCGTAGCCCTGCCGGCGCAGCAGCGCAAGCGCCTCGGGTTCCGGGTAGTCCACCGGATACTCGCGCGCGAAATAGTGGAGCAGCGGGCGTTTGACCACCCAGAAGCCCGAGGTGGGGTCGGTGATGCGTTTCCGGCAGATCAGCGAAAGGAACAACGCGAGCAGTTTGATACCCATGAAGCGGAAGACGGTCGTGTGGAGGCCGGCGGAAGAAAACCGCGACCCGACCACGAGGTCCGCGCTGGACGCGCGCGCGGCGTCGAGCATCGTGCGAATCTCCGCCGGCGGATGCTGGCCGTCGCCATCGATGCGAACCGCCATCGCGTATCCGTGCTTCAGCGCGTACTGGAACCCCGCCTGCACGGCGCCGCCGACCCCGAGGTTGCACGGGAGGTCGAGGACCGTCGCGCCGGCGGCGCGCGCGGCGGCCGCGGTGCCGTCTGTCGCGCCATCACAAATCACGACCGCGGGCACACCGGGCAGCGCGGCGGCCAGTTCGCGGACGAGCGGTCCGATGGACGCCTCCTCGTTGTAAGCCGGAATAATGACGACAACATCACTCATTCGATAGCGACGCAGTATGCGCGGGAATGACCTCAATGTCCATGCGATGGAGGAGCATCCCGAGATCGCGCGGGTAACCGCGCAAGCCGTCCGACGCGGGATCATAAAGCGCATCAACCCGCAGCCGGTACACGGTCGTCGGCCCCTCCACGCCGGGCGCGGGCGACCACAGGACCTGCACGTCGTTCCATTCGTCGCCAAACGGCATGGGCGGCGAACGGCGCCCCTGTTCATCTTCAAGATAAAGTGTTCGCGGCGCGGGGTTGCGCCCGCCGCTGACGCCCTGCGCGCGAATGCGCAGGACCTCTCCGGGCCCCGGCACAGGCCCGACCACCGCACTGCCCGCGCGGCTCCATTGCGCGGGCAGCGATTCGGCGCCGCGCTGGAGGCGGCGCACATCAGGAAGCCACTCCCCGCGCAGCGCCAGCGGCCCGCCGTCGAACACCTTGTGGAGCGCCGCGCGCTCCGCGCCGCGCAGCGGTTGCGGGTCGAGGAACTCCACCGCCACCCGGCGCGTGAAGGACTCCGCCGGGAGCAGCGCCCGCGCGCGCACGCGCTCGACGTCCGCCGATACCATGCCGGCGGAAACGAGGCGCATGCCGTCCTCCAGTCCGGGATTGGCGTACGCGGTGGCGATCCACAACGGCTCCGATTCCAGTTTCTCCCGCAACCAGCGCATCACAACGCCCGTCGCGCGATGGGCGCCACTTCCCAATCCCAACGCGCGCGTGCGGCCATCCACGGCGAGCGGGAAACTGAAGGAGTGATAGTCGAAAAACAACAGGCGCCCTTCGCTGCGCGCGCGCAATTGCCCGATCCAGTCGTCGGCACCGGCCTCAAAGCGCGCGAGATAAGGAGCGGGCCAGCGCGCGGCATTGGCAATCGCCGCCAGCAGGAGCAGGCCGGCCGCGAGCGCGCGGGGCACGCCACCGGCCAGCAAGGCCGAAACACGTGCGCTGCGAAAGGCCGCGGCCGCCGGGATCAGTCCCGCCACCAGCGCGAGGTGCCACGGCAGAAGGCGGCGCTGGCTCCAGAGGCCCACCTGCTCCACTCCTTTCAGATAGAGGAATACGGGGAGCAAGGCGGCGAGCAGGAGCATCCACAGGCGGGAGCGCGGCGAACCGCGAAGGAGAAGCCACGCCGCGCCAGCCGCAACCAGGAGCCCGCACGCCGCGCCCACGCCGCGCATCCACTCGCGCGCGCCCACCCACACGGGGTCCCGCGTCGCGGACAGCAACAGGGACACCGCAAGCGGCGCCAGCGCCACCAGCAGGAACAGCAAGCGCCCGCGCGGGGATGCGAGCGCCCGCTCGACACGGGCCAGCAGGCGCTGACGGCGTTCCGCGCGCAAGACGGTCCACGCCACCACGATAACACCCGCGACGAGCGCGGCGCCCATCACCGCGCGATGCTCGCCGCTGACGCGCAGGTTTCGCAGCAGGATGTCGACGTCGAGCAACTGGCCGTAGGGCTGGCAGATCCAGCGTGTCATCGCGTACAGCGGCAGCAGGCCGGCCAGCGCGCCGACGGCGGCGCGAAGCAGGTCGCGGCGCGTCCCCGGGGTGGTGAACCCGCGCCATCCGGCGATGGGAATCGCAAGGACGACCAGCAGCGGATGCAGGCTCACCGCGAGGCCGAGTGGAAAGAAGGCGCGCGCGGTCAGCGCAGCCGGACGATCCAGCACAGCGCCCGCAAGCAACATCGCCCCGAGCGCCTCGGGGAAATAGCCGCGAAAAAACCACGCCGGGAACGGCGAGCCGATCAGGACCGCGGCGGCGGCGGCGAGTCCCCATCCCCCGCCCCGCGCCGCGGCGGCGACCAGCAGGGCGGCGACGCAGAAGACGCCGGCCAGCGGGAGAAAATAATCCGCGGCGGCGCCCGGCACGAGATGGTCGAAGCCCGAGGCGGCGAGCGGGAGGAGCGGATAAAAAAACGGCTGCGTATGGCCGTTCTGCAGCGACATCACCTCGAAGGATCGGTCGCGCGAATTGCGCCACCGCATGTCCGGCATCAAGAGGAACGCATTGCGAATCTCGCGCGGCGCTTCGAGGAGGACCTCATCCGGCCCGAGCAACGGACGCCCCGCGTGCAGGGCGTGCGTCATGAGGCGATAGCACGAAGTGTCGAGGCCCACGAACGTGTCCTGGTGCGGCCGCAGCAGTTGGATGGCAAACAACGCGGCCAGCGCCGCCAGCGCGACGCGCACGCGCGATTGCCCGGCCAGGCGACGCCAACCGTCGCGCCACACCCGGCCCACGCTCCACCACAGCCCCGCGCAGAGCAACGCGAGGGCGATCAGCGAGAGCGCGAAATTGACGAGGGATGTGGGCATGCCGTTGTGCGTAAACGGCAGAGGTGTACCCGAATCCGCGCGGGCGTAAAAGCCTCAAGGCTCGCGGGGCAGAAGCAGATACACCTCCAGCGCGGGGGTGATTGCGTGGCGATGGACCGTCCACTGCGCGGGGTCCACTCCCGCGAGAATCCCGTCCAGTTCCCGGTGCGCGGCGGCGATGCGCTCGGGGCGGGGCGCGGCCATCGCGGCGAGGGCTGCGTTCAGCCGGGCCGACAATCCCGCGGGCGGCGGGGGCGCTTCGTCGCGGATGAGGAGATACTGGCGGCGCGGATTCAGTTCCGGCGGCGCACCCGTTCCGAGCGGCCGGATTTCGGTCCCCTCCCGGTGGCCGAGCGCCGCATACACCGGATCCCCCTGCCCGCGCGTGAAGCCGGTATAGCGCCGGGCGAGAATCGTAAGGCCGCGCCGCGCGTGCAGCATCATCCCGTCGGGAAGGCGGGGCGTCGCGATCACCCGCGCCGGCGTTTTGCCGTGGGCGATGCGCTGTTCGCGCGCCACGGCGCGCAGGAAGGTGACGAGTTCCGGTTCCGCCGCGCTGTGGAGCAGTTGATGGCGCGGATACAGGACAAATGAACCCGCCGTGACGAGCGCGGCCAGCCCGGCGACCGGCAGCCCGCGCGCGCCCGGGAGTCGGTGTGCGATCCATCCCACCAGCAGCGCCACCGCCATCATCAATTGCCAGCCCGCGCGCTGGTACTGTTCAAACTGCAACACGCCCCACCCGGTCTGCAACGCCGCCAGCAGCCCCCACAGCGAGAGCAACGCCGCGTCCGTCCGATGCCGGCGCAGCGAGGCCGCCAAGCCGGCGGCGAACAGCGCCGCGAGCACAGCCGAGGCCGCGCTGAACAGCGGGGAACCCAAACCGGACCGCTTGACGGAGAAGAAATCCCGAGCCAGCACGCCGAGCAACTCCGCCACGGTGAACGCCGCATCCCCGGTCCGGGGCGGAAGCGCGCCCGTCAGCGCGACGACGGTATGCCGCAGCGAGTCCGCTCCCCCGCGCATGAACAGGAAGAGCAGTGGAAGTGCGCTCGCCACGCCGAGTCCCAACAAAAGGAACGCGCGCCGTCGCTCCGTCGACGAAGCGCGCAGCAGCAGGAGCGCCTGGTGCAACCCCAGCGCCAGCGCGACATCAATCAGAAACATCGGCGTGGCCGTGGCCAGCCCGGCCACCACCATCACGAGGAACAAGGGTGCACGCCTCGCCGGCGACGACATCCACCGGAGATACGCCAGCCACGCGCAGGCCAGCAGCAGGAGGCCGAATTGGTTTGGGAACACGCCCACGCCTGTTTTGATCAACCACCAGGCCGCGGGACACAACCCGGCGAACCACGCGGCCCATCGGGCGGTGGTCCGTCCCGCCATCCGCTCCGCGAGCGCATACAGCGCCGCGACGAGCAGCGTGCCCGCAAAAGCGCCGCCAAAGCGCGCCATCAGATAGGGATCCATTCCGCCCAGCATCGTCGGCAGGCCGAGCACCCAGTGATAGCCCGGCGGATACACGGCGTTTCGCACGCGCCCCTTCTCCACGACATCGAAGAGGAATTGCCAGTGGCTGTAGGCATCCGACTGGCCGAGCGCCGCCGTGCGCAGCGGATCGACCAGGCGCAGCGCGAAGGCCAGCGCCAGCAGGATCCACAACCAGCGATCCGGCGCATCCGCGGCATCGTCACCGGGCGGCGCACGCACCACGCCCGCCACGGCCAGCCACACGAGGGCATACGCGAACGGCTGCATCCAGAGCGGACCCGGCGCAAACTGGTTCCACACCCACCCCAACGCGCTTTGCAGGCACATCGCGCCCGCGATGCCCATCAACCAGGGCGTGAGGCCGCGCGCGCGCCAGAGGCGGAATGCGAGAAACGGCGGCACGACATAACACGCCAGCAACAGGAACTGCACCCACAGCGCTTCCAGCAGGAGACTCATCGCGCACCTCCGGCGAGCTGCTCATCCACACGCCCGCGCCGTCCATCCGCCGCGCCACACCAATACGCGAAGTCCAGCACGCGGAGCCAGCACGCGGCCGGCGGCGACCACGCGCCGGTCGCGGCGCGACGCACCGCGCATCGCGCAAGCGGAGTGCCCGCCGCCGCCGTCAGGAACGAACGCGCGATGCGTTTCGCGACGCCGGAGGAATCCGGGACACGTTTCCAGAAATTCACGGATGAATAGCCCATGCGGTAAATCCGGCGCACCGTGCCGTCGAGCGTGAGCCGGTGCCAGTGTTCCACCCGCGCCCCGCGGTCAAACACGAGGCGCATCCCGGCGCGTTCCAACCGCATGCCCAGCTCCAGGTCTTCGTGCGACGCGAACGGGAAGCTCTCATCAAATCCGCCGGCCCGAGCCACCAGCGCGCGTTTGAATGACACATTGCAGGTATAGAAGAACATGCCCGACACCACACCGCCGTCCGGCAGGTCGCGATAGTTAAAGAAATAGCGGCGCCCCCCCTGCTCCAACCAAGCGAGAAACGGATCGGCGGCGAGTTCGCGGGGCCACGAGCAGAATCCGAGCAGGCCCGACGTCTCCTCCGGATGCGCGGCATGATGCGCCGCATGGCGTTCCAAAAGGCCCGGCGCGGGAACCGTATCGTCACCCAGCAGCAGCAGCGCCCCCCCCCGCGCACGGGCCATCGCGGCATTGCGCGCGCACGCCGGGCCGTGATTCCGCGCGAAGGAGAGCCACCCGAACGGCGTGCTCGCCTTCGCCGCCACACGCGCCAGCGCCTCGTCCGTTCCGTCACCCGACGCGTCATCGCACACCCACACCTCCGCGCCGCCCGCGACCGTGGCCGCTTGCGCGAGGACTTCATCGAGGACACGCGGCAACGTGTCGAGCCGCCGGTGCGTGGGGATGACCACCGACAGCGCGGGGGCGTCGAGTTGAACGGACCCGCGCCCCTCGCGCGCCAGACGCGTTGGATCGGCGCCGATCATCCGGATGCCAGCTCCCGCACGGAGGCCCGCGCTTCCGCGTCGCGGTGCCATCGACGAATTCCGCTCAGGCGGCCAAGCACATAAGCCCAGTAAATGCGACCGCGAATCCGATTCCCTTGCGAGGCCAGGCCGAGCGCGGCCGACGTGTGTCGGAGCAGGCGCCCAACCGTGGCCCATCGTCCCACGCGACCCGCGGACGCGGCGGACGGAAGCGGCGCGGCGGCGGCGTGGCCGCGCTCCGCCAGCGAACGGCGGATCAGTTCATCCGTGATGCCGCCCCAGAAATAGCGGCGCTGGAAAAACGCGGGCGCCACCCGCTCCGGCGGAACGGCATGCAGCATGCGCATGCCGGGCGTGTAATAAAGACGATGGCCGGCGGCTTCCAGGCGGCGCTGCAGTTGCGTCTCCTCGCCCGACAGCAGGAGGTTATTTTTGCGGCCCAGGCGCGTGTCGAATCCACCGACCTGTTCCAGCAGTTCGCGCGGATACACACTATTCCCGCCGCCGAGGCGCTCCTGCGGCGCCAGCCAGCGCGCCACGGGCCCGGCATCAAGCCGGCCGAGACATTCCTGCAACTCCGCATCGAGCCACGCAGGCGGCGCGGCCTGCCAGTCGAGGTCAATCGGACCGCCCACCCACCCCGGCCGCGGCGTCACCGACACGAACGCCTCCAGCGCCGCCGCACACCAGCCGTTCGCCGCCTTCCCGTCATCATCGAGATATCCCACATAGCGCCCGCGCGCCTCGCGACAACCCGTGTTGCGCGCCTGCGAAAGTCCCGCCACCGGCTCAAACACATAGCGAATGTCGCCGCTTGCAACCCACGCGCGGCAGAGGGCCGCCGTCTCATCGGTGGACGCATTGTCCACCACGAGGATTTCATACCGCGCGCGCGAAAGGGATTGCTCCAGCAGGCTCTGCACACAGGCGGGCAGATACCGCGCACGATTGTGCGTGCAAATCACCACCGTCAGTTCGGGTGCGGCGCTCATGGCGATACACCCCTTGTACCCGGCCGGCGCCCGCCCGTCGACCGAACGAACGCCAGGCGGCTCGCCGCTTCGAGTTGCAGGCGCTCGCGCCAGTCGGGCCGGTGCCAGGCGGAACATGCGGAGGCGCGATAGCGCACCGCCGCCCACCGTCCAACCCGCGCCGAGTTGAGCGCGATGCGCAGCCAGACGAATCCCGCGGCGCGCGGCATGCCCTCTTCATCATACACCCGCGCATCGCGATTGGCGCACACGAGGCGCTCAAGCCAGCGCTCCGCGCGCGTGCATTCCTCTTCCGTCGCCATCGCGACGCCATGCCCGACAAGCCGGTGAAACGCCAGCTCGCCGGCATCGGTCCCGATGCCCAGCCGCGCCAGCAGTCCGCGCTGGATCTCCGCGATGCGCGCGTCGGATTCCGCGGCGCGCTGCGCCGTCACCGCCGCCGCATGCTGCCGGTAGCGAAGCAGCGCGCGCGGCACATTGTCGAGCGGCAGCACCTCCAAGGCGCGGGCCCACAGATCATAATCCTGCGCGGCGCGCGCAGCCTCGTCATACCGAAGCCCGGCCCGCTCAAACGCGGCGCGGCGCAGGCACACCGACGGATGCGCCAGCGGATTGTCAAACAGCGCATAGGCGCGCAGCGTGTGCTCGCCGACCGGATACCGTGCGAGGAAGGGACGACCGGCCCCGATCACGCGTATCCAGGAACCGCAACCCGCAAGCGCCGGTCGCCGGCGCAACAGGTCAACCTGCACCGCGAAGCGGTCCGGCTCGCACACATCATCCGCGTCCATCCGCGCAATGAATTCGCCCTCCGCCAGTTCCCAGCCGCGGTTCAGCACGCGGCCCAGTCCCTGCGGCGCATCGAAGCGCACCACGCGCACACGCGAATCCTTCACCGCCGCCGCGATGTCGCCGCTGCCGTCGCTTGAGGCGTCGTCCAGCACCAGCACCTCCAGCGCGCGATGCGACTGCGCCAGCACACTCCGCAACGCGGTCTCGAGGTGGGCCGCGCCGTTTCGCACGGGAAGCAGCACGCTGACCAGGTCCGGCTTCATTTGCGGGGCGGAAGGGTGAGCGGATACGGCACCGGCGACTGGGTCGTGAGGTCGAAGGCAACCGACAGATTGATCGAACTCTTGAGGCGGTCGCCCTGCGCATCGACGGGGATGTGGAAGCCCATCGGTTCCACGCCCTCCGCGAAATTGAGAGGACGATCCCCCATCGGCTTCGGCATCTCCGCGAGATCGCGGATCCGATAGTAGAAATCGCCCTGCTGCGGCGGCATATACACGCCGAAGCGGTGGCGGCCGCGCACCTTGGCCTTGCATCCAGTCGGGTCGGTGATGATGTCCGCCGCCACCGGGATGAGCGGCGTGGCGCCCTGCAGCGGGCGGCGCGAGCGGTAGAAGCGCTGGACCATGTCGTCCTCGGCGCCGAGGGAGGAGTCAATGAGGCGCGTCGGGCCGTCAGCCGTGCGCCACGGCCCCAGCGCGCGCCACACCTCCGTGCGCGTCAGCGACGGGATGCCCGATCCGCAGATCCCCTGCTTCGTCCACCCGAAACTGCGCAGCGCGAACCCCCTTGAGGATCGGACGATGCGGGAGCGGCGGAAGTTCGCGCGGTAGCGCAGCGCCTCGTCCATCCAGCGATGCCGCTGCGCCAGCGGGGACGGCGAGAAAATGGATTCCAGCGTCGCACGTCTCATGTAGTCGAGGCAAAGACTGCCCAGCCACTCATGGCGGCCCAGCAGCTCCACGAGGTCCACCATCCAATCGCCACGCACGGTGAACTGCACGTCCTCCGGCCAGATCAGGATGTAGTCCCCCGTCGCGCGCGCGACGAGTTCATTCATCGCGGCGGCGTGCGTCTGCTTCTTGAACCATTTGTGCTGGATCCACGAGCAGCTTTCGAGATACGCCCGCAAACCGGGCTCGTCCGACTCGTTGTCGGATACGATCCATTCGAGGTTCGGATACTGGATGCACGTCCGTGCGGACTCCAGCGTCGCCTTCAGGTAGTGCAGGCGGTTCCAGCTCAGGAACGCCAGCGTGACGCGGGGCAGCGTGGGGATCATGGCGAACTCCTCATCAGCGACTCAAACACCTCGCGGTGGCGGCGGCGCCACGGCTCCACATCAAACCGGAGCGCGCGTTCACGCGCGCGCACGCGACGACCCGGCAGGTCGCCCGCGAGCGCCAGCACGGCGGCGGCGACCTCGCCTGGCGGCGGCGGTTCATGGACCTCCCAATCGACGCGCGACGCCACGCCGATCCCGGCATCGCCCACCAGTTCCGGCGTGCCCCCGCTCGCGGAATGCACCACGGGCAGGCCGCACGCCATCGCCTCAAGGACCAGCGTCGGGCAGGGATCGTTGCACTTCGCATGCACGAGGATATCGCCCTGTCCCAGGATGCGCGGCGCCTCGGCCTGCGGATATGCGCCCTGCACCTCCACGGCCTCCGCGACACCCCTCGCGCGGGCGTGGTCATGCACGCGGCGCCTGGCGGCCGATTCCTCCTCCCAGCAAAAACGGCCGGCGAGCACCAGCCGCGCGTCCGGCTCGGCCCGCCGAACCTCGGCCAGCGCATCAATCGCAACCTGCACGCGGTGCCATTGCCAGTGACTGCCCGCCGCAAGCAACGTCAGCGGGCGGGCAACCTGCGCGGGCGGGACAAAAAAGCGCGTATCGACGGCGTTGTAGAGCACCTCGGATGGACAGGCCGACGCGGCGACAAAGCGATCCGCGGCGCGCCGGCAGAATTCACTTTGGTAGAACACGTGATCCGCGAGACCGATCAACGCCCGCATCGGCTCATTCACGCGCTCCCAACCCGGCCCGTGCCACGCGGCGAATCCAACGCCGTTCTGGTTCCACACGAAACGCGCCCCCCTCCGCTTCGCCGCGCGGACAAGGTGGGCCGCCGCGGGCGGGATCCCGCTGCTGACGAGATAGATGAGGTTGAAGTCCCCGGGCGAATTCGGAAACAGGCCCTGCAGCGATTGGAACTTCACCGTTCCGCCGAAGGCATGCTCCGTGGGCCGGGCCATGCGCGGCACGCCATAATAGACGGCGGGCGCACCCGTTGCCGGGCGCGCGGAGGCGCCGCGCCGCGCCGCACACGCACGTGCCCACCAGCGCCCGATCATGCGGCACCGCCCGTCGCGGCAAGGGTTTCGGAGATCCATCGCGCGTGCCGCTGCGCAATCACGGGCGTGGCATATTCCTTCTCCACCACCGAGCGCGCCGCGGCGCGCTCCACATCGTCGCTGCCGCCGCCCGACAGCCACGCATCAAATGCGCCGCGCCACTCGTCATCCGTCGCGCAAATCCGCACCCCCTGCCCCGCCGCCGCCCGCGAAAGCGCCACATAGCTTGGCACCGGCGCGGCCAGCGCCGGGCAGCCGCAGGCCATCGGCAGCGTGATCTTCCACTCCGTGTGGCCAAGGTTGTAGGTATTGTCGAGGAAGCGCGGGGAGATCGCCACGCCGCCTTCCGCGTAAAGCCCGAGCAGGTGCGGGATCGACTGATACGGGATGATCCGGTGCGGCACATCAGCGAGCAATCGCTGAAACCGTTCGCGGTGGCCGGGGAACCAGCGCGCGAGCGCGGCGAGATCGTTCGTGACCAGCCGCAACTCGATGTGTCGTGCCACCGCGCGCAGCGGGGCTTCGATGCTCAGCAGCTCAAACAACTTCACCGCCTGGCCGGACCACCACAGCGGCAGCGGGCGGCGCGGGATCGACCGGGCCTGCAGGGGCGGAACAAGCGAAAGGTTCACGTTGTCGGGAATCCATTCGACGCGCGGGTGATACGCCCGGGCCTGATCCGCCACATACGGCGAGTCCGCGATCACCGCCGAAACGGATTGCGTCATCGCGATCGCGTCGCGTGCCTGCTGTTCCGTCGGACGCATGCCGTCGTAATAAAAGGTGCCGCCTGGATGGTAATAATTGACGTTCGCATCGAAGAGCGTGGCGCGCCCGCTCCGGCGGAAACGATCGTTGAGTCGCTGGTTCGCCCCGCCCATGGCCTTGAGGAAAACCAGCGCGTCATAGCGCCGCCAGGGACGGTGCAACTCGTAGCGGAGCCCCAGCGGCGCCTGCGCGTTGACCCAGTCGGCGATCCACTGGAAGCGCATTTCCCCCATGGCGCCGCCGCCGGGTTTGTCCGCGCTGAGGAGGCGGATTTCCCGCAACTGGTTGCCGATGACAAATCCGACACGCCGCGGCTTCACGGCAGCCCCTCCGGGAAGAACGGACGCGCATCCACCTCCACCACCGGCCCGCGCCGGTACTTTTCATGCTTGTAGGTGGAGTCCGCTTCACGCCCGAGCAGGCGCGCGACGCGGTGGCGGAGGCGCGCGAATCCCGCGAGATTGTTCTTTTCCGCGATGTTCATCCGCACACGCCCGGCGGGATCGGACGAGCTGCGGGGCAGGAACACCATGTGCAGGCAGCGAAAGATCGCCTCATCCCACGGAACCTGTTCGTGCAGGCGGGCATCCATCGTCGCATCGAAGCCCGCGTTAAACACCGGAGCGCCGCCGTGAAGCCGTTCCGGATTCGGGCCGGTCCAGTTGCGAAGCGCCGCAAAGTTGTACAGCTTCGTCATGCTCCGGCACGGCGGCGCGAGGTGCCCGCGCGCGCGGCCGGCGGCTTCGTCCAACTCCACGCAATGCAGGACATTCCCGTAGATTTGGCGGACCTTCGCATGGCGGCCGCCGAGCAGTTCCGCGCGAAACGCCGCGAGGCCGCGCGGATCATACACCTCGTCGCCGTCCACGCCGAAAATCCATGTGGGCGTGTTGAGATACGGGCGCAGCAGCGTGTGCGACTCGGGCGGATTGGCGATGGCGCGATACCGCACGCGCCCATCGCGCCGGGCCCATGCCTGCGCGATCGAGGCGGATCGGTCGTTCGAGGCATGGTCGGCCACGATGAGTTCGTCGCAAAGGGCGAGCGCATTTCCAAGCACCGTGTGAAGAAAACGGTCCTCGTTGTGCACCAGGCAGATCCCCACGACTCGTACCGCTCCGCTCACGCCGGCCCTCCCAACAACGCATCCACCTCCGCTTCCCAGCCAAAGTCGCGACCCAGATGCCGATAGAGCGCCTCATTGTGCGGGCGGTAAAACCGCGCCAGCGCGCGCAGCGCATCCGGATGCGCGGGCGCGACATAGGCGCCCTTTTTCCGGGGGGCCACATCGCGCAGCGGATGCGGCGGCAAACCAAGGAACGCAAAGACCTGATCCGTCACGGCCTGCGGCTGGTCGAAGAGATCTTCGCTTTTCAGGATGAGCAGGTGATCCGCGGGAACCGCCGCCTGCCAGCGTTGCAGGGTCGGAAGATACACGCCGCGCCGCACGTAGCGGATCGGGTTGTGATTCGGACGGCTCGCCGCGTCGAGCAGCGGCTCCAGCGCGGGATCGGACAGCCAGGCCAGCGACCGCTTCACCACCTCGTCGAACGGCGCCTGCTCGCGCCCGCCCTTGAAGAACATCTGGTGGTCCGAAAAAGCGCGCGTCACCGGATTGCGCAGCAGGAGGATGACGCGGATGTCGGGCCGCACGCGCAGGATGTCCGGCGCGACGTGGGGTTTGGAAAAATACTCGGCGCTCGCCTCGCCGGTAAGCGCGCCGGCAAGCCGCTTCCAGACCAGCGGATAATGCATGCGACAAAGCAGCGGACTGCCGCCGTAATCGAGGAAATTGTTCGGCTCCTTGACGTCCGCCCGACGGATGCGCGGATGCTGCGTGAGGTAGTGGTACAGCGAGCTGGTGCCGCACTTCGCCTCGCCGGGGATCACGAAGTCAGGAAGCATGCGCAGCGGACTCGTGAGCAGGCGCCATCGATGCTCGATCGCGTTCATACGGCCTCCGTTTCGACACCCGCAGCGCGCGCCGCATCGAGGAACTCGCCCAGCATCGTGCGATCGCCATGCGCGCGCATGAACCGCAGGAAATGCGGATTGGGACGCCCGGCGGACATCAGTCCGCTGTGGACCAGCGGATACGGCCCCACGTACGGGCGATGCAGCCAAAGTGCGCGGCGCTGGATTGCGTCCGCGGCTGCGTCCCGTCCCAACACGCGGGCCGCGCCGTGCAACGCTCCGGTGACGCGACGCTGGAGCCAGAGGGCCAGCGGACGGCGGATGCGAAACGTCGGAGAAACCATGCGCGGGCCGCACACGCGAAAGGACAATTCCGACCAGCGCGCGGCGGGCGAGCCCAGTGTTTCGCCGGCGCGCCGTTCGAAGGCCCACGCGCTTCGTTTTTGGGGATGGTCCACCTGAGTCAACGCCTCCAGGATTTCGATGAAGGCGCGCACCCGCCACAAGGTGGGATGCAGCGGGAAACGCCACGCGAAGGAGGGCGCGACGCGTTGCAGGTCCAGCCGAGCCGCATCCCACGCATTTCCCGCAGGCAGGCGACCCTGTCCCCAGCCGTTCAATCCGATGCATGCGGCATCGAGTTCGTCCATCCAGCGCGGAATCGTCGCATTCAGGTGCTCCGCGTGGCACGGACCGACCGGCGGGATGTCATCGAGAATCACATACGCCTGCCGCGCGCCGCGCTGTTCCAATTCACGCGCCGCATCGAGGGCAATGCCCATCCAATCGCGCGAATCGCGCCGCAGCGGAAGATAGCGGTCGTCCGCCGGCGCGGAACAGCCGCAGCGCCAGACGGGCGGATGCCCCGGCCACCAGTGATCGAGCTGGCGCTCGGTGAACGACGCCAGCCAGCGATAGCGGTCGAACGTCGGCATCAGGATGACGGGTCCGTCCTTCATGTGTCCGCCAGCATCCCCTCGATTTCGCGCACATACGCGTGGACCATCGCAAGTCCCGACGGGCGTTCGCGCAGCACGGTCTTGCGCAGCTCCGCAAACCGATCGCGCAACTGCGCGACCGCCGGCACGGGATCACCGTCGAAGACAAGCCCGTAGCGCTCCGCCGCCTCGACAATGCCCCCGCCTTCGCGATGCGCGGCGAGTGGCAGGCCGCACTGCGTGCCTTCCACATGGTGCATGCCACACGGTTCCCATCGGCTTGCGGTGAGGTAGGCGTGGCACTCGCGCAACTGGTCCGCCAGCGCGCGGCCGTGGGCGGGCGGGAACAGGCGCGCGGCGCGCCACGTCATGCCCTCCGGCCAGCGACCGATGACGCGGAACTCCACGCCCGACAAACGCCCGTCCGCGAGCGCGGCGTCCAGTTGCTGGTACACATCAAACCCCTTGAGCGGATGATTCGACCAATGATGCGTGACCACGCGAAACGGTTCCGCGGGCGGCGGCTGGCGCGCCGGATGGAACACGCGGTCATCGGCGCCGTTGTAGATCACGGCATGGGGTCGACCTGTGTCGAACCAGCGCTGCGCGTGGTAGTCGCGCAGCCAAGCGGAGATGAAGACGGTGCGGTCCGCAAGCGCGCTGGCCTCGCGGAGCATGCGGTCCATGAAATCCGTGCCCTTCCGCTGGTCGCACTCGTTGATGCGATGCAGGACGCGCACGCGCGGGTTGCGCTGCTTGTAAGCGAGGATCTCCGGAGGGCCGAACGGTTTGTTCGGCGCCTCGCGCGGGTCGATCAGGACGATCGCATCCACCGGTCCGCGCAAATCATAGCGCACCCCGAATCCCTGCGCACGCAGCGCGTCGGCCAGTTGCGCCACAAACGGGCTGCTCCCGCCCCACGGCCCGCGCACGGGCTTCATGTTCAGCGCCACGACCCCGCGCACGGCGCGTCCAAACCACAGGCTCATGCCGCCGCTCCTTCCGGCGCGGGCGCGCCCACACGGAAGCGGGCGAGCGCCTCATCCAGCGCTTCGCGCGACCTCGTGGCCGCAGCCGCCGCCAGCTGGCGCACAAGCGGCTTGCTCATGCCGGCGACCGATTTGAAATAGCTGCCGTCGTGCACGTTGTGGACGTAGTGCGCGCGCCGCATCACCTGCAGCACGCCGCCGGCCTGCAGCCAGACGAGCGCGCTGAGCATGGCGTCGGCCCCGAAAATCGGCGCCCCGAGGTAGGGTTGCTGGACCTGGAGAAAGGCGCGAACCGGCACGAGGTAATTCGCCATATTCAGGAAGGCGAGCATCAAGCGATGCTGCGGACCTTGCAGCAGCTGAGCCACCGCGCCGCGGTCAAGCGGCCGGCCCGCAAGCGGCGTGAAGTCGAAGTTCGGGTTCGCGCGCTGCGGACAGTACACGACGGACTCGGACCATGCGCGGGGCCGGAAAAAGGCGTCGAGCAAGCGGTGGTCGAACTGGTTGTCCGAATCAAACAGCAGCGCCCACGGCAACGTGCAGTCACGCAGCACGGCCGCCTTGTTGAGCTGGACCCCGAGATCGGTTTCGTTCCGCGCCAGCCGCACGTGTGACCCGAGGCCGGCGAGGCCGGCGCGCAGTTGCTCATACTCGTCCGGCGACGAGGCGTTGTCGCGCACACAAATTTCTCCAATGCGGAATTCGGTTGCCTGCGCCCGCGCGAGGGCCGCGACCATCCCGGCGCGATTGCGTGTCGGGATGGCGAGCGCGATCCGGCGCGAATCGGTCCGCTCGCGGGAAACGAGGCGGGCGAGCAGCGTGTTCACGGTTCGTCCCCTCCCCCGGCGACCCGGATATAGCCGGCCGCTCCCTGCGATGAAATGACGCGCGCGGGAATGCCCACCGCGACGGCGTGGTCCGGAAGATCGCGGGTCACCACGGCATTCGCCCCGATCGCCACGTCGTTCCCGATGCGGATGCCGCCGAAAATTTTGGCGCCGGGCCCAACGTAAACCCCATCGCCTAGCACGGGGCATCCCTTGCGCTCACCGCGGTTGTGCTTGCCGATGGTAACGCCCTGGTTGAGGTTGCAGTTCGCGCCCAGCACGACGTGTTCGTTGAGGTGGATGCCGCCGAAGTGGCCGATGTACAGTCCGGGACCGATGCGCGTCTGGAGCGGGATGGAAATGCCGTATTTATAGGTATAGCGCCCGTACAACCACGCGCTCGGCAGGCCGAGGCAGGTGCGCGCGAGGGCATGGCCGGCGAGGAACTGGTTCCAGCGCCAGATCACCGTGTAGCGGAATCCGGGAGACGTTCGATAAAGCGTCCACGCGGACACGGCGTGTCCGTAGCGCCCGCGGTCGGCGCGGAGCATCGATTTCAATTCGCGCCAGGTCATAGGTTGGCCCCTCCCCGCATGCGCGCCCACCAACGACCCGCGGCATCGCGCGCCGGCAGGATGGGCGCCCACCGGCGAAGGCGGCGGAGGGCCGGGCTTTCGATGCCGCGCTCCCGCGCCACGCGAAGCACATCGCGAAAAGCCGGCCAGCAGGCGTAGCGCCGCGCCTTGAGCAGGGCCCGTTCGATGAGCGCGGCGTCGTCCACCCCGAAGACCGACGTGTCGTAGCCGCGCGCCGCGCACCACTGCATGAAGTGAAATTGCGAATGGAGCCCGTTCAGGATGCCGCGGCGCCGATCCACGCTGGCGGAATTCGGCCGCGTGCGTTTGCGCAGCACGACCTGCTGGATCGGAATAAAGCGGGCCAGCATGCCGCAGCGCATCCAGTAGTTCCGGTCCTCCCCCAATTGAGGCAGCAGGAAGCCTCCGACGGCGTCGTGCAGGGCGCGTCGCACCAGCGCCGCGCCCGGCGTCACAATGGCGGCTTTCCAGAAGTTGCCGATCGCCCCCTGCGGTGGCGCGCCGGCGCAATCCGTATTGCCGCGCGCATGCCATTGCCCGTCCAGCTCCTCAATGACGCGGCCGAACACCACCGCGGATTCGTCTCCCGCGGCGGCCAGCAAATGGCGCAGGGCCTCCGGTTCGAGCACATCGTCCGCATCGAGAAACAGCAGCCAGTCCCCGGTCGCGCGCGCGGCGCCGGCATTGCGCGCCGCCGACACGCCCTGATTCTCCTGCTGCACGACCCGGATGCGGTTGCCAAAGGCGGCCAGCTCATCCGCCGTGCAATCCGTGCTACCGTCGTTAACAACGATCACCTCGGGCCGCGGCTGCTGCGCCAGCGCGCTGCGGACCGCGTCGCCGACATGGCCCGCGCCGTTGTAAACGGGAATGACGACGCTGATCATGGCGAGGCCCGCTCCACATCGGGGTCCGTCCGGAACTGGCGCGCGTGCAGCCGTTCATACGTGGGACTCGCGCGCAACAATTCCTCGTGCCGGCCGACGGCTTCAATGCAGCCGTCCTTCAACACCACCACCTTGTCCGCGTGCTTGATCGTGGAGAGCCGGTGCGCGATGACGAGGGTGGTCATGTGGCGCGTGACCCGGTCAATCGCCTCCTGGACGGCGGCCTCGGACTCGGAGTCCAGCGCGCTGGTCGCCTCGTCGAGAATCAGCACGGATGGATTTTCGTACACCGCGCGCGCGATCGCGATGCGCTGGCGCTCGCCGCCGGAAAGGCGAACGCCGCGATCACCGACCACGGTGCGGAGGCCGTCGGGAAATTTTTCGACAAAGCCCAGCGCGTTGGCGATTTCCAGCGCGCGGCGGATGGAGGCCTCGTCCGGCTCACGGTTGAACGCGACATTTTCCGCGATGGTCCCGTTGAACAGCAGGCTTTCCTGCGCGACGACGCCGAAGAGCCGCCGGTACGGGCGCTGGCGGAAGCACCGCACATCCACGCCGTCCCACAACACCGCGCCCTCCGCGACGTCATAGAGACGCAGCACCAGATCCACCAGCGTCGACTTGCCGGAGCCGCTGGGCCCGACGATGGCCACCATTTCCCCGCGTCGAATTTCCAACTCGATGCCGCGCAGCGAGAATCCGCCCTGCGGGAAATGGAACCCGACGCCACGCAGCGCGATCGACTCGCGCAGGGGGGCCGGCGTTTCGGGACCATCGACAATATCCGAGCGCTCGCGCGACAACTCCATCAGGCGCGCCGCGCCGCCGCGGATGCTGTTCAATTCGATCAGGCGACGGGACAACTCGCCCAGCGGCAGGACAAGTTGCATGCACAGCAACAGGAACAGGCCGAACCCCTCGGCGCTCAGGCGTCCGAGGCTGTAGGAGTAGAAGCAGGCGATGACCGCGAGGCCGATGACCAAGGCGTTGATGACCAGCCGGATCGGCTGGTCAACGAACAGGATTGTGCGATGCCGCGTCGCGGCGGTGCAGAACTCGTCCACCGCGCCCCGATTCTGTCGATCCATGTAGCGCTCGGCGGCAAAGGACTTGATAACGCGCATGCCCTGCATCATTTCGAGCAGGCGGTGGTGCAGGCCCGCCAGTGTATCCTGCGCCTGGCGCGTGCGCGTGCGCGCCCGCCGCCCCAGCAGCGCGCTCAGCACCAGGTGCACGCCGCCTATCGCAACAATGCCCCCCGCCAGCGCGGCATCGGTGCGGAAGAGGATGAAGAGATAGACGCCGATCATTAACAGCGACTGGATGAACCCGCGGATCATCGCGTCGAGCGAGTTGGCGATGAACGAAGCGTCGTTGGTGACGCGGCTGACCAGTTCGCCCGCGCGCCGCTTCAGGAAATAGCCGAGGGACAGCGTCAACAGATGCTGCGAGGTCGAGACAATCATGTCCCGCAACACGCCCATCCGCACACGCATCATCATGCGGAAGCCCAACAAATCCATGCCGGCCTGAAGGACGGTGAGCCCCACATAGATGCCGACGATGGCGAGGATGACCTGCATGGGGCGGTGCATGTCGAGCCCCATGACGTGCACGAGCGTGGGCCCGATGTTGTTGAGGTTCAGGGCCGCCAGCGACTCCGCGGGCGGCGCGAAGGAACCCGTGAGGATGTTGAGGGCGGGCGCGACGGAGACCTGACGCAGCGGAGCCAGCCATGCCAGCAGCGCGTTGAACAGAACGAGTCCCAGCACGGACCAGCGGTGCGGCCGGAGATAGCGCCAGATCAAGGCCCAGAGTTCAGCCGCTGAGACGGACACAGGTTCCGGGTCGGGCAACCGTCTCATGAGGCCTTTCTCCATCGCGCGCGAAGTCGCCCCGCCATTGCGAGCCAGCGATTTTCCATGGGACGCGAGGCATAGTGGAGCGGATAACCGGCAAGCGCGTTCACCGCCCGTGCATCGGCATTCGCCTCAAGCCAGCGCACCCGCGCGGAAGGGATGCGCGCCCGGGGCAGATTAATGATGCGCGCATGGCGGGCGCCGCGGGAACCGGAGGCCAGGTCCACGTCGCCCGTCACCTGGTGGACATTCGCGAAGGATTTGTACGAGGCATCAAAGGAAAGTCCCATGTCGGCACAGAGCCGGTGAAGCATCCGATCCGAATCCTCGCACAATTCTTCGTACCGGTAGATCGGGATTCCCGCCGCAAAAAGGCGCTCGAGATAGGGCCTGTAATGAAGGAAGAAATCCTCGTGGCAGCCGTTGGAAACCCAGACGTCATACGCATCGCGAATGAAGCCGAAGGCCCGCACATCCTGGCGCGCTAAAAGCGATTCCAGGATCGAAAACCGGCCTGTTGTCGTGAACTCATTCTCCCGCATGGGGACGAAATCAATCACCGGCCAGTCCCGGATGACCAGCGAGCGTCCCGACGCGGCCGCGTGCGCATTCAGTTCATCCACACACCCCGCAAAGTCGGTTGATCGAAGTTCAAGTCCATGCCAGGCGCGCGCCTGGTCTTTCAACGTGTAAGGCTGGCCCCCGGCGCGCGGACGACGACGGGGGTTCACTTCTGAAAACAACATCACACCGGGCAGACTCGCAAGGCATCGCGCCAGCAAGGTTCCGCCGGAACGCGCGTAGCCGATCATGACAACTACCGGCATGGCGACTCCATCGACGGTGATGTGGGCGCCGGCCCTATCAACTGGCCAAGGATCTTCCAGAAACGCGGCCGGAACAGGACCGGCGGATAGGTCAGGAACGCGCGGGCGGCCAGCGAGGAGGATGCGCCGGGCGTTTCCGCGAGCGTGAGGTAGCGGCGGGCCATGTTCCGATGCAGCTCCGGAAGACGCTTCCACGCGCCACGCCCGTAATGCTTCCGCAGGAGCGGCCCAAACACACGGCGGCGCTCTTCGATAAATCGCTCGGCATGCCGGACGGTTTTGGCGGCGGGATGGTAGAGTTGAAGCGACAACGGTTCGGGGATCGGGTGAAACGCATAATGCGCCGACAGCCGCCACCACAGCTCGATATCCATGACGTAGTGCAGGTCCTCCCGCAACGGTCCGACATCCAGCAGCGCTTTGCGGCGGAAAAACACCGACGGCTGGTGCAATTTATTGCCCTTCCAGACCAGGTAGTCGAAGCGCTCCTTGAAATACGCACGTTGCAGGCGCTCGGCCCCCGATGTTTCGTCCCGCGCAATCGCGTGGCCGAACACGACATGCACCGACGGGTCGCGAAAAGCCTCCGCCACGCGGTCAAACGCGCCGGGCAGATAGCGGTCGTCCGCGTTCAGCCACGCAATCACCTCGCCCTTTGCGCGGGCAAACCCTTTGTTCAGCGCCTCCGATTGGCCGCCGTCGGGTTCCACCAGTGTGTGGACCTGCGGATGGGCGCGCAGCACCTCCACCGTTTCATCCGTGGAGCAGTTGTCCACCACCCAGTGCTCGACGCGCGACCAGCGCTGCGCCGCGACGGATGCAATGCAGCCTTCGAGGTAGCGGCCCTGGTTCCAGGACGGCGTGATGACGCTGAAATACGGGGCGATCACGTTGTGGACGCCTCCCACACGCCCATCCGGTCGAGCCAGGCGAGCAGTTGTTGAATCGCCTCATCCATCTTCACGCGGGAGGTGTCAATCGCGAGATCGGGATGCTCGGGCGCTTCATACGGCGACGAGATACCGGTGAAGTCACGGACTTCACCGGCGCGGGCACGCGCGTAGAGGCCTTTGCAATCCCGCTTTTCGCACTCGGCCAGTGGGGTGCAGACATGAACCTCGAGAAAGCGCGATGCGCCAATGAGCTGACGGGCCGCCTCACGGGCCGCCCGGTGAGGGGAAATGAAGGCCGTGATGCAGATCAACCCCGCGTCGGCCATCAGCGCCGCGACCGCGGAAGCGCGCCGGATGTTCTCCTGGCGGCCATCGAGGTCGAAGCCCAGGTCCTTGCAGAGGCCGGACCGCAAGTTGTCGCCGTCGAGCAGGAAGGCGGCGTGCCCGCGTTCGACCAGCGCTTTTTCAAGCGATGTGGCCAGGGTGGATTTGCCGGAACCGGACAAGCCGGTGAACCAAACCACCGCCCCGCGCTGCCGCATCACGCGGAGACGTTCATCGGAGGACACCCGCGAAGAGGTTTTGAATATCGTCGTGCTCATGTCGTCCTCACCGCACCAACAACTTCAGCCAGCGGCTGGACAGCAGATCGGCCACGCGCCTGCGCAGCGTATCCGCCCGCTGCAACCGCTGCCGCAGAAAAACCAGTTCCGGGTTCCGGGGATCGTCGCCAAGCCCCTCCTCCAGCAGCGTCTTGATCTCGCTCATTTCGCCCGCGGCGGCCTCCACCTTGTTCCGCACCAGCGTCATCAGGCCCTGCTGCAGGGCGACGCCGAGGTTGTCCGCTGTGCGATAGTAGTTTTTCCGGTCTCCGCGGCGCCAGACCTGGCGGATGAGACCGAACGCCTCCAACTGGCGGGCCGCCGTGCTCACCGCGGCCTTGCTCAACCCGAGATCGGCCTCGATCTCGTCCAGCGAGCACTCGGCGGGCTTGAAATACAGGTACACCAGCACCTGTCCCGCGATGCGACCCAACCCGAGGTCCTGCGCCGTGCGCCCGCCCAATTCGATCAGGCGCGCGCGGGCCTCTTCACCCGCGTCCACATCCAATGTTTTCATCTTTCACAAATTTATGAAAGTTGCGACAGGCGGGCAAGCCGATTCTGCGACGCCGCGCGCCAGGCGGCGATGGTCGCATCCGCGGTGGCGCGCCACGTAAAGGATGCTGCGCGGGAGCGGCCTGACGCGGAACGCTGCCGTCGTTCCTCAGCCGGCATCCGCGCGAGGCTTCGCAAGGCCTCCGCCCACGCCTCCACGGAACGCCCGTCCGCATAGGCGCACACGTCGCCCCCCACCTCCCGGGTCGCGGCGGCGCCGCTCGCCAGCACGGGCAGGCCGGCCGCCATGGCCTCCAGCAGCGGAAGGCCGAATCCCTCATACAGCGACGGGAACACGAACGCATCGGCAGCCTGATACACCGCCACGAGGTCATCCCGGGTGAGCGCAGCCACCCGGTGGACCCGACCCGCAGGCACTTCCGCCAGCGCAGCCTGCAGCGCGGGTTCGCCCAGCCGCGCCTTCCCCACCAGCAGCAGTTGATGCGGGATGGATGAGCACGCCGAGGAAAATGCCTCGACCAGCAGGGCGAGGTTCTTGTGCGGATAGGAGTGCGCGACGCAGAGCAGGAACGGCGCACCGCCGGGCAACAGCCGCCGACGCACCTCCGCCCGGCGTTCCGCGCCGATGTCGCGCGCGAACACCGGGTCCACGCCGAGCGGCGTGACATGGATGCGGTCCGCCCGCCCGGCCGCTTCGCGGATGATCTCGTCCCTTGAGAAGGCGGAGATGGCCAGCATCGAGTCCGAACGCCGGACCGCCATCGACACGAGCGCGTGGGTGGTCCAGCGCGCCAGCCGCGACAAATCGTCCGGGTGGGAGCGGTACTGCATGTCGAGGATCGACACCGCCTGCGCGCACGGCGCCCAGGCCGGCATGGTGTAGCCCGGCGACCAGAGGACATCCGGTCTCAGCCGCCGAAGCAACGCGGGCAGCGCGGTCTGTTCCGCCACAATCCGCGCATAGCGGTTGGAGGCGCGCAGGGCGAGCGGGTGGAAGGTGATCTGCGGGAACGCCGAAAAGCGCTCGCGCAACGCGGCATCGTTCTCCCGGTTGGTCACCACCTGCAGCGCCAGCCCCGCGTCCAGTTCCGCGACCGCGCGCAACGTCTCGCACACATACGTCTCCGACCCGCCCACCTCGCCGGGGATCAGGAACAGCGTGTTGACCGCCACCTTCATGGCGATTCACCCGCGCGCGGTTTGCGCGTCATCAGCGAATAGCTCGCGACAATCCCCCAGCGCACGCCGAGATGCAGCAGCGCCTGCGGGGAAAATCGGCCCGCGTCCGCGCACGCGGCGTCATACTCCTCCTTGAACTGCCGAGCGAAGTGCCGGCCGCTGATCGAGGATGCGTGCCAGCGGAACGCCGCCAGCGGGCCGCCCGGAACGCGCGCCGCGCCGCCCTGCCGCCAGAGGCGCAGGAAAAACTCATAGTCGAACGCCGCCTTCAGGTCCTCGCGCAGCGGACCCGCCGCCACGACCGCATCGCGCCGGAAGAGCGTGGCCGGCTGGGAAATGTAGTTGATGCACTGGAAGGTGAAGCGAGAGGAGATGGGAAAGAAACACTCCTTGAAGCGCGTGATCCCCTTGCGGATTTCCCGGTCGTCTTCGTCGATGATCCGGCAGCGACCGAAGAGCAGCGCGGCACGCGGATGACGGCGCGCCGTTTCCGCCGCGCGCGCCAGCGCGCCGGGGCACAGCACATCGTCCGCGTTCAACCACCCCACCCACGCGCCGGTGGCCAGCCGCAGCCCCTTGTTGATGGCGTCCGCGGGGCCGCGATCCGGCTCCACGAGCAGCCGGTCGATGCCGGCCCGGTGGCGGCCGATGATCTCCAGCGACGCATCGCGGCTGCCGCCATCCACCACGATGTGCTCCAGTTCCACGCCGTCCGCGCGCTGCGCATGCACACTCTGGAGACAGGCCTCGAGAAACCGGGCCCCGTTCCAGTTGGGCGTTATGAGGCTGATTTTCAATGGCGCTCCCGGAGGAAAACAGGTGGCATCAAATCCGAAACCGCCTATCATGACAACCGTCCAATTTACCGGGCGACGGCAAGGAGCAGTCAGCATGAATTTCTGGAAACACAAACGCGTTCTGGTCACCGGCGGGTCCGGATTCCTCGGCTCGCATGTGATGGACGAGCTAAAAAAGCGGGGCGCGGATTCGCTGAGCGCGCCGCGCAGCAAGGACTATGACCTGCGGCGCCCGGAACAGGTGAGGCGCTGCCTGCAAGACATCAAGCCCCATATCATCATCCACATGGCCGCAGTCGTCGGCGGCATCGGCGCGAACCGCAAGCACCCCGGCTCGTTCTTTTTCGACAACGCCGCGATGGGCATCCACCTGATCGAGGAAGCACGGCTCGCGGGCGTCGAAAAGATGACGAACCTCGGAACCATCTGCGCGTATCCCAAATTTACGCCCGTCCCCTTCCGGGAAGCCGAGCTGTGGAATGGCTATCCGGAGGAAACCAACGCGCCCTACGGGCTCGCGAAAAAAATGATGCTGGTCCAGGGCCAGGCGTACCGCCAGGAATACGGGTTCAACTCCATCTTCCTGCTCCCGGTGAACCTCTACGGGCCGCGCGACAATTTTAATCCCGAAAGCTCGCACGTCATTCCCGCCCTCATCCGCAAGGCGCTCGAAGCAAAGGACAGCCGCGCGCCGGAAATGGTCTGCTGGGGCACGGGCTCGGCAACGCGCGAGTTCCTTTATGTGGAGGATTGCGCGCGCGCCATCGTCGCCGCCACCGAAACCTACAACGACTCGGAGCCCGTAAATCTCGGCAGCGGGATGGAAATCAGCATCAAGGAGTTGTCCGAAACGATCGCGCGCCTGTGCGGCTACGAGGGACGCATCGTGTGGGATGCCACCAAGCCGGATGGCCAGCCCCGCCGATGCCTCGACACCACGCGCGCCCGCGACCTCTTCGGCTTCGTCGCGGAGATGCCCTTCGAGCAGGGCCTCAAGGAAACCATCCGATGGTACCTCGAGGCGCGCGCGACTTGAGGTCAGGGGCGCCCCCCGCGGCACGGACATGAAACGCCCGTGGCATCCCCTGGAGCGCGGCGCTCTCGCCCTCGCCCTGCTGGCCGTCGCCGCATTGATCCTGTTCCGTTACCAGGCGGCGCCTTATTCCGATCCCGGGCTCTGGTATCGATGCGGCCTGGAGTTTCGCGAGACGTTCGCGCACTCGCGCCGCGCATACGCCTTCCCGTTGCTCGTCCACATCGCGTCATGGATCGTGGGCCCGCATGCCGCATTCCTGATCAACCTCCCGATCCTCGTGGGTCTCGTGGCCGCGCTCTATTTTTTCGTCCGGCGCGTGGCCCTTCCGATGGAATCCACCCGCCCCGGCATCGCCCCGTTTTGCGCGGCGCTCGCGGTCCTGCTGTTCACCTGGGTGAACCTCCAGATGCTCCCGTATCTGGCGAATCCCTATCGCGATCCGATTTCATTCCTGCTGATCCTCCTCGGCGCCACCGCGCTGGTGCGCTATCGGCAGCAGCCGGAAACGCGATGGGCGCCGATCGCGGCGGGCGTGGCGCTCGGCTTCGCGATCTCCGCGCGCGAGACCTCCGCGCTGATGCTGCCGCCGTTGCTCTTCTTTTGTGCGTGCGCACGCTGGCGGGAACCGGCCCTGCCCTTCTGGCGCCCCCTCGGCGCGTTCAGCGTGGCCTTCGTCATCGCGTTGATCCCTTTTGCGCTCCAGAATTACCTCGTGACCGGGAATGCGCTCGTGCCCGCGCAGGCCACGAAGTCGCAAACCTTCAAGGGCTCGCTGGTGCCGGGCATCAACCTCGACTTCATGGCGGAAACCCTCCCCGCCTCGCTCGACCTGCTGCGCGAACATTTCGGCCTCTGGGTTCCGGCGCTGGCCGCGCTCGCCCTGCTGGCCGCGGCAGGGTCACGCCACGCGCGTGAATATGCGCTCGGCCTGCTGATGCCCTCCGCCCTGCTCTACCTGCTGTTCTACGGTTCCTACATCTATCCCGTCCGCCGCTACTTCGCCGTGCTGGATCTCTTCGTCATCCCGCTCGCCGCGCTGGCCATCGGTTATGTCGTGTCGGCCCTGCTGCGCGGCCGCGCGCGCACCGCGCTCCAGCATCCCGCGACGGCGGCACTCCTCCTGCTGTGCGCGGCGGCGGTCGCCGCGAGCCATGCGCACAACCCGCAACCGCGGTTCCGACTGGCGGAGATTAAACGCCTCCAATCCGCCGTGACCGCGCATATGCCCGACGGCGCATGCCTCGTAGGCGACCGGCCGCTCGGCGAAATCTTCCGCGCATTCGGCCCCATGCGCGCGCATGTCGTTAACTTCATCACACCCAAAATCTCGCTGCTCGACCCGGACACCGGGCCCGCCCTGCACGCGCTGCGGGAGGAGACGGGCGAAATCTTCCTGCTCAACCGCATCGACCTCAACCGCCGTGTGGCGAAACTGGAGTTCGACCTGGAACGCGTGGCCGAATGGGAAAGCGACGACTTCCATCTGCGCCCGCTGCTTGAAACCGACCGATTCCGCCTCGAACGCCTCGTGCCCTGGCAATCCACGCAAGCCGTCGCAACCGTGGAACTTCCCGCCGGCGCGCACGCGATGCTCGAAATCCAAACCGGCCGTCTCTCAAAACAACCTCGCCAGTTCGTTCATCTGTACGTGGACAACACGCTCGTGACGAATCACGTGCCGGATTACGACAGTTTCCATCGCATCACCCTGCCAGGCGCGCAGACCCGGGCCGTCGTCCGCATCCTCTCCGACCAACCGCTTCCGAAACATGTGCGGGCGATCGTTCACCCCGATGACACCCCCCTGGAGATCGGCCTGAGCGGTCGCCACAGCCCGCTTCGCCCGACCCGCCTGTCCTCCGGATTCTTTGTGCGGCCACGCTACAACCGCGATCCCTACATCATGGATGCCGGACGCATCCGCCTGCCCCGCACAGGCCCTGCGGACGCCCTGCAACTGGTCAGCATCCACGGCCGATTCGCGCATCGACTCTCCTACCCTTCCTTCACCTGGACGGCCCATCTGAATGGCGAGGAACTCGCGCGCGCCACCGTCATCGCGGACACCCCTCCGCGCAGCCTGCACGCCGCCCTTCCAGCGGGCGCACTGACGGATCACGAATTCGCCATCGACCTCGCGTTGGAAGGAAACACCGCTCGCGCCGCGTTCATCATGGATCACGTCCAGCTGGCCCATGCGCAATCGCGGTCGTTGCTGGCGGTCCGCTTCATGAATCACGACGCGCGCCCGCTGAAACTGGAAGGTTGGTACCGCGACGAGCAGCAAGCGGGCGTGTCATGGTGCTGGACGGCGCCCTATGCGGCCCTCTGGCTGCCCCTCCAACCCATCGCCCCTTCAACCACGCTTCGCATCCGGTGGCAACGTCCGCCCGAAGCGCCTGCGGAACCGCCGGTGTTTTCACTCGGAGGGAACGAGCTGACCCTCCAAACAACGATCACGTCAAACGGCCTGCGGGAATCGGAAGCGGTGATCCGATCGGACGACTGGCCGATGCCCGCCGCGCGGCTTGAAATCCGCGCCCCCGCATGGACGCCCTCCTCCCACGGCGGGAAGGACCGGCGCACGCTGGGTATCCAGATCTTCTCCATCCAGGCGGAACCGGCGCCGTGATGCCCATCAACCTCCAGATGAATCCGGCCTTCGCCTGGGTGGATGCGATGCTCCTCGCGGCGCTCTTCCTGTCACCCGGCCTGGCTTGGGCGTGGCTTTGGGCGCACACGCGCGAGGCGAACGCCGCGCGCATGCTCGGCGTGGTTGTGGCCACCGGACTTTGGATCACCCTGCTGAGCGCGCTTGTGCTTGGCGCACTGGACGTCCTGCGCCCCGCGACGCTGGCCGGTTCGCTCGCCGTCTTCTCCGCGCTCGGCGTGGGGATGGGCCTTCGAAAACGGCCAGCGCTCATCCATGCGGTGCGAAGCGCGGCGCCGGGCTCGCTCCTCGTCGTCCTCGCCTTCGCCGCCATCGCGCTGCTGCCGCGACAGGGGGAATGGATTCTCGGCGGATGGGACCCCGGCGTCTATCTCAACCAGGGAATCCACGTCGCGCGCGAAGGCAGCTTCACGCCGCCGGCGGCGCCGGTTCATGAGGCACTTTCCCCCGAGGGCGTAAACGCCTTCACGCGCGGGCGCATCGACTACCGCGAATGGTTCCCGGCCGTTCCGATGGACCCGGACTCGCGCGCGCCCGCGATCTATTTTTTCCGCCTGTTTCCATCCTTCATCGCCGTCACCGCACAGTGGGGTGGCCTGCATGCGGCCACGCGCGTGAATCTGTTCGCCGGCGTGCTCGCCCTCGCGCTTCTCGCCGCCCTGCTGGCGCCGGCGCGTCTCCGGTGGTGGGCGCCCGCCGCCGTCCTGTTGCTCGCGCTGCATCCCCTGTTCCTATATCACCTGCACACCCCGACGTCCGAGATGCTGCACCTCGCTCTCCTGCTCGCCGCGGCGTTGTTTTGGACCCGACGCCGCGAGGGCCTGCGCTGGAATGCCGCGTTCAGCGCGATGCTGCTGGCAGGCGTGCTCAACCGCTACGACTTCGCCGCGTTCGCGCCGCTCTGGCTCCTGTTGACCGCCATCGAAGATGCGAGCCGCGTGGATCGCGCGGCCGTCTGGCGCGAACGCGCGCTCCAATGGTCGGCCCTCGCGGCGGGCGTCGCCGCCGATCATGTCTGGAGCGCGATGACTCTCGTGAAACTCGGACGGCTCGGCGGATTTATTCTCGGCCTCGGCCTTGCGTTCGCCGTGCTCGCGCTCGTCGTGGATGCCCTCGCCGCCGCGCCGCGACTGCGGGCCCGTTGCCACGGAGTCGTGCGCGGGCTCGCCTATGCGCCACCGGTTCTCCTGCTTGCGCTCTCCGCCCTCCATGTGCCCGGCCTCCGCGCACGGCTGGGCGAGGCGGGCGCTTCGTGGACCGGCCTGTGGCCCTATCTCGAACCATCGTTGTGGCTCGCCGCGTGGGCCGGCGCGTTGCTGATGCTGCGGCGCACGCGCGACCCACACGGCGTATCGCTCAACACCTGGTTCCTGTTCCTCGCGCTCGCCGCCTGCGCCCTGTTGGTGGAGAGCCGGATTGCCTCGATTTATCCGTGGGCCACCCGCCGCCACCTCCCGTATACGCTCCCGCTGCTCGTGCTGTTCGCGAGCCACGCCATCGCATCGTTCGCCGCGCTGTCGCGCCCGCTTCTCCGTCGCGCCGTCCCGCTGCTTGGCATCGCGGCGCTGGCGCTCGCATGGGGACCGCGCTCCGCCGCCGCGTGGCGCAACACCGAATACAACGGCGTCTCGGCGCACCTGGAGACCGTTGCGCGCCAGCTCGCACCGGACGACATCGTCGTGGCGGACCACCACTGGTGGGCGACACCGCTGGCATGCCTCCATTCCTTCAACGTGCTGAATGGAATGGCGCTATGGGAGAAGGACGAGGCGCATGCGCGCGAAACCGCTCATCAGGAACTGATGCGGCTGACGCGCGCGGGTCATCGCATCCGCCTCGTCACGTCCACCGGCGACGGCGCGGCGATTTTCCCCACCCTCGCGCCGCAGGCCGCCCTCGACTGGAGCGGCGCACCTTTCTCGTTCAGGGAAATTATCCACCACCGGAAGGCGCAGGGCTACGAAACGCGCACGCGCACGCGCGAGTTCCGCGTCTATACCTGGCAGCCGCCCGCGGATTGAACGACGCGCGCGAGCAGCGATTCATACGCCTCGGCGACGGAAGACCACGAGGCGTGTTGCGTGACATACGCGCGCGCGGCGTCACCCAGCCGCCGCCTGCGCGCAACGTCCGTGGCCAGCGCCTGCAACGCCGCGCACACGGCATCCGCGTCGGGCTCGACCCGCACGCCGCACCGTCCATCGGCGAACCGCGCATCCGCATCGCCGGCGGGCGTGCTGATGCACGGCAGGCCGGAGGCCATCGCCTCCAGCAACGCATTCGACATCCCCTCCTGTCGCGAGAGAAGGACAAAGGCATCCGCCGCACGGTATTCAGCCGGCATGTCGCCGCGGTCCACCGCGCCCCGCCATTCAACGGTTTCGTCGATGCCGAGCCGGCGGGCGCGCGCGCAGAGCCGCTTCCTCGCGGCCGCGGCCGATCACGCGCAGGCGGGCGTCGCCGGGCACGGCGCGGCGAAAACGCGCCCACGACTCCAACAGCAGGTCGATCCGTTTGCGCGGCACCAGTTGGGAAACCGTCAACACGGTGAACGGACGATCCACTCCGGCCGCGCCCGGCGCATAGGTCCGCGCATCCACGCCGTTGGGAATCACCTCCACACGACCGTCCCATGTCCGGCGCGCCAGCGCGCGGAGACTTTCGCTGTTCGCCACCACCGCCGCGGCGTCCCGCCAGATGGCGCGCACCAGCGGGCGCGCAAGCAATGAAACGGGATGCCACACCGGCAGGCGGAAGCCCGGCACATCCGAACCGCGCAACGCGACCACGTACGGAATCCCCCGCGCGACGCGCAAGCGCCGCGACACGCCGCCGCCGGGCCATCCGAAAAACGCCAGCGTCACGCCGGGCGGTTCCGCCTCCATCGCCGCGTGAAATGCGGCGGACGCGAACGAGCGCAGCGCATGCAGCGGGAATGCGCCGCCCTCCCACCCCGCGACGGGCACGCGCGTGACCTGAACCCCCGCCACCGGCGGCGGCGCGTGCGGTTGCAAGGCGGTGATGACATGCAGGCGATGTCCGCGGGCGGCCAGTTCACGCGACAGGAAATAGGCGGCATTCCCCGCCCCGCCCTCCATCGGCGGGAACTCCTGATTGATAAGGAGAATGTTCATGCCGCGTTCCCGGGCGACTTACTGATCCGGACGCGAAAGCTGTTCCTCAATCAGACTCGCGTGCGCACTCATTTCCTTGCGCATCGCGGCGAGCTGGTCGGCCAGCAGGGCAAAATGGACCAGGACGATGCCGGCAAGGATCGAAAGGATCGCGCCGCCTTCCACGTGAAGGCCCTTGTAAACGAGGATGTACACCTGATAGAGCAGGCCGATCCCGATCAGCCCGAGCGCGGGGACGCCGAACGCGCGCAACGGATCGAACAGCATGATCAGGCGCACCACCAGCAGCAGGGTTTTGAACCCGTCGCGGAACATGCGCACCATGCTCACGCCCTTGCGCGCCTGGCTCGGCAGCTCCCAGAGATGCGCCGTGAAGCGGCTCTTCAACACATAGACCAGCGAAGTCGTCGAGAAGGAAAACCCGTCGGGCAGCAGGTCGAGCATGCGCAGATAGAGCGAACGACGTCCGCCCCGGAATCCAAAATTCACGTCCTCAATCCAGCGCCCCACGAGGAAACTCACCACGAGTTTGAGGACCAGTTTGCCCGGGCGTCGGATCAGCGGCACGCCCTCCTGCGCGCGGCGCATGCCAATGACGAACTCATAGCGTTCGAGCAGCTCCGTCATCGGCGCGAGATACGCCGGATCATGCTGTCCGTCCGCATCGAGAAAAATCACATCGCGGGCCCGGGTCGCGTGAATGCCTGTTTTCAGCGAGGCGCCATAGCCAAAATTGCCGCTGTGGCGGATGACGCGCACCCGGTCGGCCACGGCGCGCAACAACTCCGGCGTCTGATCCGTCGATCCATCGTCCACCACGATGATCTCCCACGGCTGCCCGCCGCGGAGCGCGATGACCCGCTCGATCATTTCGCGCAGGTGCGGGGCTTCGTTGTAGGCCGGAATGATGATGGCTGTTTTCGGCGATTGAACGGTCGACGTGTTCATGACGGACGGCGCCGGACGCAGATCCGACGCGGCTATACCCTCCCCTTGCGCTCCATGATGCGCGCCAGCGCGGCGGTGTAAATCACTTCCTGCTGCCAAATGTCGGGGAGTTGGCCACGCAACTGGTCGCGCAGCGCCTCGCGGCGGGCGATGGTTTGCTCCACCAGCTCGCGTATCGCGGGCGTGGCATCGGGCGCCGACGCGGATTCCAGCGGCAGGCACTGCCCCTCCATTCCGAGACCGCAAAACAGATCGTGCACCTTGTCCACATGGTTGAACGCCGCGGTGGGCACGGCTTGGGACAACGCCAGCAGCGCCGGGTGCATGCGCACGCTCAGCATCAGATCGCACCCGGCCAGGCGCGCACGGGTATCGACGGCATCGCCGTCGAGGCGCAGCACCTCATAGGGCAGGCCGGAGAGACGCCCCACGCGGTCCGACAATTCCGCGTCCGACTCCCACGCGGCGGAGGCCATCGGGAAAAACTGCAGCGTGAGCGGATGTGCGCGACTCACCACGGCAAGCGCCGCGGCGAGGTTGCGGAGGAACTGGTCGAAACGGTCATTCTCCCGTCCGCCCGCCTGCGTACGACGCCAGGCATATGGAAGCCAGCGCCGGCCCAGATGGAACCAGCGCCGCACGGCGATGCCCACGCGCAATACCGGGCGCTCGCCGGGCGTCCGATCCGGAATGCGAAGGGGCGGAAGGAACCAGGCCAGATCCGGCGCGACCTCGCAGGAAAGTCCGCCGCACACGTCGCGCGCAAGCTGCGCGGATCGTTCATCACGGGCGATCAGGTGATCCAGTTGGCGCAGGGCCGCGCGTGCCCAGAAGCGGCCCCATCGCGTGGCGAGCGGGCCGATGCCCAGGCTCGCGCCGAGAATGCGCACGCCCGCCACACGCCGCACCCATGCGAGGATGAGCGCCCAATAGGGATTCTTTACGCGGCTGGAGTCGTCCTGCAGCAACTGTCCGCCGCCCCAGATGGCGAGGTGGCAGCGACGCACCTCGCGAAACCGGCGCACCAGCGCCCACGGAGTCCGTCCCAGCACGGTGGCCCCGAACTCCCGCGCATCGCGCTCCGGCGTTTTCGACAGGATGAACAGGCGTGCGTCGGGGTGGCGCCTCTGCAGGAGCGCGCACAACGCCGCGCGGATGGCACGGTCGCCCATGTTGCCGCGGACATCCCCGGCCAGCAGCAGGATGCGCGGACCCGCGTTCACGACGTCGCCCCCTTCAGCGCGACAAACCGTTTGTGTTTGCCGCCGGCCAGCGGCTCAAGCGACGCCACGCGCCGGATTTCCACGCTGGCGATTTCGAGTTCGCGCGAATAGAACGCACGAATGTCCGCGATCAATTTTGCATCCAGGTCGGCATGCGCAAGAAGTTCCACCACGACGGCATCGCGGGCCGTTTGTGTCACCCGGTATTGAAGAATGTCGCGGCGGTCGAAATACGGTTTGTTGACGAACATCGCGCTGATGGTTTTCCCCGTCGGCCCCGTGAGCACATCCGCAGAGCGGCCCGCGATCGACTCAATCTTCAGGTGGGGACTCCCGCACGGGCAATTCGGCGTCCCGGCCACGGCGAGGTCGCCCACTTCATACCGCACGTAGGGCATGGGTTGCGCCAGCAAGCTGGTGAGCACGAGTTCGCCCGTCTCACCCGGTTGCGCCGGACGCCCATCGCGCAGAAGTTCAACGAAATGATACGGACTGGCCACATGGAAGCCCGGCCCGGCGGCGCAGGGTGCGGCAATCACGCCCGCTTCGTGGCAGCCATAGAAATCGTGCACGGGCGCGGAAAAGAACGCGGATAGCGCGGCGCGCAGGGCGGGTTCCAGCGTCTCACCGCCGGTCGTAACCGCCTTCAAACGAGGCGGTGGAGCACCCGCCTCCCGCAATTGCTCCATCAACACGAGAAGCGCCGAGGGATAACCGTGCAACACATCGGGCGCCTTGCCGCGCATCATCTGCGCGAAGGCCGCCTCCAGCGGCGCGTACCAATGCCAGTGCCGCGCCCACGGGGTGATCCGCTTCGCGTGAAAGCCACCGACGGTCCATTGCCGCCAGCCGGGACGCAGACCCGCCGCCCAGCGCGCGCGCCACCAGATGGTTTTGCGAACAATGAGATCGGACCGACTCGTGTACACCTCGAGCGGGATGCCGCTGGACCCGCTGGTTTTGCGCCGTTCACATCCCTCCAGCCGCGCGCCGGGAAAGCAGCGCGACTCAACGGACGCCCGCCGATAGGCCACATGAGAAACCACAGGCACCTGCGCCCACTGCTCCATGCCGCGCACCGCATGGGGATCCTGCCCGCGCTCCGTCCACAGCGCGGAGTAGAATGGCACCTGCGCCGCGGCGCGCTGCATCAACGCGATCAGGCGCGGGGCCTGCCAGGCGGCAAGCGCGTCCGGCGTCGCGCGGGCGAAGCGGTGCAGGACGGCCATGGACGTGCAAAGCGTCAACATACCGGGACGGGTTCCCGCGCGAACAGGCGGTGAAAATGCTCGGGGGCCAGCACCGGCGGGCGTCCGGTGTCGTGTGCGACGGGAAGACACTGGATGCGCAGGCGCTCGGAACATTCCTCGCGCAGGCAGGCCCATTTTTCGTCGGTCGCCAGAGGTCCGGCCAGCCAGAGCGCGACGTCGCGCCAGCCCAACACGTCGCGCACATACCGCTGCCAATGGTCCACGGCATCGAAGGATGGCGGCGCGACATAGACCAGGTGCTGGAACGCGCGGCGGAATTCCGGACGCGCGAGCAACGCGAGGTTGCTGAGATGCGAAAAATTGTCCGCCAGTTCCACCACCGCCAGGTCCAGCGGACGCCGCTGCCACCACGGCGAGGCCGCGCGCAGCGACAGGTCGGCAAACGCATCCGGGTCCATCGACACATCGCTCGCCACGCCGGCGCCGTCGACATAGTCGAACCCGTCGAGCGCGTCGTACTCCAGTTCCACGCGGCAGCCCGGCGCGCTCAACACGCCGTAGTTCCCGGACACCACGCGCAACACGTCGCGCGCGGACGAGGTGCCGGTTTTCTTCTCGTACCCGCAGCGCACACCGTGTTCTCGCGCGGCGGCCATCACACCCATGCAAAAGGTGGTTTTCCCCGTCTCCATGCCCGCCCCGCACACCAGCACGCCCGCGGGCGCGGGGACCGCGATGGCATCCGGCAGCGGCCGCCGCCGGGGCAAGCGGTGCGTCTGTCCGCCGGCATCCACCCACGCGCCGAGCACGCGGATGACGGGCCGCTCGTGCGGCACGGCCAGCCGGTGGACCGGGCCGGCCACATTCATCGAGATCAAGTCGGAGGTCAGGTCGCCCCCGCGCAGCGCCGGGCCCTGCCGCCCCGTCAACGGATGCCGCATGCCGCCCAGCAACACGCGCGGCGCGTAACGGCTGCCCGCCGCGATCGCGATGAGCCCCTCACGAGCCTCCTCCACGGTGAGTTGGATGCCACGCGCCGTGCGCTCGATGCGCTCCATGCCGATGAACAGATCCGCATCGTAGCGACAGCCCGGGACCGAGATGACCTCCCCCAGCAGCAACTCGTTCGATGCAATCGGCCGCTCCGGATCGTAGCGGAGCTCCGGTGCGGACACTTCGTCGAGCAGATGGCGGAGAATGCTGCCGGCCCTCACGGCGCCGGAGCGGTTGTCGATGCGCTTGATCACACGTGTCCGTATTGCCCTTTGGCATTGCCCCCAAAGCCCGGTATCCTACGACCTCACCCGCCAACCGCAAGGACTGATACGATGTGTGGAATCGCCGGCATCTGGAATCGCGACGGAGCGCCCGTGGACCGGACGCGCCTGCGCGCAATGGGCGACATGATCCGCCATCGCGGCCCGGACGGGTTTGGCGAATGGGTGGACGGCGCGTTCGGCCTCGCGCACCGGCGGCTCAAGATCATCGACGTCACGGAACGCGCCCATCAACCGATGGCCACGCCCGACGGGACGCTCGTGCTCTCGTTCAACGGCGAAGTCCACAATTACCGGGAATTGCGCGCGGAATTGGAGGCGCTCGGCTGCGTCTTCCACTCCGAATCCGATACGGAGGTCGCGCTGTGGGCCTATCGCCGCTGGGGCGTGGAGGCGTTTGAGCGGTTCAATGGGATGTGGGCGATGGCGTTCTGGCACGCCGACACGCGGGAGCTGCTGCTCTCGCGCGACCGGTTCGGCATCAAGCCGCTGTATGTATCCATCCGCGGGCCGCGCGTTGCGTTTGCCTCCGAGGCGAAGGCGATCGTGGAATGCTTTCCCGAGGAGCGCGTCATCGATCGGGACGCGCTGCACGGATTCCTGCGCGGCGGCTATCCGGATTGTGGCGATTCGACGTTTTTTGCGGGCATCCGGCAGCTCCACCCGGGCCATGTGATGCGCATCCGCGCGGACGGCGAAAGGTCACAGCGCTACTGGCGGTTCGATCCGGGCGAGGTGGCCCCGCGGCCCGACGCCGCGGAAGAATTCCTCCACCTCTTTCGCGACGCCGTGCGCCTGCGTCTGCGCAGCGACGTGCCGCTCGGCGTGCTGCTCAGCGGCGGGCTCGACTCCTCCGCCGTGGCATGCCTCGCCGTGCGCGATGTCCAGCCGCCCTTGCATGCGTTTTCCCTGATCTACAAGGACCCGTCGGTGGATGAGAGCGGCTACGCGCGCATGGTGGCTGAATCCGGCGGCGACTATGCCATGCACTGGATCGAGCCGCCGGCGGCGCCGCTGCTGGACACCATGCGCGCCGTGACGTGGCACCACGACGCCCCCTGCCCCGCGCGCGGCCGCTACCCCTCGTGGCACCTGCACAAGGAAACGGCCAAGCATGTCCGCGTGGTGCTCGCGGGCGACGGCAGCGATGAAATGCTCGGCGGCTACCCGCGCTTCATCCTGCCCGCGATGCTCGACCGTCTCCTCATTGAGCGGAACTCCCTCCCCTCGGTCTGGCGCGAACTGTGCGAGCTCACGGTGGTAATGACCGGCACACGCTCCCCGTGGCGGCGCATTTTCCTGAATCCGATGCTTCGCGCGTTGAATGCGCCTCCGTGGCCGAGCCACCAGATTCTCACGCGCGAATTCCTAGCGGGCGTGAAACCGCTGGACCCGCGCGACTTCGGAGAGACGTGGATGCGGCGCGAGCAGCCGCGCCCCTTCCGGGAACGCCTCAACAACGCAATGTGGCACGAATACACGCGCGCCGGGTTGCCGGAGTCACTGCACGCGCACGATGCGTCCAGCATGGCCTTCTCCCTCGAAAGCCGCGCCCCTCTGCTCGATCACCGGATCGTCGAGTTGTTGTTCCAACTCCCGGGCAACGAGAAGATCAACGAAGGATGGACAAAGCACCTGCTGCGCCGCGCGCTGAAGGGCATCCTGCCCGAACCGATCCGGACACGGAGGCCCAAACTTGGATTCCCGGCGCCGCTTAACACATGGTTCAAGGACCCTGCGCGCGCGGACGAAATCCGAGCGTTCCTGCTGGAAGGAGCCTGCGTCGCCGACGGAATCTTCGACCGGAAGTGTCTCGCCAGCCGCCTCGTGACGAGACTCGCGCCGGGCACGTTCCACAACCCGGAAATCCTCTGGCGCTGGCTGACCACGGAAATGTGGTATCGCGACTTTATCCAGACGCCGCCGTCGCGGTCGCGTCCGGCCGGTTGAGCCAGCGGCAGGTATCGCAAAGGCTTCGAATTCCGCATCGCTGGCGCCAGCACGCGACGGCGCCGCGCTGCGCCAGGACGATACGCTCCACATGGTCTATCGCCGAGGCCTTGAGCACAATGAGGTCGCCGGGCTGCGCCCACTCGTCCACGAACGCGCTCGCCTCGCGCACAGTCTCGAATGCCCGCGCGCGACGTCCGGCCGCATCCACGGGCTTGGTCGCAAGATGGGCCATCGGTCCGACAAAAATCAATTCATCCACCAGCGGCAGCAGTTCCAGTGCGACCCGGCGATAGCGCGTCTTGGCGTCGCCCGGATAGTCCGAAAGCGTTCCCATCACGAGCATCTTGCGCGATGCGCGCGCCGTGCGAAGCACGTCCTTGACCGGGGGAATCGAAAGCGGCGAGGCTTTCACCTCATCGCGAAGAAAGATTACACCGGGCTTTCCGGTCTCGGGCGAAAGTCGCGCCCGCTCGGGCTCGATCCCCGCCACACCGCGGGCGGCATCGGCAAGCGGAACGCCGCATGACTGCGCGACGGCGAGTGCGGCGGTCACCGCGGATGCAAAATGAGCGCCCACCAATCGTGTCGCAACGGGAACACGGACCCCACCGCACGCGACGTCAAGCCGGAGCCGGTCCGGCCATGCGGCGAAGATGCCTTCCATGCGGACATCGGCGCCGGGCGCCGCCCCGAACGTCACGCAGCGCGCGCGCGTTTTTGCGCGCATCTCCATGACGTTGGGATCATCCGCGTTCAGAAAGGCCGTCCCATCATCCGGCAGGATTTCCAGGATGGCGCCCTTTTCCCGCTTCACACCCTCGACCCCGCGGAAGGACCGGTAGTGGTCCGTGCCAATCGCCGTCACGACGGACATCGTCGGGCGGAACAGATCCGACAGGCGCGCGACGTCACCGGCCTGCATCGCCGCCAACTCCGCCACGCAATAGCGATGCCACGGCCGCGTACGCAGGATCGCGCGGGCAACGGCGCCAAAATGATTCTGGGCGCCGGAGCTCTCCACCACGCGAGCGTGCGCGCGCAGCGCCGCGGCGACCAGCTTCTTGGTCGTCGTCTTCCCGCAACTGCCGGTCACCCCGATGAACACGACATGGCGCAGGAAGACGGCGCGATAGGCATGACACACCCATTGAAGGAGCGTGCGAATGGGTCGCGCCCATCGAATAAAAAAGGCGCGTTTTATCGGCAGCCAGCGGGAGGGCGTCATGAACAGACCGGTTTGTAGAGCAAGGGACATTGCTGACAGTTGACTTTGCGCCCGCACAGGTGGCGCCAGCACGCGATGGGGCGCTCACGGTTCAGCAGGAAGCGTTCAAAGTGATCCACCTTGCCCGACCCCTTGACCAGCACCACGTCGCCCGGCTGAAGGAGGGCGGACAGGCGACGGTCGGCTTCGCCTGCCGTGGCGACCGCCAGGAGTGTCTTGCCGGGAAAGTCACGCGCGGCCTTCAGCGCGCGTTCCGCCTGCGGACCGACGAACATTACGACGTCGGCCACGCCGAGCAACTCGCGCGCGATCTTGCGATATTGGTCGCTGGCCGAGCCGGGATAATCCGAAAGGGTGCCGATGACCGCGATGCGGCGGCGCGCTTCCGCCGTTCGCAGCGCATCCAGCGCGGGCGGGAACGAGGTCACGGAGGCCTTCCAATAATCACCGATAAACACGATGCCGTCCGGCATCCGGCGCGTCTCCAGACGACCCGGCGTCGGCGGCGGCGTCTCCAGCCGGCGCGCGGTGTCCGCCAGGGACATCCCCATGCAGCGCGCAACCGCCAGCACCGCAAGCACGTTCGGCACGAAGCAGGCGCTGTAGAGCGGCACCCGCACCGCGACGCGCTCCGCGCCCGCCACGGCGGTAAAGCGCAAGCCGTGGGGCCAGCCACACGCCACATCCTCCGCCCGCAGCTCCGCGTCGGGCGATTGTCCGAACCACACGACGCGCGCGCGCGTGCGACCGGCCATCGCGCGCACGAACGGATCATCCGCATTCAACACCGCCACGCCGTCCTCCGGCAGCACCTCGATGAGGCGCCCCTTCTCCTGCGCCACGGCCTCCTTGCCGCGGAACGCCTTGTAGTGGTCCGTCCCGATGTTCAGCACCACGCCAATATCCGGCTGCACCAACGGAAGAATCTGGTCCAGCGTGCCAGGCCCGCCGGTCGCGATTTCCTGCAGGCAGTACGCATGCCGGCGGCGCGTTTTCATGACGGTGGAAAAAACGCTGTAGTAGCCGTTTTGCGACATTTTGTTAACCAGACCCGCGAAACGCCCTCCGAGGACATGGTGCAGCAACTCCTTGGTCGAGGTCTTGCCGCAACTCCCGGTGATACCGATGAACCGAACGGCGCGAAGCCGGGCGCGATGCCGCCGCGCGAGCGCGAGCATGACGCGGCGCAACGGGACGCGCACGCGGGCGATAATTCGTCGGACCCGGGGCCGAGTAAGGATTTTCATCGGATGTCTTCCGTGACCGTCAATCTGTAGATAAGGAGTTGCGGCAATTTCACACGCCCTCCGGCTGCCACTGGTGGACGGCGGAGGCCAGCGCGCGCAGCTTGTTATGGACTTCGAGCAATTCCTGGCGGGGGATTGATGCGCCGATCACGCCGACTCCGCCTTCTGTGTACATCCGGTCGCCGTGGATCAACAGGGACCGCAGGTTGAGGTAACTCGCCATGCTGCGATGCCCGGCTGGCGCATACCCCACGAGGCCGCCGTAAAAGCGCGTCGGCTCGGGATGCGGGTCGGCCAGCGGAATCAATTCGTCGGGATAGGAACACAGCGGCGGATAGTGGTCCGCGCACAGCATCCACCACGTGCGGGGCTGCCGCAATCGACCCGTCAGGCGGCTGTGCAAATGACGAACGCAGGCAAGCTGCCGCACGCTGCGATGCAGGTCGCGGCGCACGCATCCGGGCGCACAGAGTTCCTGCATGCGCACCTCATAACGCGCGAGCGCCATCTCGTGTTCCTGGCGCTCCTTTTCGTCCGCCAGCAACTCCGCGGCCCAGCGCGCGTCCTCCGCCGCATCCGCGCTCACCCCGCGCGTGCCGGCCACGACATCGTACGTCAACTGATCCCCGTCGAGTTCAAAGACGTTTTCCGGGCTGCACCCCATCGAGCACAGGTCCGGCGCGAGGCGGGCGAAGTGACTGGCCGCGCACCCCGGCTCCAGTCCCGAGTAGAGGTCGAACAACCGCAGCGTATCCGCATCGGGGCGCACGGCGCGCGAAAACGGGCGCATCAAAATCATTTTGCCATAGCGCCCGCGCAACGTCCCGACCGCATGCTCCAGCCGGGCGAGAAACGCAGCGTCCCCCTCGTTGTCCCAGCGCGAAAGCGATGCGCCGTCCAGCGGGAACGAAGCGGGAGCAGGCTCGCGTTCGAGCCGCAGCCGCTTCACCTCCGCCGCGTCGGGCCCGTGGACGCTCAATCCCGACGCTTCGTGGCGGAACTCGATCCAATGATCGGGCTGGTAGAAGTAGAAGAGCGGAAGGCCCGGCGCGGGACGCTGGCGAAAGCGATCTAGGCTCGCCATGAAAAACAACGGGCGATGGGAATCGAGGGCCGACGCCGCCTGGAAAAACGGATCCGCTCCCGCCGGCTGCGTTTGCCGCGCACCGGCCTCCTCGACGCAGCAGTGCTCCGTGTCGATCCACACCACCCGGCCCGGGCCCCACCCGATGACGCCTCGTGCGTGCCCGGGCTCGTGGAGCAGAAAAAGGCGATCTTCGGGCGTTTCATGCGCCCGGGCCACCGACAACAACGCACGGTTCACCGTCCAGTTTGCGGCACGTTGATCCAAGAGAACCCTCCCACCCGTGTGGAATCTTGTACCAATCCGCCCGGCAGAGAAATATCTTATTCGCGCATGTCCACCCCCTTTCAAACGCGACGGCCGGACGCGCGGGCCTTTTACCGCCTGCTACAGGAAGCCGCCACGCGCCCCTACTACCGCGCGCTCGGGTTGCCGTCCGTCTGGACCCCCGAGTCGTGGGCGCGGCTGCCGGTCGTAAGCAAGGCCGTCCTGCGCGAACGCATGGCGGATTTCCTGCCGCCCGGCGGGTTGCCTCCGGACATCGCCTACGAAAAGACGAACGGCACCACCGGCGAGCCGCTGCGCGTGCCCTCGACGGCCGCGGAACTCCGCTGCAAACACGGCCAATGGTTCCGCGGCTACCTGCGCTGCGGGTTGCGCCCGTGGCACCTGCAGACCAAGCTGATGATCGGCAGCTCAATCCCCGCCAAACGCTGGCCCTTCCAGCGGCTGGGTATTTTCCGTCGCGCGTATTTTCCGGTTTCCGAACCGACGCAGGCGAAGATCGACTGGCTGCGCGCGACAAAGCCCGATGCCCTCTTCGCGTGGGGTTCCGTGCTCACTGAAATCGGCATGAAACTCGAGGACCTCGGCGAAACGCTCGACATCCCCGTCATCATCAGCAGTTCGGATGCGCTGCAGCGCGAGCGCGTCGAGGGCCGGATTCGCGGACGCCTCAGCGATGTGTACGGAGCGATGGAAACCGGCCCGCTCGGCTGGCCGTGCGCGACACGCGGCGGGTTCCATGTCGATCCGCGCTGGAATTTCGTTGAATTGCTCGATGAGCAGGGACGCCCCTCGGAGGCGGGTCGCGTGGTGTGCACCGTATACTGGCGGACCACCCTGCCCCTGATCCGCTACGACCTCGGCGATTTGGCACGGTGGGATGAAGCGCCGTGCGGTTGCGGCAACCCGCACCCGCGGCTCGCGGGATTGGACGGCCGCCAGCCGGACCTGCTCTGCCTCGTCAACGGGGAGCGCTTCACCACCGGCGTCATCGCGGCCTCGCTGCGGGCGCTCGACGGGGTGCGCCAGTTCCAGTTGGTCCAGACCTCGCGCGACCGCGCGATCCTGCGCCTCGTGGTGACGGAGGCCTACACCGAGGCGACCGACGCGGAAATCCAGCGACGCCTCCGCGCGCAATTCTCCGGCGCGCTTGCGGTCGAGATCCGGCGTACGGCCGCAGTGTATCGCCCGTCCGAGGAAAAACTATCGTCCGTGGTCACGCTCGAACGGCTCGAACGGATGCAGCGGCGCGGGATCGACGTCAGCCCGTTTTTCGCCTGAACAGCAGCCGCATCATCAGCGCGCGCTCGCCGGGCTTCCACATGCCCAGCCCCGCCAGAACGACGGGAAACAACCCGAGGAGCACCAGCTTGAGCGCCACCACCACCGCAAGCGGCATCGAGTCGGGAATCATGTCGCCCAGCAGGAACAGGACGAGGCCCGCCACCGCGATCCGGAACAGGCGGCCATATTCATACCGGATCGGCCACAGCCGCTGGTTCGTGCCCAGTTGCAGGAGCAATTGAAGCGTGTAGCTGGCGAGCGTCGCCCACGCGGCCCCCATCATCCCCCATCGCGGGATCCACCAGGCATTGAGCGCGAGGTTCACCAGTGCGGCGGCCACCACGACGACCGTCGTCCACAGCGTCTTGTTCTGCGTGGTCACCCCGATGTTGGTCATCAGCCCCACGCCCATAAACAGGTAGGAAAGCGCCACCATCGGCACGACGGCCGCAGCGCCGGCGTATTCGGGCGTCGCCATCACCTCCAGCACCTCGCCCGCCAGCAGGCTGACCCCGAGCACGCAGAACCCCAGCACCAGTACGTAGTAGGTCAACAGGCGCCGGAACTGGTCCTCGGCATCCGGCTGTTTCGCCAGCTGGTACATCTGCGGCAGCCACCCCATCTGCACGGCCTGCACAAGCAGGTTCATCAGCATGCCGATGTGGTAACCGAGCGCATACAGGCCAACCTCCGCTGTGGAACGGTACGCCTGAAGGAAGAAGCGGTCGGAGATCATCAACACCATGCCCGCCAGCGCCGCGGGCGCCAGCGGCAGGCCGAACCGGAGCAGTTCAACGAGCTGCGCGCGATCCACGCGCGGCCGCAGCATCGGCCGCATGAGGTACAGGCTGAAACCGCCGAACAGCGCGCTGGTGATGACCGTCGCCTCCATCAAGCCCGCGACGCCCCGCCCCATGGGCACGAGGAACAGCACGCTCAGCGCGGCCCCCGTCAGGAAGCGGCAGATCATGACGCGCATGAAGAGAACGGCACGCTCGCGGATGCGGGTGTGCACGATGAACAGGACCTCGACGCTCTCCATCCACACCGTCAGCAACATCAAGCGCAACAGCGGCGCATGCGACGCGTCGCCCATCGACCAGCCGGCGATCGGCGCGGCAAAGAGGGAGAGGACACCGAGGAGCAGGAATCCCTGCCCCAGCATAAAACAGAGCGCGCTGCTGAGGGCCTTCGACTCGTCGCGGTTCCGGTACACGACGGCCCAGATCAACGCCTGCCCCATGCCGAGCCAGACGAGCGGGCGAACAAAATTGCCGTTCGCGTTGAGCAGCGCGAAAACGCCGTAGTCTTCGGGTGAAAGGTAGCGGGTATAGACGGGAAGCAGGATCAGTTGCAGCACGCGCTGCATCACGGTTCCCATGCCGTACAAGGCGCTGCTGCGCCCCAGCTTCGTGAGCGTATCCCGCATGAGCCGGTTCTAACAGAGCGGACGGCGCCGGTCCAGCGACGCGCGGACCGCTAGTCGAGGACGTAGTCCTTGCGCCAGTCCACCTTGTCGGCCCACTCCGGCTGGTCCTTTTTGCTCAGCAGGAAATCGCCGAGCACGAGGTAGTCCATCTCGGTGCGCATGAAGCAGCGGTAGGCGTCCTCCGGCGTGCACACGATCGGTTCGCCGCGCACGTTGAACGACGTGTTGATGATGCAGTACACGCCGGTCAGGTCGCCGAAGGCCTTGATCAGGTCGTAGTATTTCTGGTTCACGTCGCGCTCCACCGTCTGGATGCGCGCGGAATAGTCCACATGCGTGATCGCGGGCAGCGTCGAACGCGCCACGTTGACGCGCTTGCAGAGGTCCGGGTCCTTCATGATCCGTTTCTGCTCGTCGGTCAGGTTCGTCCACAGATCCTTCCGCACCGGCGCCACGAGCAGCATGTACGGCGACTCGCGGTCGTGCTCAAAATACTCGCTGACCTTGTCGCGGCAGCAGGACGGCGCGAACGGACGGAACGACTCGCGATACTTGATCTTGAGATTCATCACCGACTGCATTTTTTCGGAGCGCGGGTCGCCGACGATGGAACGGCCACCGAGCGCGCGCGGACCAAATTCCATGCGACCCTGCACGAGGCCGACGACATTCTCCTCCGCCATGACCTTCGCAATCGTTGTGGCCCATTCCCCGCCGGCCAGTTTTTTCGCCGGGTAGCCCTTGGCCTTGAGGAACGCTTCCACCTCGTCGTCGAAATTCGGGCCGAGGTAGGACCCTTGCATGCTGTCCTTCACGCCGTTCGCCTGGCGCGGATTGCCCTTCACGTGATACCACACCGTCAGCGCGGCTCCGAGCGCGCCGCCCGCGTCGCCCGCCGCCGGCTGGATCCAGACATTTTCAAACGGACCCTCGCGCAGCAGCCGCCCGTTCGCCACGCAATTCAGCGCGACGCCGCCAGCCATGCAGAGGTTCTTCTCGCCGGTGATCTTGTGCAGGTGCCGCGCCATTTTCAGCACGATCTCCTCCGTCACCACCTGGATCGAACGCGCGAGGTCCATTTCGCGCTGGCCGATGTCGGTCTCCGACTTGCGCGCCGGGCCGCCGAACAGCTCGCCAAACTTGTCGTTCGTCATCGTCAGGCCGGCCATGTAGTTGAAATACTCCATGTTCAGCTTGAACGAACCGTCCTCACGCACCGAAATCAGGTGGTCGTAGATCTGCTTCACGTAGCGCGGCTCGCCATACGGCGCGAGGCCCATCAACTTGTACTCGCCGGAGTTGACCTTGAATCCGGTAAAGTAGGTGAACGCGGAGTACAGCAGGCCGAGCGAGTGCGGGAAATGCAGGTCGCTGATGATCTTGAGGTCGTGGCCCTGGCCGTGGCCCAGCGTGCTCGTCGCCCACTCGCCCACGCCGTCTACCGTGAGGATCGCGGACGTCTGGTAGGGCGACGGATAGAACGCGCTCGCCGCGTGCGATTCGTGATGTTCCGGGAAATAGAGTTCCCGCTCGGGCTTGACGCCGCACTGCTCCAGCGAGTTTTCGATCTCCAGCGGAATCCACAGTTTTTCGCGGATCCAGATCGGCATCGCCATCATGAACGACTTCAACCCGCGCGGCGCGGTCGCGAAATAGGTCTGCAGCAGGCGCTCGAACTTCTGGATCGGCTTGTCGTAGAAGGCCACCGCGTCGAGGTCGTCCGGCCCGATCTTTCCCTCATGCAGGCAATAGCGCACCGCGTGGAACGGGAACCGCTCGTCGTGCTTCTTGCGCGAAAAACGTTCCTCCTGCGCCGCGGCGATGATCTTGCCGTCGCGGATGAGCGCCGCCGCGGAATCGTGATAAAATGCGCTGATGCCGAGAATATTCATGCGCCTACATCCCATTCTTCATTCTGCATTCTGAATTCCGCATTTCCTCAATGCTGCTTCCGATACTGGTCCATGCTCGGCACCGGCGGACGCGGCGTCCAGAACGTGTCTCGGCCGGCATCGGGAAACGCCCGGTCCATCGGGTCAAGCCCGCGCACCACCAAGACCAGCCGGCCGAAGGTGAACGTGATGTAGAAAAACGGCACCAGCAACCCCCACGTCAATCCGGACGCCACCCAGAAGGCGAGCTTCGCGCCGAATTTCTCGAACCCGTGGAAAATCGACGGCACAAGCCAGCCGCCGATCAGGACCAGCAGCGCCAGCGACCAGACAATGGCGGGGCCGATGAGGTGGCCCCAGATTTTGTAGACGGCGAAGCCGACCAGCCCCATCACCACCGCCTGGATCGTCGCCTTGACGCGCATCGGCATCGGCTTGCGCTCCGGAAGCGCCGGCCCCAGCGCCTTCCACGGCCACGTGTTCATCGTCTTTGGTGCATTCGCCACGGCATACTCCCCGTTGTCAGGGGGCAGAGCTTACGGGATATCGCGGTGGAGTCAACCGATACAGCTTGCTGTAAGGATCTCGCGAGGCGCTCGAAGATATGCTTGTGAAAACACTTCTCGCATGCTGCCTCTTCGCCCTGTGCCTGAATTCCGCCGCCGGGGCGCCTCGTCCGTCGTTTCCGCCCGTGGTGGAGCGCGACGGCGTCACGCTGACCCTGCGTGGCGACGCCCTCCTGCGTGTGGGCTACATCTTTAAGGTCTATTGGGCCTCACTTCACGTCGGCGAAGGCGCCGCCACGACCAACGTCCTCGGCGATGTCCCAAAGCGCCTCGAACTCGTCTACCTGCGGAACATCTCCGCCGAGGACCTGATCGGCGCGGGTGACGACGCCCTGCGCCGCCAGGTGCCCGCGGACCAGTTGAAGGCGCTGCAACCCCGGATCGACCGGATCAACGCGTGGTATCGCGACGTCAAACCCGGCGACCGCTACACGCTCACCTACATCCCCGGCCTCGGCAGCGAACTCGCCCTCAACGGCGCCCCCCTCGGCGTCGTCGAAGGCGCCGACTTCGCCTCCGCCTACTTCGGCATCTGGCTCGACCCCCGCATTCCCTACAAGGACTTCCACGCCCGCATCACCGGTCAGGTCGACTGACCGCCCTCCGGTTTTCAACGCCTGTAAAAACACTTCCGCCCCGCCTGCAACGTCTGTAAATTGCAGATTCTGTGAATTTGCGTCGGAGGGGTGGCTGAGTGGTTTAAGGCGACGGTCTTGAAAACCGTTGACTCGCTTACGCGGGTCCGTGGGTTCGAATCCCACCCCCTCCGCCAGCCTTCGCTCGCAGCGCAGCGGAGAGCGAAGGCTGCCCGCCGTAGTCGTTCCGTCCCGGAACGCGAAGGCGGGCCCGGTAACGCGCTGCGAGTCTCCGGCTGGCAAGCCATGGAATTCATATACGTTTACAGATTGCGGAGCATTCCCTATCCGAGCCGGACCTACACCGGCCTAACGGAGGACCTGGAGGCCCGGCTCCGCAAACACAATGAGGGCGGGGTCCCGTCCACAGCCCCATTCACACCTTGGATCGTGGAGACGCTGCACGCATTCCGGTCTCGCGACAAGGCCGCGCGCTTTGAGAAATACCTGAAGACCGGCTCCGGTCGAGAATTCGCCCGCCGTCATTTCTGATCGCTCGCAACGCAGCGAAGAGTGAAGGCGGGACGGAAACGCGCTGCGAGTCTCCGGTTGTCCAGCGCCACCCCCACGACCAACTCGCCTATTGACTCCGGAACGCGTTCCCTGACAATCCGCGCAAACAAGGAGTGTTTTATGAAATCATTGTTTGCGCTGTTGCTTGCGTCCGCCGGCCTGCTGGTTTCCACCGCTGCCTTCGCCCAGGAGGCCGCGCCGGCCCCGGAACCTGCGGCGGCCGCCGAAGCCCCCGCGGCGCCCGCTTCAACGCCTGCACCCGCGGCCGAACCCGCGCCGGCGCCTGCGGCGGAAGCCGAGCCGGTTGCGCCGAAAATCGCCGTGATTGCGCCGGAGCAGGTGGACGGCGAATGGTTCTGGTACGCCTACGGCGGCGGCAACCAGCACATCGTGCAGAGCGAGGTGGAGAAGGCGCTCGTTCGCGCCGGCTTCGACGTGGTTGATGTCAGCGCACTCGGCAGCTGGCGCAGCCTGGATGATTTGGTCGGCGCGCGCACGGCGGCGGACAAGGGCAAGGAACTCGGCGTGGATTATGTCATCGCGGGCAAGGCGACCGCCGTCAAGGCGAGCGAGGGCGCGGCGTACGGCGTGACGGTCATCCGCGCGAATGCGGAAATTTCGCTCCGCCTCGTGCGTGTCAGCGACGGCAAGGTGCTGGCGGTTGAGGACGCGAACGCACAGGCCGGCGGCCAGGCGGTCCGCGCGGCGGGCCAGGCGGCGCTCAAGACGGCGGGCCAGCAGATCGCGCGCAAAATGACGGCGGCGGTGCGGACCGCCGTGGCGCCGAAATAAGCCCGGCGAGTGGCGCCGGATCCGAGATGAAACACGCGCACACCCGACGCTGTCCGCTCCAGTTCCCCTGGCCGGACCCGCCGCTGCGCGTCGTGCTTGTCGAACCGGAAATCCCGCCGAACACCGGAAATATCGCACGGACGTGCGCGGCCACGGGGTCGCCCCTCCACCTCGTGGAACCGCTGGGGTTCACCATCAACGATGCCCAGCTCAAACGCGCGGGCCTCGACTACTGGGACTCCGTCGCCATGGCCCCCCACCCGTCGTTCGACCACTTCCTCGAACAGGCGGGCCACCCGCGCCTCTGGCTGTTCACCACCGGCGCGAGCCGTTCGCTGTTTGACGCCGACTTCCGGCCCGGCGACGCGCTGGTCTTCGGCTCGGAGACACGGGGTCTTTCGTCCGAGCTGCTGGCGCGCTTCCCGGACCGACATCTGGGGATTCCCCTGCGCGCCGATCATGTGCGTTCGTTGAATCTGTCCACCGCCGCGGGCATCGCACTCTACGAGGCGCTGCGGAAAATCAGCGTTTCCGGCGCGCCCCCGTGAACGGTTGCGCTTGAACTTTTTTCAGGGCACGCGGTCAAAGGGTTTTCGAGAGCAGGGAGGTCAAGGAGTCTATGAGCACAGGCATTACGGCCATTAATGAACGGGTCAAGGAGGAGAGTGGATTCATCGGAGCGTTGAAGGCCGAAATCGGACGGGTGATTGTCGGGCAATCCTACCTGGTGGATCGCCTGATGATCGGCCTGCTGGCCAACGGGCACCTGCTGGTCGAGGGTGTGCCGGGCCTCGCGAAGACGCTCACCGTCAAGACGCTGGCCGCCGCGGTGAACGCCCGGTTCCAGCGCATCCAGTTTACGCCGGACCTGTTGCCGGCCGATGTCGTGGGCACGCAGGTGTACAACCCGAAGGATGCGTCGTTCTTCATCCGCAAGGGACCGGTCTTCGCGAACATCATCCTCGCGGACGAAATCAACCGCGCGCCGGCCAAGGTGCAGAGCGCACTGCTGGAGGCGATGCAGGAACACCAGGTCACCATCGGCCAGGAGACATTCCCCCTCCCCACCCCGTTTCTCGTGCTCGCAACGCAAAACCCCATCGAGCAGGAAGGCACCTATCCGCTGCCCGAGGCGCAGGTGGACCGCTTCATGCTGAAGCTCCACGTCACCTACCCGTCGCGCGAGGAGGAGCGCCGCATCCTGGACGCGATGGCAGTCACGGACGCCTCGACCGCGGTGCGGGCCGTGGTCGAACCCGAATCGATCCTGCGCGCGCGCAAGGTGGTGGACGACATCTACGTGGACGACAAGATCAAGGATTACATCCTCAACATTGTCTTCGCCACACGCGACCCGGCGTCGTTCAAGCTCGATCTCAAGCCGTACATCCGCTACGGCGCGTCGCCGCGCGCCACGCTGAACCTCACGCTGGCGGCGCGCGCGCACGCGTTCCTGAACGGACGCGGCTACGTGACGCCGCAGGACGTCAAATCCATCGCGCCGGATGTCCTGCGCCACCGCGTGATCGTGTCGTATGAGGCGGAGGCCGAGGAGCTCCGCCCGGACGACGTGGTCGGACGCATCCTCAGTTCGCTGCCGGTGCCCTGAAAGGGAGACGATGGAACTCCAGATCAAACAGGCGCGGAGTTGGTTCCTGTAGCCGCGTGCATTGAGCGCGGCACGCGGTCGGCGACCGTGTCTACAGGCATTCCCCCATGATTCCCGCAGAGGTCATCAAGAAAATCCGCCAGATCGAAATCCGCACGTCGCGGATGGTCACGGACATTTTTGCCGGCCAGTACCACAGCGTCTTCAAAGGCCAGGGCATGGAGTTCCAGGAGGTGCGCGAATACGTCCCGGGCGACGACGTGCGCGCGATCGACTGGAACGTGACCGCGCGCCTCGGGCATCCGTTCATCAAGAAGTACCGCGAGGAGCGGGAGCTGACGGTGATGCTGCTGGTGGATCTCAGCGGTTCCCAGCGTTTCGGCAGCGGCGCGCAATTCAAGAACGACCTCGCGGCGGAGCTCGCCGGGGTGCTCGCCTTCGCGGCGATCCAGAACAACGACCGCGTGGGGCTGATCCTCTTCACGGACGATGTGGAGCATTTCATCCCACCCCGCAAAGGCGCGCGCCATGTCCTGCGCGTCATCCGCGACACCCTGCACTTCAAGCCGCGCAACCGCGGCACCCGGCTTGCCGCGGCGCTGCGCTATCTCAACCGTGTCACGGCGCGGCGCACCGTCTCGTTCCTGATCAGCGATTTCATGGACCGCGAGTTCCAGAAACCGCTCGCGGCGGCAGCACGCCGGCACGACCTGGTCGCCATCCGCGTGCAGGACCGCCGCGAGTACGACTGGCCGGGCGCGGGCGTGATCGAGTGGGAGGACGCGGAATCCGGTCTTCGCCGGATCATCGACACCTCGGACCGGCAGGTGCGCGAGCAGGTGCGGCGGCGGCATGAATCGGCAAAGGCGGACCTCGCGCGCGACTTGCGCGGCGCGGGGGTGGATTTGATCGAGGTGGAGACGGGCCGCCCGTATGTGCAGGAACTGGTCCGCTTTTTCGCCGCACGCGAGCGGAGGCTGGCCACGTGAACGCGACGCCATTCCTCCCGCTGCTGTTGACGACCGCGCTGCTGGCCGCCGCGTGCAGTCGCTCATCCGGGCCCGCGCTTTCGGAGTCGGATCCGATGCGCGCGCACCTCAGCACGAATCGCACGCTCATGGGCGAACCGTTCACCGCGCGTCTCGCCGTCCGCGTGCCCGAGGGGGCCACGGTGTCCTGGCCTGCCGTTGGCGCGCCACCGGCCATCCAAGTGCGGAACAGCACGGAGACCGCCTCGTCCGGCACGCGAACGCGCACATGGGAGTTGCTGGCCCTTCGCACGGGTGCGTTCCTGGTCTGGACCGGCGAGGTGCGATGGGTGGACCGGGAGGGCAGGGAAACCGCCATGCCGCTTCCGGCCCTCCAAATCGAGGTCACCGGCAGCCTGTCGGAGAACGATCTGGAATTCCGCGACGTGACGGGTCTCCAGCATTGGCCGGAGCGCACCGCCCTTCGCGTCTTGAAAATGCTCGGATGGGTGTCGCTCGCGGCAGCTCTGCTCGCCGCAGTGATGTGGGCGATGCGCCGCCGGAAAACGGAGTCGCCCCCCGCACCGCCGCTGCCTGCGCACGTACGCGCGCTTGCGGCGATCCGCCAGCTCCGCGACCGCGGATGGCCGGACGATTCAGGAATCGAAGCCTTCTATGTTGAGTTGTCCGCCATTGTCCGGCGCTACCTGGAAGAAGCGTTTACGCTTCACGCGCCTGAACAGACCACGGAGGAATTCATCCGCGCGGCCACCTCGTCGCGCAGCCTCACGCTGGACCACCAGCAGCTCGTCGCGGCGTTCCTGGAGCAGAGCGACCTCGTTAAATTCGCGCGCCATCGCCCGGCGCAAACCGACATGGAGGCCGCCCTCGCGGCGGCGGAACGCCTGGTCCGCGAAACGCAACCCGCGCCGCCCGCGCCCCAACCCGCACGAGGCGCGACATGATGTTCCGGTATCCATGGCTGCTGCTCCTGTTGCTCGCGGTGCCGGTCCTGCTGTACCTGCGCTACGGCCTGCAGCGCACGCGCCCGGCGATCCGGTTCAGCGGACTCGGCGCGCTGGCGGGTGTGCCCGCGGGCTGGGCGGTGGCGCTGCGCCCGGTGTTGCCCGTGCTGTTCGGCGCAGGCCTCGTGTTGCTCGTCCTCGCGCTCGCGCGCCCGCAACGCGGGCTCGGCCAGCACCGTGTGCACACCGAAGGCGTGGACATCATCCTGCTGGTGGACGTGTCGCCCTCCATGGCCGCGGAGGATTTCGAGGAGGGCGGACGGACGATCAATCGGCTCGACGCAACCAAACAGGTCGTGGACCAGTTCATCCAATCGCGCCGGAATGACCGCATCGGCCTCGTTGGCTTTGCCGCCCTGCCCTATTCGTTCGCGCCGCTGACGCTGGATCATGGCTGGCTGCTCACGCAGGTCGAGCGGCTCCAACCCGGCGACCTCGGGGACGGGACGGGCGTGGGCGTCGCGCTGGCATCCGCCGTGAATCGCCTGCGCGAGAGCGAAGCAAAAACGAAACTCGTCATCCTGCTCACCGACGGCGTGAACAACAGCGGCGAGCTTACGCCGGAGAATGCGGCCCTGGCGGCGCAGGCCCTCGGCATCAAGGTGTACACGATTGGCGCGGGCTCGACCGGCATCGTCCGCATCCCGATGCGCGATCCCTTCGGCGGCACGCACTACATGCGGCAGCGTTCGGAGATCGACGAGGCGACCCTCAAGCGCATCGCGGACCTCACGGGCGCGACGTATTTCCGGGCCGCGGACCTGCCGGCATTGAAACGGGTTTTTGCGGAAATCGACGCGATGGAGAAAACAGAGGTCGAGGTGGAGCACTACACGCAGTTTGAGGAACGCTTCCAACCGCTCATCCTCTTCGCCCTCCTGCTGCTGGGTTTGGAACAACTGTTGAATCTCGGACGGGTGGGCGCATTTCCATGAATTTCGGCGATCCAGCCTATCTGCCGGCCTTGTGGCTGCTGATCCCGCTTGCGGTGACGCTGGCGTGGCTGTACCGGACGCGACGCCGCCGGCTCGCCGCGATGCTTGAGGCATCGGCCATCGACCGGGTCGCGGCGGACTGGCGTCCCCGGCGCCGCATCCTGCGGCTGGCCCTCTGGATCGGCGCGATGGCCCTGCTGCTGTTTTCGCTGGCGCGCCCGCAGTGGGGATTCAAATGGCAGCAGGCCTCGCGGCGCGGGCTCGACATCCTGATCCTGCTCGACACCTCGCGCAGCATGCTGGCATCCGACTTCAAACCGACGCGCATGCAGCAGGCCAAATGGGGGCTGCGCGATTTCGTGGCCCAGTTGCGCGGGGATCGCGTGGGGTTGATTCCATTCGCGGGCACGGCGTTCCTCCACTGCCCGCTCACGATCGACTACGCGGCCTTCCGCATGAGTCTTGAGGAGGCGAATGTGGGCATCGTGCCGCGCGGCGGCACCTCAATCTCCTCGGCCTTGCGCGTGGCGGTGGAGACATTCGACAAGCAAGCCGAGTCCGACCGGGTGCTGCTGCTCGTGACCGATGGCGAGGATCACGAAGGCGATCCCGCGCGATGGATCCCGGAGTTGAAGGAAAAAGGCATCCGCGTGTACGCCGTCGGCGTGGGCTCGCGCGAGGGCGAGCCGCTGCCCGCGGCGGATGGCAGCCCGGGATTCCAGAAGGACGCCGCGGGGAATGTGATTCTCAGCACCTTGCGCGAGGACCCGCTAAAAGCGCTCGCGCTTGAAACCGGCGGCGCCTACGTGCGCGCCGCGCCCGGCGACATTGGATTGGATGAATTGCTGCGGACCCAGTGGGACACGTTGAAACGGGCGGAAACCGACTCCCGCCTCGCCAAGCTGTGGGAGGAACGCGCGGGCTGGTTCATCGGCGGCTCGCTCGTGTTGCTCGCGCTGGAGTCCGCCTTGCGCGAGCGGAACGGATCCCGGAGGGCGGCGTCATGAAGACCATCCTGCTGATGTGCGGCGCGATCGCCGCGCTGGCGCCGATGACGCGGGGTGAAGCCACGGCGCCCGCGCCCGACGCCCGCGTCGCGATGCGCGATGGAATCCGCGCCTATACGAACGGACAATTTGATGCCGCGGCGGAATCCTTCGCAACGGCCGCGGAGCACGCGGGCGCGATCGATCGCGACCCATCGGTCGCCCATTTCAATCGCGGACTCGCGCTGTATCGCGCCGCGAAATGGGACGCCGCGTCCGACGCATTCCAGGCGGCCCGGCAGACGCAAGATCTGAACCGGCAGGCCCAGGCGCTGTACAACGCGGCGCTTTGTCGCCTGCGCCAGGTGGATGCCGCGTTTGAGGCCAAACAGGGACAGCAGATTGAGCGTCATTTCGCCGAGGCGCTCGATTTTCTTGAACAGTCACTGCTGCTGTCCCCTGGGAATCCTGACGCGCGGCACAATCTCGAGGTGGCCCTGGGCCGGCTCCGCGCGCTGAACGCGGCGGCGGGCGAGCTCGGCGTGGTCGTCCAGACGGCGGAGAGCCTGATTGGCCGCCACCAGTTCCCGGAGGCCTTTCACTTGCTCGAAAAGGCCCAGACACGTCTCGCCCCCGCCCTGCTCCTGCCGCGCCCCGAGGCCAAGACCTTCGAACAGTTGCGCGAAAAAAGCGGTCAAATTGCACAGATTCTGGAGGCGGCGCCCACCGCGCCCGACACGAAATGAAGTGCGCCTTCAAAGGAGTGTTGCTGCTGCTAACCGGCGCCGCGTGCGCCGCGGGGGCCTCCGAGCCCTCGCTATACTACTTCAATCATGGGGCGGAACAGTACATCCGGGACGACCGTGAAGCCGCGGTGAAGTGGGTCGATGAAGGGCTGCTCCTGTATCCGGATGATGCCCGCCTCGTTGAACTCAAGCGCCTGCTCGAACAACAGAACCAGCCGAATCCGCAGTCTTCTCCCGAACAACAGCCTCAGGACGGATCGAATCAAGATCAGCAACAGAACCCGGACCCGGACAACCAGCCCGCCGAACCGGATCCCGCGCCCGAGGAACCACCCTCGCAGCAGGATGAAAATCAAGCCGACCAGCCCGCTTCCGCCATGACGCCGGAGGAAGCGGCGCGTATGCTGGATGCCATGCGCGACAAGGAACAGGCGGATCGGGCCCGCATGGCGGCGGATCGAATCCAGCGCGAGTCGCGCAACCTGACGCCCGTGGAGAAGGATTGGTAATGCAAGGGCCCCGACACCGCATCCGAAACTTCGCCCTCATGTGGGCCGCCGTCGGCGTCATGGCCGCGCACGCGGGGACGGTGGAAATGACCGTTGATCCCAACGTGATCCGCCTCGGCGACTCCGCAGTCTGCAAGGTCATCTTTCGCGACATGGATCAGGCGCCGGCGCCATCGCTGCCCGCGCTGTCCGGCTTCGATGTGATCCCGATGGGCACGGAACAAAGCTTCCAATTCATCAACGGCCAGCGCCAATCCCAGATCGCCTACACCTTCAGGTTGACCCCCCAGGCGGCGGGCGATTTCCAAATCGGTCCGTTTCGATTGGATCACAAGGGCACCGCCTACACCATCCCCGCGGTCCAGCTCCAGGTCCTTCCCCATACCGCAGCCGGCACAGGCGGGCAGGCGTCGCAACTTGACGACATGATGTTCGCCACACTGACGCCAAGCCGTCCGGCGGTTTACGTGAACGAGCGATTTGAACTCATCCTGAGCCTCTATGCCGTCGCCGGGGTGAACATGGATCGACAGGTGTCGCTGCAGGATTTTGACACGAGCGGCCTTTCGCTGGAGGGCTTCGAGGAACTCGCCGCCTCGCGGGAAGCGCTGAACGGACAGATCTACGACGTGCGCAAGTTCCGCAGTCGCGCCAGCGCGCTGACCGCGGGCTCGTTCACGCTGCAGCCACGCTTGCGAGTGAACCTGATCGTGTCGCGCGGGCGGGAGCGGATGCGCGATCCCTTTTTCGGCGACAGCCTGTTCGAGAGCATGTTCGCCCGGGTCGAAACACGCCCGCACACCATCCAGACACGTCCGCTCCGCCTTGAGGTTAAGAATCTGCCCGAAGAGGGCCGCCCCGCCTCGTTCGCGGGCGCCGTCGGCACGTTTTCGTTCGACCTCGCCGCGAACCCGCTTCGAGGCCGCGTCGGCGAACCGATCACCCTGACCATGCGAATCCAGGGGCGCGGCAACCTGGAGATGATCAGCGCGCCACGCCTCGATCTGGGTGATCCCTTCAGAACGTACGACCCACAACTGGTCCGCCAGGACCCCGGCGCCGGCTTCAAGGAATTTGAACAGGTGGTCATTCCACGAAGTCAGGCCGCCGAATTGCCCGCGGTCTCGTTCACCTTTTTTAATCCCGAAACCGAACAGTATGAAACGCTCGTCAAGGGACCCTTCGCACTCGACCTGCAGCAGGCCTCCGCCGATGCCCCGCGCGTGCTCCAGCCGGCGGGCGAGTCCGCAGTGCGCTCACAGGCCCCGCTGGGCAGCGACCTGGTCTATCTGAAACCGGCGCCACGCTGCTGGTCTCGCGCGGACGGGCAACCCGCGTCCCCGCTGCAAACGGCGGCCCCCATCGTGCATGTCCTCCCCGCCCTCGCGCTTCTCGTCGCAGCGGTCGTTGCGAAGCAACGGGAACACCGGTTGCGCAATCCGCGAGAGATGGAACGCCAACAAGCGCCGCGCCGCGCCCGCAAAGGCCTCGCGCGAACACGCGAACTGCTGGCGGCGGGCCGAACTGCGGAAGCGGCGCAGGCGCTGTCGGATCTCTTGCACGACTACTTCGGCCATGTGCTGGCGCTCGCCCCGGGCGAGGTCACGGCCGACAAGGTGGGGGCCCGCTTAAAGGCCGCAGGCGTTGCCTCCGAACGCGTGGACGCCCTGCGCGAAACCTTCGCCCTCTGCGACCGGATTCGCTACAGCGGGACGGAATCGCCCCCCGAGTTGCGAACGGAGATGGAGCGTCGCGTTTCCGATCTCGCCGCGTTGCTCCGGGAAAGCGGGAGGGCCCTGAAATGAAGGTCCTGTTCCTCTGTCTGGTCTTCCTGTTGCCCGTCGCGGGAAACGCCGGCCCGGAACCGTCCGCCCGCATGCAGGCAGCCCAACAGGCCTACGATACCCGGGACTATTCGCGCGCGCTGGAACACTACGACGGGCTTCTGCGGGACGGATGGTCCAGCCTCGCGCTGCACTACAACCGCGGCAACACGCTCGCCCGCCTGGGCCGCACGGGTGCGGCCATCGCGAGCTATCGAGCCGCGCTGTTGATGCATCCTCGCGACGCCGATGCCGCGGCCAATCTGGCGTTCGTGATGAAGGAGGCTGGCCTGCCTGTGCATCGCCCCTCCCTGCTCGACCGCACCCTGGGCGAACTATCCGCACGCGAATGGAATATTCTCCTGATCGCATCCTGGTGGGTGAGCGCCCTGCTGGCAGGCTTCACCATGCTCGTGCCCGCCGGACGGCGCTGGGCCCGGCCTCCGCTCATCTGCTGCGGCGGCCTTCTGGCGGTGTCACTCGCAGGAACCATCTATTGGCGCGTTAACCAAAACAACCCCGATGTGGTGTTGCTCCGTGACGAGGCGGTTCGTTTTGCACCGCTGGCCTCGTCCACTCCCCACTTCCAGGCGCCGGAAGGCGACACCGTCACGCTGGTGTCGCAAACCGGGGAATGGCTCCGCGTAACGTCGGGCCGGAAGGAAGGCTGGGTGCCCGCCGAGGCCTGCGCCATCGTGAAGCTCGCTTCGCCTCCGGCGCTGTGATACGGTGACGTCGTGGCTGAAATTCCAGGACATTCGACGCGCGGCCTCGTGACCTCGGGCTTGCTCACCCTTGCATTGGGGACGTCGGCGGCCTTTTTTGTCCGCGCGCAGAGTGCGTTTCTCGTCCAGGAGGAACGCTTTCGCTTTGTCCTCGTCGTGACGGTGACGCTCGCGGGGATTTTCTTCATCGCCGCCAGCGCGCGCTGGTGGATGCGGCACTAACATTCGCCGCCGACGCTACCCCAACGGCAGACTGGGCGCGCTGACGTAATGCCGTTCGCTCGCGCTCTGGATGCTCGTGAGCATTTCATAGGGAATCGTTCGGGCGAGACGCGCGAGTTCGTCGGCCCAGATCGATTCATTCCCCTGCCGTCCAATCAGCACCGCCTCGTCGCCGGGCGCCACATCGGCGTCGGGCCCGCAGTCGACCGTGATCCAATTCATGCTGACGCGCCCGACAACCGCGCACCGGCGGCCGCGGATCAGGACAAAGCCTTTGTTGCTGAGCGCGCGGTGATACCCATCGGCATATCCAACGGCCAGCGTCGCCAGCGTGGTCGGCGCGGGAGTTACATACGTGCTGTAGTAGCCGACGCCAAACCCGGCGGGCACCCGCTTGACCTGCATCACCCCGGTGCGCCATTGCAGCACGGGCTCGGTCGCCACGCGCATGCCGCGCTCGCGGGCGCCATACCCATAGGCGGCGATACCGGGGCGCACGCCGTCGAGATCCCACTCCTGCTGGTACAGAAACGCGCGGCTGCTCGACACATGACGGAACAGCGGCTGCGCCGACATGCGGCGGATCGCCTCCTCGATGCGCAGGAATCGCTCCATCTGTTCGGGTCCGAGCGAGGGCTTGCGCGGCTCAACCGAGGCAAAATGCGTGCATAGCCCCGTAAGATCAAGACCGGCCTCGCGCGCCAATCGTTCATAGACACGGATGCCATCCGCCCACGGCACACCGAAGCGGCCCATCCCTGTGTCCACCTTCAAATGCGCCCGCAACACCGCGCCGCGCGCGCGTGCCGCCCGGGCCAGGGCGCGTCCTTGCTCTTCGTCAACGATGACGGGAAGCAGCCGGTTTTCCAGCAGGGTCGGCACGTCATCCGGCATGACCGCGCCCAGGATGACAATCTCGGCATCTTCACACACCGCGCGCACCTGCAACGCTTCGCGCAAATACGCCACGGCAAACCAGCGGACCCCGGATCGCGCCGCCTGACGCGCCACGGGCGTAAGCCCATGCCCGTACGCATTCGCCTTGACGACCATGACAAGCGACGTGCGAGGACCAAGCGCATCGCGCATCGCACGCACATTGCGATCCAATACCGCCAGATCAATCTGTACCCAAGGCGCAATCATATCGTTGGTGGCGCCCTCGGCAGGAGTCGAACCTGCGACCGCCGGAGTAGAAATCCGATGCTCTGTCCAGCTGAGCTACGAGGGCATGCCTGTGTTCCAAGCGTTCGAGTGTAAGTTAAGCCCGTCGTTTTCGCAATGAGCCTTGCCCGGGAGCGGGCTGGCGTCTAGGCTTTTTACAACGGTAACCGCCATGCGCGCCTCATTTGGTATTCGCACGGCCACGCTGACTCTTGTGGTCGGAAGTATTCTGCTGACCTCGGCCATCCTCATCGCCGTGGCGTACCACTTCACGAGGCAAGCCGAAGTCCGGCTTCAGCATGCGGTATTCGCGACGATCAAGCAGTCCATCGCAGAGCAAGCGCGCCTTCAATTCTCGCCCGGGGTTTCCCTGCTCGGTGAACTTGCGGACCGCGCCCAGCGCGACCTGCTTCCGATCGGCGATCATGAAACACTCGGCCGATACCTGGGAGAACGGCTCCGCCACCAACCTCATCTCGCCTGGATCTCGTGGGCGGATGCAACGGACGGACGATTCGTTGGTGTGCGCCGGACCGAGGACGGGCACGTTGTCCTCAACCGATCCGATCCATCCCGGCGCCAGGGGAAACCGGAGGAATATCTCATCTCAAACGGCGCGCTTGTACCGATTGACGCAAACTATCCTGAATATGATCCCCGCAGTCGGGATTGGTTCGCACTGGCCTCGGCTCGGACCACAGTGGTCTGGACATCCACCTTCACATTTAATGAGGGACGCCGGGGCGTGACCATCGCGCAAGCGGTGCGGGATCCAGAGGGCCGCGTGCGCGGGGTGCTAACCGTCGACCTGTTTATCGAACACGTCGCGGCCTTCTTGTCCTCACTTCATAGCGGAGATTCGGGATTCTCATTTGTTGTTCACGAGGACGGAGCGGTCATTCTACCCTCGCCTCCGACAGGCGCGTCGGCCACACAGTCCTCCGACAGCATCCGCACCCTGTGGCGCGAGAGACGACTGGACCGTGACAAAACAACGCGTGTAACGATCCAGGGAGAGACCCACCTTCTCGCCCTGCGCCAATCGCCGGTCGCCGGTGAAATGGGATGGTATTGCGGCGTGCTCATGCCGGAACGGGCCCTTGCGCCGGGTCTGCGCGATGCCATGCGCAAGGCCATTGTGGCCGCCGCCCTGGTCGTAGCCCTTGTGACCGGATTCAGCGGGTTTCTAGCCTCGCGTCTTGCGGCATCGCTCCGTGCGCTCGCCGCGGAACTTCAGGAGATCAGCAAAGGGCACACGCGAGTGGCGCCGCACGATGAGTCCTCCCGCTTGGAAGAGGTGGAAATCCTGCGCGGCGCGGTCATGCAACTGCGGGAGGCGCTTCGCGCGAAAAAGGAGCTTCTGCGGGAAATCGACCAGGTTGAGCAGGCGAGCAAGATCAAATCGGATGTGCTCGCCATGGTCGCTCATGACCTGCGCTCCCCGCTCCAGGTCATCAAAGGGCACGCCGGTTTGTTGCGCGAGCAGGAGGGCGATGAGGAAGAATCCTGGACGGCCATCGAACGCGCGACCGAAAGCATGGAGCGACTCGTCGGCAACATGCTGGAACTCTCCCGCCTTGAAGCCGGCAAACTGCCCATCTCCGCACAGCGGATATCCGTGGATGAAATCCTGCAGCGCGCACACTCCAGTATCCTGCTGCAAGCCCGTTCAAAGGGGCTTGCGATTCGCTTCGCCCGGTCCTCGTCGCATCTTGAAATCAAAAGCGACCCCAACCGTCTGGAACAGATTCTGGTCAACCTGCTTTCCAACGCCGTCAAATACACGGACCGTGGATGGGTCGAATTAGACTGCCGGATTGTGAATGGCGACGTTGAGTTCCAGGTTTCCGACACGGGTCCCGGAATGTCACCCAACGAAATAAACCATGCCTTTGAGCCCTTCCAACGGGGCAGCGCCGGGATCGGGCGCAAGGACAGTCATGGCTTGGGCTTGGCGATTTGTGAAAAACTAACCCAGCGCCTCGGCGGGACACTCCGCGTGGAAAGCGAGCCGGGGAAAGGCACGCGTTTCGTGCTGCGGCTCCCGGTCGAAATGCCCGGAGGCGCAACGCAGCACGGCGTCAACTGATCCGGGCGAATCCCCGCTTGCCCGCGCGAATCACCAGTCCAGGCCGCAGACCCACCACGGCACGTGGATCGGATACCCGCTGCTCATCTATGCGAACAGCCCCCTGCTCCACCAATCGCTTGGCCTCGCCGTTGCTCGCAGCCAACTTGCAACGGACGAGGAGGGCCACGACGCCAAGCTCCGATTCCGCGATTTGAATGTCGGGAATATCGCTGGGCAGTTCACTTTGCGAAAACACACGAGAGAACTCCGCGGAGGCCTCGACAGCCGCCGCCTCACCGTGAAAACGGGCCACGATCGCCTGCGCCAGCTGGTCCTTCGCAATACGCGGATGCAACGTGCGCGCCGCATTGATCGATGAGGCATCCCGGCAAAGCACCAGTTCGTAATAGCGCCACATGAGCGCATCGCTGATCGACATGACCTTGCCGAACATATCGCGCGGCGCGTCCGTGACCCCGATATAATTGCCAAGGCTTTTGCTCATCTTCTGGACACCGTCCAGGCCCTCCAACAGCGGAAGCGTCATCACCACCTGGGGCGCCTGCCCCATTTCTTTTTGCAGTTCGCGCCCGAGCAGAAGGTTAAACAACTGGTCCGTGCCGCCCAGTTCCACATCGGCTTTCACCATCACCGAGTCATAGGCCTGGATGAGCGGGTACAGGAACTCCACCAGTGAAATCGGAGCGTTCTCGGCATAGCGTTTGGAAAAATCCTCGCGCGCCAGCATCTGTGCAACCGTTACCTTCGAGGACAGGCGAACGACATCTTCAAACCCCATGGGGGACAGCCATTCCGAATTAAAGCGCATCTCCGTCCGCGCCGGGTCCAGGATCTGAAACACCTGTCGCTGGTACGTTTCGGCATTGGCTTTCACCTGCTCGCGCGACAAAGGCTTGCGCGTTTGTGAGCGGCCGGAGGGATCGCCAATCATGGCCGTGAAGTCGCCGATGATAAATACGACGGTGTGGCCGGCCGCTTGGAATTCGCGGAGCTTGTTCAATCCGACGACATGGCCCAGATGCAGGTCCGGGGCGGATGGATCCGCGCCGTATTTGATGCGGAGCGGACGACCCTCTTTAAGCTTTGCTTCCAGTTCCGCGCGCGAAATTAGATCCACGCTGCGTGCGGCCAATTCGTCTATGACACTCATGGCGCGCACTGTGCCACAGGGCTCACGCAAGGGCAATCGGGAGGTTGTCGCGATCATATGCGCACGAAAAAAAACAGCGCCGGCCCGAACGGGCCGGCGCTGTCTATTGATCGCTGTCGCGCAGGTTAGCTCGCGTCCGCGTCCTTCTTTTTCTGACCCGGATGCCATTCCTCGGTCTGAGGAGCAGCGCCAAAGGCTTCGTCGAAGGCGCCGGCGAGGTCGACCAAGTCTTCACCCGGGCGGAGGCCTTCCAGCATGGAGTCATCGACCACGAACTGGTCGTCAGGCAGCTTGGCAGCCTTGATGCTCAACCCGATGCGGCGTTCGACCGGATCGATCTTGATCACGCGGGCTTCCACTTCCTGGCCGGGCTGGAGCGCGTCCTTGACCTTCTGGACACGCTCGTCGCTGATCTGGCTGATATGGACCAGGCCGTCGATGCCCTCTTCGATTTCGACGAACGCGCCGAACGAAGCGAGCTTGGAGACCTTGCCCTTGACCATCTGGCCGACCTTGAAGCGCTGGGTGATGCTGCTCCACGGATCGTTCTGGGCCTGTTTGAGGCCGAGGCTGATCCGCTGGTTCGCCGCATCGACCTCAAGCACCACAGCTTCGACCTCGTCGCCCTTCTTGAGGACTTCGGAGGGATGGTTGATCTTGCGCGTCCACGACATGTCGGACACATGGATCATGCCATCGATGCCGGGCTCGAGTTCGACGAACGCGCCATACGACGTGAAGTTGCGGACCGCGCCTTTGACGCGCGCCCCGATGGCGTAGTGTTCCTGCGCCTTGCTCCACGGGTTCGCCTCGGTCTGCCGGATGCCGAGCGAAATCTTCTGCTCGTCCCGATTGACGTTGAGCACCACGGCTTCGACTTCCTGACCCGCGGTCAGCGCATCGGAGGCTTTCGCCACGCGCTTCGTCCACGAAATTTCGGAAACGTGCACCATGCCTTCGACGCCTTCCTCGATTTCGACGAACGCGCCATAGGGCACAAGATTGACCACCTTGCCCTTGACGCGGGTGCCAACCGGGTACTTCCGTTCAATATCGTCCCACGGATTGCGGGCGATTTGCTTCAAGCCGAGCGAAATGCGGTCCTTGTCGCGATCCACATCCAGGATCATGACATCGAGTTCCTGGCCCACCTTCACCACCTCGGACGGGTGGTTAACGCGGCCCCAGCTCATATCGGTGATATGCAGCAGGCCGTCCATGCCGTTGAGATCGACGAAGGCGCCGAAGTCGGTGATGTTCTTCACCACGCCATGGCGAACCTGGCCGATCTGGATTTCGCCCATGAGCGTCTTCTTCTGCTCGCGACGCTTGTCTTCCAGCAGTTCGCGGCGGGAAACGACGATATTGCGGCGATCGCGATTGATTTTGATGATCTTGAACTCGAGTTCGCGGTCGTAGTAGTCCTCGGGATTCCGGACCGGCACCACATCGAGTTGAGAGCCGGGAAGGAACGCGTCCACGCCGACATCGACGATCAGGCCACCCTTGACGCGACCCTTGACGGCGCCCTTGATCGTGCCGCCCTCAACATAGTTGGCGAGCACGCGATCCCAGTTGCGCTGCTGTTCGGCGCGGCGCTTGCTGACCATGACCATGCCCTGGTCATCTTCGAGTTTCTCGAGCAGCACTTCAATCTGGTCGCCCGGCTTCACTTCATCGGGGCTCTTAAATTCGGCGATCGGCAGAATGCCTTCCGATTTGTACCCAATGTCGACAAGGACTTCATTCGGGCGCACATCGAGCACGCGCCCTACGACGATCGCCCCCTCGGTGAAGTTGCGAAGGGTTTCATCGTACAGCGCGGCCATTCCGGATGGCGCACTGGCTGGTTGTTTGGTTTTCTTGGCCACTGACATGTTCTCCTGTTTGCGTCCGCTCCGCCCACACGGGCCGATGCGGTTTCGCCGGACGCGCAACAGGCGCGGATCCCGGCGTAAAAGGGCGGAATATAGAAGCAGGCCCATGCGCAGGCAAGCTTCGATGAGAAAAAAGAAAGGCCGCCGATCGTATGATCGGCGGCCTTTCGAAATAAATCCGGCAACGTGCTACTCTCCCGAGGACTACACCTCAGTACCATCGCCGCTGAAGGTCTTAACTGCCGTGTTCGGAATGGGAACGGGTGTTTCCCCCTCGCTATGGTCACCGGAAATCGTTGTCCCGCTCAGGCGGGACGAAAATAACATTGCATAGGATGGGCCCATACGTTCACCGAAAAAGAGTAATAATGATCAAGTCTCACGGCCAATTAGTACTGGTTAGCTAAATGTCTCGCGACACGTACACACCCAGCCTATCAAGGTTGTAGTCTTCAACCGGCCTTTAGCACCTTGCGGTGGTGAGATCTTATCTTGGAGTAGGCTTGGCGCTTAGATGCTTTCAGCGCTTATCCGTTCCGCACATAGCTACCCGGCACTGCCCCTGGCGGGACAACCGGAACACCAGTGGTGCGTCATTCCCGGTCCTCTCGTACTAAGGAATGGACTCCTCAAATCTCCTGCGCCCACAGTGGATAAGGACCGAACTGTCTCACGACGTTCTGAACCCAGCTCGCGTACCGCTTTAATTGG
>CALKUH010000035.1 GCA_937996795.1 uncultured Verrucomicrobiota bacterium | reverse complement strand
TGATCTGGAGTGCGGCGGCTTGACGCCGCTCTCTCTTCATGCGATTCAAGCATCATGCCCGGCTGGCACCATGCGCCTCGTCATCAGCTGTCAGAACGTGGCGCCTACATTGTCACCGCCGGCATCTACAAGAAACAGCATCTTCTCCATTCGTCCGCGCGCTTGGATCTGGTTCTGAACACCTTGTTTGACTGTGCCGGGGATTTTCGGTGGGAGCTCCAGGCGTGGGCAATTTTGAGCAACCACTATCACTTCGTGGCCTCTTCGCCAGAGGATCCAGCCACGTTACCCCGCATGATATCCAAGCTGCACACGCTCACAGCACGCGCGCTGAATCAGTGGGACGCTCAACCGGGCCGCAAGGTCTGGTTTCAGTACTACGACACACACATCACGAATGCCGGGTCGTACTACGCGCGGTTGAAATATGTGCACCAGAATCCGGTTCACCACGGGATTGTGGGGTGTGCGGAAAACTGGCCGTGGTGCTCGGCGGGTTGGTTTGAACGGGAGGCGGATTCCGTCTTTCAGCGCTTGCTGGAGGGGGTCAGGACGGACCGGGTGAATGTGGCGGATGCGTTCGAGCCGGAAAAGCTGGCGGAGGAGGAAGACAGAGCGGCGTCAAGCCGCCGCACTCCACAAGAAGAGCAATCTTCGTGACGTTGGCGCTCGACGCGAGCAGCCAACACCCCCCCCCCAAAAAAAAACAACCGCCGCGATTCGAGGAATCGCGGCGGTTGGTTCGATCGATCGAGCTGTTTATTGGAACAGCTTGAATTCCGCGCGGCGGTTCTGCGACCAGGACGCCTCGTCGTGTCCGAGGGCGGCCGGGCGCTCTTCGCCGAAGCTGCGGGTCTGGATGCGGCCCGCGTCGATGCCGAGGTTCACGAGGTACGCGCGAACCGCGAGCGCACGGCGCTCGCCGAGCGCGAGGTTGTAATCGTTGCTGCCGCGCTCGTCGCAGTGGCCTTCCACAATGACGCCGACCGAGCCATTGCCGCGGAGGTACTCCGCGACCGCTTCGACCTTGGCGCGCTCGCTCTCGCCGACCTGCGCGCTGTCGAATTCAAAGTAGACGAAACCGAACTGGCTCGCGATTTCGGTCAGGGCATCCGGGCGACCCGCCAGCGCGTCACCGTAGACATCCCCGGCGCCCACGGGACCGAGATCACCCACGTCCACACCCGCGCCGGCCTTGGGTTTCTTCTTGCAGCCCGTCATCGAAACCGCCGCCGCCATCAGCACCAGCATGCCAATCTTCAACGCAATCTTCACGTCTACCTCCGTGCGCGGGTTATCCGCGCCATCTTCAAGCCGTCTTATCGGACCGGGGCCCACGCGGGCGAGGTCCAATCACCCGGATAATCAGTCAAAACTACGGGGGGATCGCCAAGGCTGTCAAGCAAGACCACCTTGGACGCGTAGCGAATTGCGCGCCCCGCCGCGAGGTGCCGGTCGTTCGGCGCCCAGCTCGGATCCTCGTAATCCGCGTCGCCGGGCGTCAGCTGCTTCGCCTCCAGCGAAACCGGGTCCAGCACGGAGATGTTCCAGCGTCCGCCGAAGAGGCTCGCGTAGGCAATCAGGTTGTTCCGGCCCCAGTCCGGCGACACGTTCTGCGACCCGCGGCTCGTGATCCGGCGCGGGGACCCGCCGCTCCGGCTGATCACATAGAGCTGCGGGGTGCCCGACTGGTCGGAGACATAGACAATCTGCCGGCCATCCGGCGACCAGGAGGGGCTCGCCTCGGCGGAGCGCGCCGTCTGCGTCAGCCGCGTCAGCGCGCCGCCGTTCACGTCGCGCACGTACAGCTCCGGGTTCCCGTCCTTCGACAAAATCATCGCGATCATGCCGCCATCCGGCGAAATCGCGCCGCCCGTATTCAGGCCCGAATAGCTCGCAATCCGGCGGCGCGCGCCGGTGGCCAGTTCCACGAGGTAGAGATCCGGGAACCCCTTGAGGTACGATGTATAGACCAGTTGCCGTCCGCCCGGCCCCCACTGCGGCGAAATCGAAATCGCGTTGTCCCGCGTCAACTGGCGCAGCCCGCCGCCATCCGCATCGGCCAGGTAGATTTCCTTCTTCCCGGTCCGCGTGCCCACCATCGCGAGCGTGGCCGACGCCATGCCCTTCTTGCCCGTCACCGCCTCGATGATTTCATCCGCGACGCGATGCGCCACGCGCCGGATTTCCTGCGGATTCGCCGGGTAGCGCTTGCCATACACCTGCTGCTGGGCCGCCCGGTTGTACACGGACACCTCCGCATTAAACGAGCCGCCGGCCCCGCCCGCGCGACCGGTCAGCGCCAACTCCGACTGCCCCGGCGCGCCCCGCTGAAAGTAACCCGACCGGATCAGGTCATCCGTCAGCACCTTCAGGAACGACTGCCCCATCGGGTCGCCCGCCGCCTGGTAGGCCGACCAGTCGATCGTCGATTTCTGCCCCGCGCCTTTGCGCACCGTCACCTGCGCCGAAGCCACCGTCGCCGCAAGCAACATGACCACCAACATCAACCGCTTCATAAAACATTCTCCCGGAGGGCGGCAGGCCGCCCCAAAAAAGTTGCAACGTCTGTAAAAACTATCCGCGCGGACTTGCAACGTCTGTAAAAAACAGTTTGCCGCCGTCAATTTTCGCCCACGACGAATTCGATCGTGATGTCGAGGTAGGGATCGCGCACGTCCGCGGGCAGCGCGCCAAGGCGCACGATGGAGGCGGCCTGCATGACGGAGTCGTCCATCAGCTTGCTCCCGGAGGACCGGGAGAGGCGGCGCGACGAGATCGATCCGTTGCGTTGGACGCGGATGCTGACCTGCGCCGACATGCCGTTCGCGACGGCGCTCGGCTGCTGCCACGCACCGTACATCCGGTCGCGCACGGTCGCGTAATACAGCGAGAGGTCGCTGAAATTCGAGGACGGCGTGCCGCCGGGCGTGTACTTGATGTTCGCCTCGAGCAGTTTCCGGATCTGTTCCGGCGTGAGCGTCGGCTGCTGCGCGACGGGTTTCGGAGGCTGCTCCACCTTGCGCACAATCTTGTTGGTGTTGACCTTGATCTTGGGCGGTTCCGGCTTCTTCGGTTTCTCGGCCGGCTTGTCCGGAATTTCCGCGACCTTGGGCTCCTCTTTCGGCTCCGGCGCGGGCGGCTCCGGTTCGACGACCGGCGGAGGCGGCGGCGCCGGGGGCATCGCCTGCAGGTCAATGAAGGTGATCTCCTCCGGCGGCTTGCGCGGGCGCAGGAGGCGGTTGAACAACGGCAGGAGAATCAGCGCGAGCACCACGGCGATGTGGACGCCGGTGGTGACGAGCAGCGTTCGTTTGAACGACGGTTCGTTCATCGCGCGGGAGCGGCGTCGGGCGTGGTCACGAGGCCGAGGCGCGTGACCTGCGCGTCGCTCAGCGTCCGCATCACCTCGACCACCTTGCCATACGCGAGCTTTTCATCGGCGCGCACCATGACCGTCAGCTCGGGCTCACCCTGCGCGAGCGCCTTCATGTCCTCGCCCAGTTGCGCGATGGTGATGGCGGCCTTGTCGAGATAGATGCGGCCCTCGGCGTCGAGCGTGATGACGCGTGACTTGGTCTGGTCCATGTCGCGCGCCTTGCCCTTCGGCAGGTTGATCGGGATCCCCTGCTCCACCAGCGGCATCGTGATGATGAAGGTGATGAGCAGCAGGAACGTGAGGTCAATCAACGGGGTCATGTTGATCTCGTTGATCTCGCGCAGCGGCTTGATGGAGGTTCGGCGGGCCATGGCGTCGTCCTATTCGCGCACGTAGTGGCGCTGGAGCTCGGCGACAAATTCATCCGCGAAATTGTCCATCTGGACCGTCAGTTCGCGGATGACGCTGGCGAGCATGTTGTAGCCGATGGACGACGGGATCGCGACGAGCAGGCCCACCACCGTGGTGAGCAGCGCGCTGGCGATGCCGGGCGCGACGGCGGACAGGTTCGCCGAGCCTTGCAGCGCCATTTGCGTGAACGAATCGAGCACGCCCCAGACCGTGCCGAGCAGGCCGAGGAGCGGACTCGCGCTGACCGCGGTGGAGAGGAATCCCATCCGGGACTCGAGGACGAGCACCTGGTCGTTGCTCTGCCGCTCGGCCGCGTTGCGGATGGTACCGATTTGCAGCGGGGTGAGCTGGATCCGGCTGTCGCCGCCGCGCGCGAACAGATCCTGGTCCGCGCCGCGCGCCTCGATCTCGACGCCGACGGTGGCGCAGGCGCTTTCATATACCTTGAAGGCGGGACTGTAGGGCATGCGCTGTTTGCGCAGGAAAAGCGCCAGCGGGTGCTGCTCGCGGCGGTAGTTTTGGAGGAAATGGCGGGCGGACAGTTGCGCGCGTTTCAGCTCCAGCCATTTCGACACCATGACCGTCCACGCGACGACGGAAAACCCGAACAGGATGAAGATGATCAGCTTGCCCGACAGGAAGCTGCTGACGCTGAACGCATAAAGGAAGTCGGCAAGCGGCAGGATGGGAACCCAGTGAGCAGTCAACGGACACCTCTTAATTGATGAATGGTCCGCAGCGTAGAACACCACCCCCGACCGGTCAATCCGCTCCGCATAATCCCTTGCATCGGCCGGCAAACGGGCAAGAATGCGTGGCATGAACCTGCTCGGCATCGACATCGGCGGCACCAAGACCGCGGTTTGCATAAGCGATAAAAAGGGCGTCCTGCGCGCCCAGCAGCGCATGGCCACCCGCGCGGCGGAGGGCCCGGCGGCGTGGCGCCCACGCGTAAACGCCCTGGTGCGCGACGTGCTGGCGGAGGCCCATCTGGAGATTCCGGAGGTCACCGCGGTCGGCATGGCGGTGCCCGGCCCGATGTCCGTCGCGCGCGGGCTGATGCTCGCGCCGCCAAACATGCCGGGCTGGACGGATGTCCCAGTCAAGGCCTGGGTCGAGGAGGACCTCGGACGGCCGGTGTTCCTGAACAACGACGCCAACGCCTGCGTGCAGGCGGAGTATCTCTATGGCGCCGCCGCCGGCACGCGCAACATGATCTATCTCACCATGAGCACGGGAATCGGCGCGGGGATCCTCGTGAACGGCAACGTGGTGCAGGGCGTCACGGACATGGGCGGCGAGATCGGCCATATGGTGCTGGATATCCACGGTCCCCCCTGCCCCTGCGGCCAGCGCGGCTGCTATGAGATCTATTGCGGCGGCTACAACGTCGCGAACCGCCTGCGCGACCGCATTGCGCGGGAACACCTCGACACGGCGATCCTGCGCCACGCAGGGGGCGATCCCGCCGCCATCGACTTCCGCGCGCTGGTGGCCGCCGTCCGCGAGGGCGACCGCGTTGCGCTGGACGCCTTTGACGAATACCTCGAACGCCTCGCGCAGGGATTCGGCATCCTGTTGATGAGCTTTAATCCGGAAGTGATCCTGCTCGGCACCATCGCGATCCACGCGGGCGACCTGATCCTGGAACCCGTCCGCCAGCGCCTCGCCCGCTACGCCTGGTCCTACGTGCGGGAGCCGTGCCGGATCATGCCCAGCGCGCTGGAGGGGCGGATCGGCGAACTGAGCGCGGTGGCCGTCGCGGTGATGGCGCTGGAATCCCGCGGCCGTTGATATATCATCCGCCCGAACGCGCATTCGTTCACTTGTTGTTGTGCTCGGACACCACCATACGCCGCATCACGCCTACGACTTCCTCGTCATCGGAAGCGGACTGGCCGGGATGTATGCCGCCGTCGCCGCCGCCGAACACGGCACGGTCGCGCTGCTGACCAAGTCCGTCGTGCCGCAGAGCAGTTCGTGGTGGGCGCAGGGCGGCATCGCCGCGGCCATCGACCCGGAGGATTCGGCCTACCTGCACTTTGACGACACGATCACCGCGGGGCGCGGGCTCTGCCGTCGGGCCGCGGTGGAAATTCTTGTCGGCGAGGGCGTCGAGCGCGTGCGCGAGCTGATCCGGTGGGGCATGAAATTCGACGAGGGGCACATGGGCCTGGCCCTCGGCCTCGAAGGCGGCCACAGCAAGCGCCGCATCCTGCACGCCTCCGGCAACGCCACGGGCGAGGCGGTGACGCGTTTCCTGCTCTCCCGCGTCATCGCGCATCCGCGGATCACGCTGTTTGAAAACACAACGGTCGCGGAACTGGTCGTCGTGGACAACCGCTGCCTCGGCTGCATGGCGTTCTACCAGGACCGGTTCGAGCCGTGGCTCTTCACCGGGCGCGCGACGATTCTCGCCACCGGCGGCGCGGCGGGCAATTTTTCGCGCACCACGAATCCGCCGACCTCCTCCGGCGACGGCATCGCGCTCGCCTATCGCGCCGGGGCGGAAGTGTGCGACATGGAGTTCGTGCAATTCCACCCGACCGCGCTGTACACGCAGAGCGGCGCGACATTTTTGATCAGCGAAGCGCTGCGCGGCGAAGGCGGGCAGCTGTTCAACAAGGCCGGGGAGCGCTTCATGGCGCGCTATCATCCGCAGGGTGAACTCGCGCCGCGCGATGTCGTCGCCGGCGCCATTTTCAAGGAGATGCACCGCGAACAACAGCCCTGCGTCTGGCTTTCGATGAAGCACCTGGACGCCGAAGCGGTCCGCACGCGGTTCGCGAACGTGCACGAGGCGTGCGGCAAGCACGGCATCGACATCACGCGCGACCTGATCCCGGTGGCCCCGGCCGCGCACTACACCATCGGCGGCATCGTCACCGGGCGGATGGCGGGCACCAGCATCTGGGGACTCTTCGCGTGCGGCGAGTGCGCGTGCACCGGGGTGCACGGCGCAAACCGGCTCGCGAGCAACTCGCTGCTCGAATGCCTCGTCTTCGGCAAACGCGCGGTCGAGGGCGCGCTGTCGGTGAAGGACGACGGCGCCTCGCCCTTGATCCTGGGCGACGACCTCCCCGTCCGCGACCCGACACCCGTCGATCCCGACATGCTGAAGCAGCTCCGCGTGCATGTGGCCCGCCTGATGACGGAGCACGCGGGCATCGTCCGCACCGGCGCGACGCTGCGCAAGGCGCTGGATGAACTCTACGCCATGCGCGACCGGCACGGCGAGTTGCTCACCCGGTGGGCCGGGCGCCCGCTGCGCACCATGATGCGGGCCTGCACGCTCACCGTGCGCGGGGCCTTGCTGCGCGAGGAATCGCGCGGCGCCCACCAGCGGGAGGACTACCCCTCGGAAGACCCTGTGTTCGAGGGGCACATCACCCAGAAACGCGGCACCCGGCCGCGGCTCGCCAAGTGGAACTGATCCATGAACACCGAAAACACGCTCAACACCGCCGAAGTCGAACGCATCATTGACAGCGCCCTTCGGGAGGACGCGCCGGGCGGCGATGTCACGACCAACCTGCTGTTCCCGCCGGACGAGGAGGCCACGGGCCTGTTTCGCGCCAAGATGCCCGGCGTGATCGCGGGATTGCCCGTGGCGGAACGCGTCTTCCGGAAGCTGGACCCCGCCACGCGCTTCACCGCGACCCATCGCGACGGCGACCATGTCGCCGCGCACACGCTGCTCGCGGAGGTAACGTGCCGGGCGCGCGCCCTGCTGACCGGGGAACGCATCGCGCTCAATCTGATGCAACGCATGTCCGGGATCGCCACGCTCACCGCGCAGTACGTCGAGGCGGTGCGCGGACTGCCGGTGCAGATTCTCGACACGCGCAAGACCGCGCCGGGCCTGCGCGTGCTGGACAAATATGCCGTGCGTGTCGGCGGCGCGACAAATCATCGCCTCACGCTTTCCGACCTGGCGATGATCAAGGACAACCACATTCGCCTCGCGGGCGGCGTGTGGGCCGCGGTGCGCAGGATCAAGGCGCAGGCGCCGGCCGGCCTCCGCGTGGAGGTCGAGTGCAGCTCGCTCGACCAGGTCAAGGAGGCCCTGGAGGCGCAGGCGGACATCATCATGCTGGACAACATGATGCCGAGCCTCATGCGGGAGGCGGTCCGCATCATCAACAAGCGCGCGCTGGTCGAAGCCTCCGGCAGCATCGCCCTGGAAACCGTCCGCACCGTGGCGGAAACCGGCGTGGATCTGATCTCCGTCGGCCGCCTCACCCACTCGGCCACCGCTCTCGACATCTCCATGAAGGTGGCGTGAGATTGATTTTTTCGCGCGTTCGCCGCAGCATGGCGGCCGAATGAAACGCGCACTCGCCATCTCGTTTCTAACATTCGCCTGTAACGTTCAGGTGCATGCGCAAACAGATCGCATCCCGATGGGGATATCCGCCACACCGGAAGGCACGCTCGTCCGCGTCTGGGCGCCGAATGCAAAACGGGTGGACCTCGTGGGCGACTTCAACGGCTGGAATGCGATGGGCGCGGAACGCCTCACCCGGGAGGGCGCGAACGGCATCTGGTCCACGACCCTGAAGCGCAGCCTGCCGAAGGGGGCGTATCGTTTTATCATCAATGGAACCCTGGAGCGGCGCGATCCCTACGGGCGGGCCGCCTCGGGCGACGGGCGCGCATCGGTGTTTTACGATCCCAGGGCCTTCGACTGGGGCGGCGACCGCCCCCCCTCCTTCGCCCTCGATGAACTGGTCATCTATGAGATGCACGTCGGGACCTACCACGACCCGGCCCCGACGGACGGACGGCCCGCCACGCTGCTGGATGCGTTGCGGCGGCTGGACCATCTGGTCGACCTCGGCGTGAATTGCATCCAGGTGCTGCCGATCACTGAATTTTCAGGCGCGCACAGCTGGGGCTACAACCCCAGCGACCCGTTCGCCGTCGAACAAGCCTACGGCGGACCGGACGCGCTGAAGCTGTTCGTCCGCGAGTGCCACAAACGCCGCATCGCCGTCCATCTAGACATCGTGCACAACCACTACGGACCGGAGAATCTCGATTTGATCCAGTTTGACGGCTTCGGCGCGCACGACCGGGGCGGCATCTATTTCTACGACGCCCCGGGGCTGGATTCGACCCCTTGGGGACCGCGCCCGCGCTACGATGAACTGATGGTGCGCCGCTACGTGCGCGACAATGTGATGATGTGGCTGGAGGAATACCGCGTCGATGGGTTCCGGTGGGATTCCACCATCAACATCCGCGCATTTGACGACGGGAACCAGAGCATTCCCGCGGGCATGAACATGCTCGACTCGATCAACAACGAAATACGCAACCAATACCCCCACGCGCACAGCATCGCGGAGGACTCCCTCGACATCGGGAATTTCCATGCGTCGTGGGATTATGACTTTCACCACCTCGTGATGCCCCAGTTGAAGGCCCCGGATCGCGACCGCCATCTCGGCACCATCGTGAACGCCCTCTCCGCGCGCCCGACGATGCCGCGCGTCGTCTATGTGGACAACCACGATGAAGCGGGCCGACTGAACGACCAGACGCGGATTGCGTCCGACATTGATCCGGGCAATCCCGCCAGCGAGAAGGCGCGCAAGCTCACCGGCCTCGGCGCGGTGCTGACGCTGACAGCGCCGGGCATCCCGCTGCTCTTCATGGGAAACGAATTCCTCGAAAGCGACCCGTTCCACGACGACCGTCCGCTCGACTGGAACAAACGCCAGCGCAACGCGTCGTTTGTCGCGCTCCACCGCGACCTCATCCGCCTGCGCCGCAACCTCGACGGCGTCAGCCCCGCGCTCCGCGGCATGGGAATCGGGTTCCCGCTGGTGGACGAGGAACGCAAGATTCTCGTGTACTGGCGCTGGCACGAACAGACGCCAGCGGACCGCCTGGTGGTCGTCCTCAACCTCTCGCCCGACACGCATCAAAACGTCTCCATCCCCTTTCCCTCCGCCGGACCCTGGATGACGCGCCTGATGAGCGAGGCCTCGCGCTACGGGGGGGCGCAGCGCGATGACACGGCCACCCATGAACTTCAGAAAGGCTCGCCGGCCCTTGACGTGACGCTGCCGCCGTACAGCGCCCGCATCTTCTCCCTCGTGCCCGGCGCAGCCTCCAAGCAAGTGCTGGCCGAGGCAGTTCCCGAAGCAGAGACCCCCGCGCTGCAAGGCGGATTTTCAATGTACGCATCGATCGGATTCGTCGCCACGGATGCACGCGGGGCATCCGTCACCTCGGCCCTCAAACGCAGCGGAACGAAATGGGAGGGTGTCGCGCGCGTGAGCCAGCCCGCTGGCGGTTCGTTCAGGATCGCGGCAAACCAGGACGGCGTCATCTATTGGGGCAGCGAATTCGATGCGCTGGACCGACTGCCCTTCAACACAACCCTGCAGCGTCTCGCGGCGGACATTGTCCTCCGCACGGAGATGCACGGCATGTACCGCATCCGCTTCGACGAGGAAACCCTCGCGCTCACCGTCGAAAAGGTCGGCGACCTGCCGGGGGCGGCCCCTGCAAACGCGGGGTCCCGCGCGGACGCCCTGCCGCTTCGCGCGTGGACCGACCTGCGCGGGCGCAAAATTGAGGCGCGACTGGTGGCCATGGACGGCGAGTTGATCGGTCTTGAACGGGCCAACGGCGCGCGGATTAACGTGAAGCTGGAAACCCTTAGCGCGGAGGATCGCGACTACATCATCGATCACGCCGACCAGTTGCCGCCTTGACGTCAACGTCCGGGGATGCGTTGATCGGGGCTCGTTATGAACGTCTCCATCGTCATCCCGGTGTATAACGAGGCGGAGAACATCCTCCCCCTTGCCGCCGAGTGCGCGGGCATCGCCACACGTATTCCATCCGTCGAGGTTATTCTCGTGGACGACGGCAGCGCGGACGACACCTGGACGCGCATCCAGGAGGCCGCGCGCCAGCATCCATTCGTGCGCGGCATCCGGTCGGACCGGAACCGGGGCCAAAGCGCCGCGATGTTGATGGGCCTGACCGACGCGCGCGGCGACATCCTCGTCACCCTCGATGGCGACCGGCAGAACAATCCGGCCGACATCCCCTCGCTCGTGGAACGCATCGGCCCCGTCGATGTGGTGTGCGGCTATCGCGCGAAGCGGCGCGACACGTGGTCCCGGCGGATCGGATCCCGGATTGGAAACGCCGTCCGCAATCGCATCACGCAGGATGGGCTCCGCGACACGGGCTGTTCACTCAAGGCGTTCAAGCGGGAATGCCGGTCCGACCTACCGCCGCTGAACGGCGTGCACCGCTTCATGGCGGCGTACTTCAACTTGCACGGACGCCGGATCGAAGAGCTGCCGGTCGATCACCGCCCCCGCCCCGCGGGACGATCGAAGTACACGAACTGGTCCCGCCTGCCGCGCACGGTGTACGACCTCATCGGCTTCGTCTGGTACCGCCGCCGCCACCTCGCGGCGCTGTCCGTCGACCGTCGCACCTAGGTCAGGCGAGGAACAGGCGCTCCAGCGACGAGCGGCTGCGATTGCCGCGCGCGTCCACCGCCTCAATGAAATAGCGCACGGACCCCGCGCCTTCCGGCAGCTCGCAGGTGTAGAGATGCGCCACGGCAATCGGGGACGTGCGCGAGGGATAGGCGCCGCAATGCTTGAGCGGAATCACCGTCTCCTTCCCGTCCGCGCGCAACACGAGGCGCGCCTCTTTCACGCCGGACACGTCGTGGATGAACGTGTGGACCACGCCGCGGCGCGGCGCGTCCCACAGGCCGTTTGAGCCCCAGGTCTTGCCACCGGGATTTTCCGGCAGCACCCACGGCGGGAAAATCGCGGGCCCTGTTTTGTCGCGCGCGCCCGCAACGGCATTCAACTCCGCGCGGATCGCGTTGATCGCGTGGTTCGCCGCCTGCGTCACCTGCGCGTCCCAGACATCCTGGCCGGTCCAGTACCAATAGCAACTCGTCTCCGCGAGGAGCATGAGGCGGCGCGCCGCGGCAAGGCCGGGTGCGTCCGGCGCGGCATCCTCGACGCTGTGCACCACGTTGTGCAGGGCCGTGAGCACCGCCCACGAATTCAGGTCGGGCGAATACGGATCGCGATAGCGGCTGAACCACTTGGCGAATTGCGGATCGCCGTTGTCCGCGCCGCTCCAGGAACCCGGCTCGACATGGACCACGCGCTTGGGGTCCGGCGGGAACCGGTTCAGGTAGTCGCGGATCGTCGTCAGCTCAAAGCGCGGATCCTGTTGCAGCCACTGCACAAGGCGGCCTGTGTTGTGGCGATAATAACTGTCGGCGCCGCCGCCATAGTTGTCGCCGTCCGAGTGCAGCAGGAAGAACGGCGGATGTTTCGGGTCGTAGGTGCCGTGCTCGACCAGGTTCGCATACAACTGCTCGAACGCCTTGGGATAGTCGAGCGCGCCGAACCCGCCGCGCGCATCCTCGTTGCCGAGATAGCGTTCCGCCGGCACGCCGACGATGGTGTGCTCCGCGCCGTCCGGGTCCTCATAGCGGATGTATTCGGGGCGAAGCAGGGACGGGCTGATCTTCGACGCCGCCCACACGCCCTGCAACTGCATCCAGTCGGTGACCTCGGGATTTTCCTGTTCCGCGGGGTTCGGCGGCAGCATGCCCTCCTGCTGACCGCCATAGGGATACTTCTTGCAGGCGCGCGCGCGGTGGATGCTGTCGTAGATCACCGCCTCGACGCCCGCCTCTTTCAGCGCGGGAATCATCCGCACATGGAACGCCGTCTCCGGCGGGAACAGGATGCGCGACGCCTCGACGCCGAACGCCGACTGGATCACGCCGCGGTGATCCTGGATCTGCCGCACGATGTTGCGCCCCGGGATCAGCGCCATCAGCGGGTGGAAAAATCCGAAGGCCGTAAAATCCACGCGCGGACTGCCGCCCGCCGTTTTCGCCGCCGCCATCTCGCGCAGCTCGTTCTTCCACCCCGCATAATGCCCGTAGCACAGCCCCTCGCGCTCGCACCGGTCGAGTTGCTCGATGAGGCTGCCGCTCCAGCTCGTGCTGAGCCCCGCGAAGGAAAGCCCGCCCTCGACGTACTGGCGCACCGCCGCCGGAATGAACGCCGAATACGGCCCCGCGCGCTGGTCGAAGATGCTCGTCTTCTCGTCATCCCAAAACGCCGGCTCCACAGCCCGGTAGTACGGCTGGTGCATGTGCTTGTGGATGCCGAAGTGGATCTTCACACCGTTCACCGGCGCGGCGGGTCGCGCCGCTGCACGCACCTCGACGCGCGCGGGCGCGGCGGGTTCCACCAGCAGTTCGGAATAGGTTTTGACCCAATCGCCCGCCCCCGCGGTCGCCGGGTCCGACTTGCGGCAGCCTTCCGCCTGGATCGTGTAACGCCCGGGTTTCAGCAGCCCCGCCGGCACCACCACCGAGTAACGATTCCGCTTGCCGCGCTCGACCTGCTGGTCGCGGAACAGGTGCTGCCGGCCGCCCTCCCAGATGATGATCTGCGGGAAGGGCACCGGCAGATCGGTCGCCATCGTAATCGTGAACGAAGGGCTCAGGCCGGTCTCCGCTTCACACCGAAGGGTCGCCGGATATTCAACCGCGCGAATCGCAAATGCACTCATGGAGTTCCCCTAGTGCCGCCCACCTCGTTCCACGCCACACGGGTCATCCATGTGCAGACCACGCGGCCGGACGGTCCTACAAGCAGTTCTGGTATTCGTCCACACTGGGCCAGGAGAAGGACTGGATCAGCTTGCCGTTGACGAAAACCGAGATGGTCTCTGAATTCGGGCCATCCGGGAAATAGTCATCCGGCTTCTCGAGCAGCACCGTCGGCACTTTGGACGGCGGGCACGGAAGCTCCTGCACATTCGTCAGCACCACGGAATCCCCCCATGTGGCGGTCACGACAATCGTCGAGTCGGGACACGTGCCGCACACAAAAATGCGGAAGGGACTTCCGCCAAAACAAAATTCCCGATCCGTGAGGAAGGCCTGCTCCAAACCCGTGTTCACGCACGGCTCGTCGCCGTTTTCGTCGCCGTTGCCATTCCCGTCCGGACTGTCCGCCGGCGTGCCGCCGCCATTTTCACCCCCGCCGCCGCTGCCGCCATCGTCGTTGTTGTTTTCGACAATCACCGCACCACCCACCACCGCGGCGCCGCCCGCGACCCAGAGCAGGGTGTTGCCACCGCCACCGCCCGAACCGCCACCCGCTCCCGCGCCGGCCCCGCCGCCGCCCTGACCGGCCTCGCCGTGCTGGATGATGTTGACCGGATACCAGCGGGTTTGCGCCGTGGATTCATCGCCGTCTGCGTTGGTGCCGCGCGCGTCGACGAAATACCAGAAGCGAACGAGGCCCTGGAGCATCGACAGCGGCACCGTCGCCTTGTACACGCCGCCGCCCGCGGAAGTCATCGGAATCGGCGTCGGCTTTCCGAGATCGGTCACGCGCACCTGGAGAATCACGTCACCCACCGCGCCGGTCGGGCAATCCACGGTTGCGGTGATCACGGCCGGCTGCCCGCGGACCACGTTCACCAGCGGCGCGTGCAATACCGTCGGACATCCGCCCGCGGCCTGAACGCGATGCGGCTGCGCCATCGAACCCGACGCAAGTCCGCACATTAACACGATACCGAAACCCACATGACGCATTTTCATACGGCCCCTCCTGCTGACCGCGGAACGTAGCGAGCCGCGAGGGAGGCGTCAATGTCATCATTATATTAGGGAAGCCGCCCCCGTGAACGGGCTTGCGCCCCTCTGCCTGACCCTTTAGGTTGGCGGCGACTTTTAGGGGTAAGGTATGTATTTTCGCAAATTTCCGCATCCGTCCAACTTTGATTATGCGCGTGATGCCGCGAACGGCGCGGTCCGCGTCGGCAAGGCCCGCCTGCGCGCGCTATGCGACCGCTACGACGGCGACGTGTTCCGCCTGCGTGTCAGCGGCGCGTGGCCGCGCAACCCATCCATCGCCGGCCTCACCCCGCCGCGCCGCACCGCGTGGGAGCGCGGCGCGATCCGGGCGGAACTCGACGCGCATCTCGCGCTGACCCTCACCGCCCCGGACGGCACACGCCTGCTCTCCGCGCCCGCCGGCCGCGCATTCGGCGTCAGCGGCACGGGTTCGCTGTTCCTGTTCCACCTGCACGAAAGCGACCGCTTCTACGGCATGGGCGAAAAACTGCTCGGCCTCGAACTGTCCGGGCGCCAGTCGAAATTCTGGAACACCGATGTCTTCGCGGATTTCCACTGGAAGGAAGTCATCGATGACCGGCCCGACCCGCTCTACGCCTCCATCCCCTACCTCATCATCCGGCGCGGCGCGCACTGGCTCGGCCTGCTGCTCGACAACCCGCACGCGGCGTTCATCTCCACCGGCGCGAGCGTCAAAATCGGCGGCGGCCAGATGGACCTCGGCGCCTCCGAACGCGTCATCGCGATCGGCGCGGAAAACGGCGAACCCGACCTGTACATCCTCGTGGCCGACTCCCTCGCCGCGCTCACCCGCAAGCTTCAGCACCTCGTCGGCCGCACGCCCGTTCCGCCCGCGTGGGCCCTCGGCTACCACCAGTGCCGCTGGGGCTACCAGTCGGACCGCGACATGGCCGAGCTCGACCGCAACTTCCGCAAGCACCGCATCCCGTGCGACGGCCTGTGGATCGACATCGACTACATGGATGCCTTCAAGGTCTTCACATTTAACAAAAAGCATTTCCCGCACCTGCGCAAAACCCTGGCCGACCTCGACAAACGCGGGCGCAAGTTGATCCCGATCCTCGACCCCGGCGTCAAACAGCAGCCCGGCTACAACGTCTATGACGACGGCCGCGCGCACGACATTTTCTGCCGCAATCCGCAGGGCTCGGAATTCGTCGGGCAGGTCTGGCCGGGCGACACGGTCTTCCCCGACTTCTCGCTGGCGGAAGGCCGCGCGTGGTGGGCCGCGTGGGTGAAGAAATTCGCCGCCGCCGGCATCCGCGGCGCGTGGATCGACATGAACGATCCGTCGACCGGCGTCGTGCAAAACGACGCGATGCGCTTCCAGCGCGGGCGCGCGGACCACGACGTCTTCCACAACCAGTACGCGCTCGGCATGGCCGTCGCCACGCGCGCCGGGTTCGCCGCCGCGCACCCCGGCAAGCGCCCGTTTGTCATCAGCCGCTCCGGCTACACAGGCATGAGCCGCCACTCCGCCATCTGGACCGGCGACAACGTGTCGAACTACCACTACCTCCGCCTCGCCATCCCCTGCTCCATCAACCTCGCGCTCTCCGGCGTGCCGTTCAACGGGCCCGACGTCGGCGGCTTCGCGAACGACACCAACCCGCAGTTGCTCGCCGACTGGCAGAAGGCGTGCTTCCTCTTCCCGTTCTGCCGCAACCACAGCGCCACCGGCACGCGCCGCCAGGAGCCGTGGGCCTTCGACGCGCGCACGCTCGACATCTGCCGCCACTACATCCAGCTCCGCTACAAGCTGCGCCCCTACCTCTACAATCTCTTCATCCGCCAGGCGGAACACGGCGACGCGATCCTGCGCCCGCTGTTCCACGACTTCGAAAACACCGAGGCCCTGAACCTCGACCGCGTGGACGACCAGTTCCTGATCGGCCCGGCGATCCTGCAGGCGCCGATCCTCGACGAGAAGAACCGCACGCGCCGCGTCATCCTGCCCGGCACGCAGCACTGGTGGGACGCATGCGACGCCAAATGGATGCGCGGCAACCGCACCGTCACCTCAGCGCCCGGCCCGAAACAAACGCCGCTCTACGTGCGCGAGGGCCAGATCGTCCCGATGGCCGAGGGCCTGCCCGAAACCAACCGTTGGACGCCGAACCGCATCGAGGCCCACGTCTTCCTGCGCAACACATCCGGCGCATCCGCGGAAACCGTCTACACCTTTGACGACGGCGACACGGAGAACGCCCCGCGCTCAGCCGTCGCCCTCACGGCACGCGTCGAGCGCGGCACGCTGCAGCTGGAAACGAAAACCCTGCAAGACGACTTCGGCTCCTGCCGCGTGCGCTTCGTCCTCTACGACGCCTTCAAACGCGTCACGCTGAACGGCCGCCCGCTCGCGGTGCGCCGCGGCGCGTGGACGTTCTGCGGCACGCCGCAACGCGTGTGGATCTCCGGCTGAAGGCCGGTTGATTTTGCAGACGCTGTAATTTACAGACGTTGCAAACCGCCTCACGCGATTTTTACAGACGTTGCAATTTTTCGCGTGTTTCGGATTGCGCGCCCCGCGTGATTCGGCACACTGGCCGCGATGAAAAGCACCATTGCGCTCGTTCAAATGCGCTGCTCGCGGGACCTCGAGGAAAACACCCGCCGGGCGGCGGAGTTCGTTGCCGAGGCCGCGGGCAAAGGCGCGCAGATTGTCTGCCTGCCGGAAATGTACCGCAGCCCGTATTTCTGCCAGAAGGAAGACGCGTCGCTCTTCGACCTCGCGGAGCCGGTGCCGGGCCCGTCCACCGAGGCGCTTGGGGCCGCGGCGCGCAAGCACGGCGTGACGGTGATCGCGCCGATCTTTGAACGGCGCGCGCCGGGGCTCTATCACAACAGCGCGGCGATCCTCGACCCGAAGGGCGCGGTGCAGGGGTTGTACCGCAAGATGCACATCCCCGACGACCCGTGCTTCTACGAGAAATATTATTTCGCGCCGGGCGATCTCGGGTTCAAGGCGTTCGACACGAACGCGGGCCGGATCGGCGTGTTGATTTGCTGGGACCAGTGGTATCCCGAGGCGGCGCGGCTGACGGCGCTGCGCGGCGCGGGCGTGTTGTTCTACCCCACCGCCATCGGCTGGCATCCGCACGAAAAGGCGCAGTACGGCGCGGCGCAGCGCGATGCGTGGCGCACGGTGCAGCGCGGGCACGCGATCGCGAATGGCGCGTACGTCGCCGCGGTGAACCGCATCGGCCTCGAAAAACCCGACCCGCAGGCGGCGGGGCTGGAGTTCTGGGGCACGTCGTTTGTGAGCGATCCGTTCGGCGTCGTGCTGGCGGAGGCATCCACGGACAAGGAGGAGATCCTCGTTGTGGAGACCGACACCGCGCGCATCGAGGAGGTGCGCCGCAACTGGCCCTTCCTGCGCGACCGGCGGGTGGATGCGTTCGGCGACCTGACGCGCCGCTTCGTGGATTAACACCCATGCGCACGCTGTACCCCGCAGAATGGGCGCCGCACGAGGCGACGTGGCTGGGCTGGCCGCACAACACCAGCGACTGGCCGGGCAAATTCGCGCCGATCCCGTGGGTCTTTGGCGAAATGGCCCGCCACATCAGCGCGGGCGAGCGCGTGCACCTGATCGTCCGCGACGCCCGGCACGAGGCGTCGGCCCGGCGCGTGCTCGAAGCCACGGGCGTGGCGGAAGAGCGCATCCGCTTTTTCCGCTGGCCGACGAACCGCGGATGGACCCGCGATTTCGGGCCCATGTTCGCGCACACCGGCAACGGGCTGGCGGTGCTCGACTACACCTTTAATGCGTGGGCGAAATATCCCGACTGGCAGCTCGACAACGGCATCGCCGCGAAGGCCGCGCGCGCGTTGAAGCTGCCCTGCATTCCGGTGGACCTGGACGGACGGCGCGTGGTGCTGGAGGGCGGCGGACTTGATGTGAACGGGCGCGGCACGCTGCTGACGACCGAGGAATGCTTCATGGACCAGGAGGTCCAATGCCGGAATCCCGGTTTCAGCAAACGCGACTGGCAGCAGGTGTTCGCGAAGTATTTCGGCGCGCCGAATGTGCTGTGGTTCGGCAAGGGCATCGCCGGTGACGATACGCACGGGCATGTGGATGATTTGTGCCGCTTCGTCAATGCGAACACGGTCGTGCTGGTGGAGGAAAAGAATCCGAACGACGCGAATTACCGTCCGCTCGCGGAGAACTGGGAACGCGTGCGGGACATGAGGCTTGAGGATGGTTCGCGCATCGAAGCGGTGCCGCTCCCGATGCCGGCGCCGCTCGTCTTCCGCGGCCAGCGCCTGCCCGCCAGTTACGCGAATTTCTATATCTGCAACGCGGCCGTGCTCGTGCCGACCTTCAATGATCCCAACGACCGCATCGCACTGGGCATCCTGTCTGAACTGATCCCCGACCGGCCCGTCATCGGCATCCACGCCGTCGACCTCGTTTGGGGGCTTGGCACCCTGCATTGCCTCACGCGTGAACAGCCCGCGCTGGTCAAACCCGTGCGGGCAAGGTAACGTGTTTCACGGAGTGCATTCGTGAATCGCGGCAACAAATGGCTGGACCCCGATTTATGGTCCCAGATCGGCATGCTCTTGCTGCCGTTCGTCGGGTTCGCGCTCCTCTTTTTCCTCAGCCAGCCGAAAATTCCCGACGAATACCGCGGCCCGACGCGCAAAGTGCGGCCCGGGCAGACCCTGCGCGTGGTGATTCCGGAATCGCTGCCCGCGGATGCCCTGCCCAAACTCGCCTCCATCACGCCCAAGGGGCTGGTCGACGTGGTCAAGCAGATGGAACTCGAGACCGCGGCGGCCGTGACCTCCGTTGTGGTGGAGAAGGTGGCGGAGGCCAGCATCACGCCCGCGCCGCAGAAGGAAACACTTCCGCTGCCCGCCTTCCGGGTCAAGGAATACATCAGCGGTCTCGTAAGTCCCGACGGCGTGGTGGTGGATCCGCGCACGGGAAATATTTTCGTCGCGGAGGAGGAAGCCCATCGCATCGTGATGATCAACACGCAGGGCCGCAAGAAGACCGTCATTGATCAGGATACACGGCTCTATGTGATGGACGGGAAAACGGAGAAGCGCATCGGCCCGATCAAGTCGCCGGAGGGCCTGGCGATGGACAGCTTCGGCCGGCTCTACGTGGTGGAGGATCGCAAGGGCGGACGCGTGTTGGCGATCCAACTCGACCGCAACGGGAAGGTCGGGCCCACGGAGGTCATCCGCGTGCCGGGACAAGGCGCGGATTTCGCGTGGGAAGGTGTCGCCGTGCGGGACACGGGCGAACTGCTGCTGACCGGCAGCACGGCGGAAACCGCCGATCTCGGCGCGGGCGGCATGGTGCAGGGCGCGCTCGTGTACCGGGACGGGGAAGGCCGCTGGTGGGTGCCGATCATGCGGCCGTTTGCGAGCCTTTCCGGCGTGGCCTTCTCCAAGAACGGCCAGTTTGCGGTCTATTGCGATGAGATCACCGGGACGCTGGGCTGGATCGACCTGCAATCGCGCTACCTGCGCGAGGGCGCGAGCCAGACCTCGTTTCGATCCCCGGAGAGCGTGACGCCCCTGCCCGACGGACGCATCGTGGTTGCCGAGGAGGGCGGGCGGCTCGCGGTCGTGGATCCGGAAGTGGACGTCGTTAAACGCGTCGCCGAGGACCTCGGCGCGATTGAAACCGTGGTGTGGGACGAATTCGGACAGCGCCTGCTGGTGAGCTCCGACGGCAGGGGCGCGCTGCTGGAGGCGATTCCGGATGCCGCGTTCAGCATCGGCCTCGACCGGATGGAACGCGCGAGTTGCCAGGCGGAGGGCGCCATCCGCCATGTGCCTACCCACGTCCCGGAATTCCTCCGCCCGCTTCTCGACATGGGCGGCCTCTCGGCCTTGAACGAAAACTTCAACCTCGCGTTTGACGAACTGACCCGCCGCGTGCCGATGGTGGCGGTGGATGCGCAGGCGGAATTGATCCAGGGTTCGGACGAAGTCGTGGACCCGATCGTCCACGTGCGTTTTGTGGCGCTCGATCCGAACCGCCTGAAATTTGACGAACCGGGGTTCGACTTCGCGCTGAGCGCCGTCATCCTGCGTACCAAGCTGGGACAAACCCACAAGACCTTGCTGGCCCGCACGGTCATCATGAGCGGCAACCTCTGGGTCGGTGAATTCAAGAACCACGGCACATTCGATGTGCCGGTTCCGTTTGCCTACCAGGCGCAACCGGGGCCGCGCGGACACGCGGTGATCCACTTCACCGGGCTCGGCCGCTCGCCCGACATCTCCATCGCGCTGAATCCCGACTCCTCCACGGAAAGCTACATGATCGTGACCCATCTCGGCGGCACGCTGGAGCAATACCGCCTGCGCAGCACGATCGCGGAGGACGGAACCAGCAACCTCGTAATCTCCATGCCACCGCGCCGCCAGATCCCGTGGCTCCTGATTTCGGAAACGAAGGACGCGCCGGCGAAGAAAGATAGCGTCACGCTCTAATTGCGGTCGGAGGGCGCGCGGCGGAGGGAGGCGAGCGCCGCGCCGGCGAGGTAGAGCGAACCGGCGAAACAGACGACGCCCTGTTTCGCGCGCGCCCAGTCGCGCGCCTGAGCAATCGCTTCCTCCAGCGTGTGGCATGCGGCCTGCACGCCGGCCTGTTGTGCGGCCGATCGCAAGCCGGCGGCGTCGAGCGCACGTTCGCCGGTAAGCGGGACCAGCCAGCAGCGTGCCGCGCCCCGCGCCAGCAGGCGCAGGCACTGGACGGCATCCTTGTCGGCGAGAAAGCTCGCGACGAGGCCGAGCGGGCGATCACCACGGAGTTCGTCCAGCGTTTTGCGCAGCGCCGCGGCGGCCTCGGGATTGTGCGCGCCGTCGATGACAAGCGTCGGGTCGCGCTCAACCACCTGCGCGCGGGCCGGCCAATCGACCGCTTCGATTCCCTTGCGAATTGAGCCAGCCGGCACGGGCAGCTTCGTTTCCGCCGAGAACGTGAACGCGCTTGTGACGGCGGTCGCAAGGTTCACCAGCTGGTGGCGCCCGAGCAACGGGCATGTTGCGCGCCCGATCGATTCGTCCGCCGTTTCGATCCCCACCACCTGTCCCTCGACAGTCTGGCGGATGCGCGTGACGCGGCAGGCGTCCTCCACGGGAACAAGCAGGGCCTTGCGCGAACGCGCGGTCTGGATCATGACGCGCATCGCGTCCTCCGGCAGCGGCGCGCAGACAACCGGCCGCCCGGCCTTGATGATGCCCGCCTTCTCCCCGGCGATTTTCTCAATGGTGTCGCCCAGGTAGGCCTGATGGTCGAGGCCGATGGAGGTGATCACGGAAACGACCGGCGTGACCACATTGGTGGCGTCAAGCCGCCCGCCCATCCCGGTTTCCAGAACCGCGACCTGCACGTTGCGCCGGCGAAACCACTCGAAGGCGAGCGCGGTGGTGAATTCAAAGAACGTCGCGTCCCGCTCGCCGCCCGCGCGCACGCGTGCGGCGGCGGCCTCCACGGTGTCGATCAGCGCGGGCAGTTCGACGTCAGGGATGGCTTCGCCATTGACGCGGAGGCGCTCGCGGAAGTGGCACAGATGCGGCGAGGTGTAGAGGCCGACGCGGAATCCCGCGGCGCGCAGCATGGAGGCGATCAGCGCGCATACGGAGCCTTTGCCGTTGGTGCCCGCGACATGGATGCTGAGAAAGGCGTCCTGCGGACGGCCGAGCGCGGCGGTCAGCGCCTCCATCGGTTCCAATCCCAGCTTAATGGTGTGGAGATTACGCCGGAAGAGCTGCGAGATCCGGGCGTCGAGATCGCTGGCGGAGGCGTTCGTCACGGGCGTTTCGCCGCGCGCGGGATCAGCCGGCTTTAATGGCCGTTTGTTTGTCGAGCAGGTAGTCGAGCACGAGGACCAGCGTCTGCTTGAGCTGCTTGCGGGGCACGACCATGTCGAGCAGGCCGTGTTTCAGCAAAAACTCCGATCGCTGGAATCCTTCGGGCAGGTCCTGCTGCGTGGTTTCCTTGATCACGCGGGGGCCGGCGAAACCGATGAGCGCCGCGGGTTCCGCGACAATCAAGTCACCGAGCGTCGCAAAACTCGCCATCACGCCCGCCGTGGTCGGATGCGTCAGCACGGGGATATAGGCCAGCCCCGCCTCGGCGTGGCGGGCCAGCGCGCCGCTGGTCTTCGCCATCTGCATGAGGCTGAACATGCCCTCATACATGCGCGCGCCGCCCGATGCGCAGATCAGGATCACGGGCAGGCGGGCCTTGGTGGACTTCTCAATCAGGCGGGTGACTTTTTCGCCAACGACCGAGCCCATGCTCGCGCCGAGGAAGGTGAAATCCATCACGCCGAACCCGATGTCGTGATGCGCCATGCGCCCGCGCCCGATGCTGATGGCGTCGTGATAGCCGGTTTTGCGGCGATTCTCTTCGAGTTTGCTGGTGTAGGACGCGGTGCCGGTGAAGCCGAGCGTGTCGACGCTGTACAGGTCGCCGTCCCATTCCTGGAACGTGCCATCCTCAATGAGCAGTTTGATGCGGTCCGCGCGGCTCATCTGGAAGTGGTGGCCGCACTTCGGGCAGACGGAGGCGTTCTCGTCCAGCTCCTGTTTGAAAATGATCTCCTGGCAGCCGGGGCATTTGAGCCACAGGCCATCCGGGATATCGCGTTTCCGCACCTTGACCGTGGAATAGTTTTTCTTGCTGAAGAGCGGCATATAAAAAATGACCGAAGCTATTGACCCCGCGCCAACGTCAACACATGGACCGACCGGCACCCGCTTTCCTTCAGCGCCCGCGCGCACGCGCTCGTGGTCGCGCCGGTGGTCATCACGTCATCCACCAGCAACACGGAACCATTCCGCACGCGGCCGGGTTGGTTCACGTGGAAAGCGTCGGCAACGTTAGAGAGGCGTTGGCGGGCTGTCAAATGCGTTTGCGTGTCGGTATGCCGGACACGCCGCAACACACTCCGCCACAGCGGCCTGCGCAAACGACCGGCCAGCGCCGCGGCAAGGATTTCCGCCTGGTTATAGCCGCGTTCGCGTGCGCGGGCGGGATGCAGTGGGACGGGGCAGACCGCATCGAACGCCACGTCCGGGTAGTGGACCCGGCGGCAGGCGTCGAGCCAGTCCACCAACTCCGGGCGAAGCCACAGGGCGGCGTGGTATTTAAAGAGGTGAATCAGCCGGGCCGCCACGCCATCAAACCGGACGGCGGATCGGGCGCGGTCGAAAGCCGGTTGCATGTTGGTGCAGTGAAAACAGGTATAGGCGTGGTCGGCGCGGCCTTCGAGCGGGTTGCCGCACCACGCGCAACACGGGTCGCCGATCGTGAGCAGGGCGGAGCGACAGGACCAGCACAGGAAGCCCGGATCCCCGTCCATCCCCGCCGAGCACCCCGCACAGCGGCGCGGGTACACCAGATCAAGCAGGACGGACGCTTTCACGCGCGCAGTGTGCCGGATCGGTCGGGCGTTGACAATGCGCAGTGCGGCCCCCTACTGTTCAGGTTCCCGTCAGGAGCAATCTTCAGGCGTTTATGATCGGAATGGGGCAGGAATTTGCCGGGTACGCCATCACCCGCCGGCTCGCCAGCGGAGGGATGACCTACCTGTATGTCGGCGTGGACAACCAGCAGAACCGGGTTGTGATCCGCCGCATTAAACCGGATTACCTCCGGGACCGCCGCATCCGGACCCAATTCCTGCGCGGCGGGGAAATCCTCTCGCGCCTCCACCATCCCAACGTCGTGCGCCTCCTGAAAGCCGGCCTGCACCAGGACGAGCCGTTCACCGTCGTCGAATTCGTCGAAGCGCGGAACCTGCGCGAGCTGATCCTCCGCAAGGACCCGCTGCTCTATCAGAACACCCTCACCATCATGCGACAGATGGCCGCGGCAATCAGCTACGTCCACCTCGCGGGATTCCTGCACCTCGACCTGAAGCCGGAAAACTTCATCGTGCGCAACGACGGGCTGGTCATCCTGATCGACTTCGACCTCGCGATCGAACGCAAGCCGAAGCCGGTCAAACTTTCGCCGCTGCCCGGCACGTTTGCCTACCTGCCGCCGGAAACCATCCTGCGCAACCTCGTGGACGATCAAACGGACATTTACGCATTCGGCGTGACCTGCTACGAAATGCTCACCGGCCACAAGCCGTTCGAGGGGGTCACCTTGGACGACGCGCGCAAGGCGCAGCTCGATCCCAACGGGCGCCCCACCCGCTTTAAATTCCACAACGTCTCCTTGCCGCCGGCGATGGAAAGCCTCATCCTCAAATGCCTTGCCTATCGACAGGAGGATCGGTATCCCTCCATGTCTTTGGTTATGCGCGATTTAGAGACGATGGTATGACGGAATTCATCATGGACAAAAAGCCCCCGCGCCGGGGCCGCGGCGCCGCCTATTTCAAAGCCGTGGCGGCGCTGGTGGCTGCCGCCGGGCTGACGTTCTGGGCGTGGAAAATGTCCCAGCGAACGGCGCCTCCACGCGCGTCCGCACCCGCATCCGCGCCCGAAGCGACGGTCCCGGCCGACCCCCAACCGGTCGCACCACCGGTGGTCACCGAGCCCGTCGAACCGGCGCCGGCCTCCGCCCCGGTCGTCGAAGCGGCGGTCCTGCCCGATCCAACGGTTTTGAAGATTGCCGAGGCGGATAAACTGCGCACCGAGGGCAAACTCCAGCCCGCCCGCGAGGCGGCGCTGGCCGTGCTGGCGGAGACATCGGCGGACGACGTCAAAGCGGCGGCGGAACGGATCCTGAACGCCGTCGGCATGGAACTGCTGCTCACGCCGCGCCCCATGCCGGAGAAGGTGGACTACACCGTGGAACCGGGCGACTCGCTCGACCGGATCGCGCGCCGCTTCGGAACGACCGTGGAACTCATCCAGAAAAGCAACAACCTGCGCGGCCCGATCATCCGCCCGGGCGACCGCCTGCGCGTGTTCACCGGCAAATGGTCCATCGTCGTCAACAAGACGCGGAACGACCTGGTTCTCTCGATGAACGGCCAGTTCTTCAAGCGGTACCGCGTCGGCACCGGCGAGTTCGCGAAAACGCCCGTGGGCGAATTCAAGATCGTCGACCGGATCGCACAGCCGACGTGGTGGCACCCCGACGGGCGCACCATCCCGTTCGGCGATCCCGAGAACCTGCTCGGCACCCATTGGCTCGCGCTCGACGTCAAAGGCTATGGCCTGCACGGCACGTGGGAGCCCGAGACCATCGGCCGCCAGGCCAGCATGGGCTGCGTGCGCCTCGTGAATGACGACATCTCGGAGTTGTTCACCATCCTCACCATCGGCACGCCGGTGGTCATTGAAGAGTAATTTCCCGGAGAATCCTCATGCCTCCCTATACCCTGCCCTTTGAGAAACCGGTCCTCGAACTCGAGAACAAACTGCGCGAGCTCGCCAACTTCAGCGAGTCGCAGAAGATCGACGTGTCGAACGAGATCGACCGGATGAAAAAACGCATCCTCGACACGCGACGCAAGATCTACAGCGAACTCACCCCATGGCAGAAGGTGCAGGTCGCGCGCCATCCGCTCCGCCCCTATACGAACGACTACATCCAGCGCCTCACGAAGGACTGGATCGAAATCCACGGCGACCGCAACTATCGCGATGACCGCGCGATCATCGGCGGCTTCGCCACGATCGACGATGAGCGCGTGCTGCTGATCGGAACGCAGAAAGGCCGCGACACGAAGAGCAACCTGGAGTGCAACTTCGGCTGCGCCTATCCCGAGGGCTACCGCAAGGCGCTACGCCTGATGAAACTCGCGGCGAAATTCCGCCTGCCCATCGTCGTGCTCGTGGACACCCCCGGCGCCTATCCCGGCATTGAGTCCGAGGAGCGCCATATTGCGGAGGCCATCGCGGTCAATTTGCGCGAAATGTTCACGTTCCCCGTCCCGATCATCGTCACGATCATCGGCGAAGGCGGCAGCGGCGGCGCGCTGGGCATCGGCGTCGGCGACCGCGTGCTCGTGCTGGAGCACGCCTATTATTCCGTCATCTCTCCCGAGGGCTGCGCCGCCATTCTCTGGAAGGACCGCGCGTACGCGGATCGCGCCGCCGAGGCGCTGAAACTCACGTCGAATGACCTGATCGCGATGGGTTTCGCTGATGAGATCATTCCCGAGCCGCTGGGCGGCGCGCACGGCGATCCCGAAACGATGGCCGAGACGCTGAAGACCGTGATCCTGCGCAACCTCAAGGAAGTCAAAATGCTATCCGACGAGCAGCGCCTCCAGGCCCGCTACAACAAATTCCGTGCCATGGGCCGGTTTGCCGAAGGCGGCCCGCCCGCCAAAGGCGCCGCGCGCCGCGCGCCGCCCCTGCCTGCCGCCCCCACGCCGATCATGGCAGGCGACACCCTCGCGGACCAACAGCCGCCCGCCCGCGAATAACGGGCCCCCGTGTTGAAATGAATTGTTTCGCAGGGTCGCATCGCGTCCGTGCATTGACATCCACGCGTTGAATTTCTAGGTTTCCGGCCTCGTTTTAACCGGTGATTGCCGGAGAGGAGTGCCGAATGTCCCGTTTTGATTACGCGTTGCAGAAGCTCACGTTGAAGAGCGGCCGCACGATCCACTACTACAGCCTGCCGGCCCTCGAAAAGGCGGGCCTCACCGCGCTCGACCGCCTGCCCTACTCCATCCGCGTCGTGCTCGAATCGCTCGTGCGCTACCAGGGCCACCCCGCCTTCACCGAGGAACATGTCACCGGCTTCGCCCGCTGGAGCGCGAAGTCGGAACACGCCGAGGAGTTTCCCTATCAGCCCGCGCGCGTCCTCCTGCAGGACTTCACCGGCGTGCCGTGCATCGCCGACCTCGCCGCGCTGCGCAGCGCGATGCAACGCGCGGGCAAGGACCCGGCGAAGATCGAGCCGCAGATTCCCGTCGACCTCGTCATCGACCACTCCGTGCAGGTGGACACCTACGAAACCGCGGCGTCCCTCCAGCAGAACGTCGAGAAGGAATTCGAACGCAACAGCGAGCGCTATGTCTTCCTGCGCTGGGGCCAGGGCGCGTTCCACAAGCTGCGCATCGTGCCGCCGGGCCTCGGCATCTGCCACCAGGTGAACCTCGAATACCTCGCGCAGGGCGTCATGACCACGGAGGACGCACAGGGGCGGACCATCGCGTTCCCCGACACGCTGGTCGGCACGGACTCGCACACCACGATGATCAACGGCCTCGGTGTGCTCGGCTGGGGTGTCGGCGGCATTGAGGCCGAAGCCGCGATGCTCGGCCAGCCCATCCCGCTCGTCTCGCCAAAGGTCACCGGCGTCCGCATCACGGGCAAGATGCCCGCCGGCGCGACCGCCACGGACTTCGCCCTCGCGGTCACCACCATGCTGCGCAAGGTCGGCGTCGTCGAACAGTTCGTCGAGTTTTTCGGGCCCGGCCTCAGCGCGCTCTCACTGGCCGACCGCGCCACGGTCGCCAACATGGCGCCGGAGTACGGCGCGACGATGGGCTTCTTCCCGATCGACGCCGAGACGCTGCGCTACCTGCGCGAAACAGGCCGAAGCGACGAGCAGGTCGAACTCGTCGAAGCCTACTGCAAGGCGCAGAAATTGTTCCGCACCGATGACGCGCCGACACCGGAGTTCTCACAGGTGCTCGAACTCGACCTCGCCACGCTTAAAGCCAGCGTCGCCGGTCCGAAACGCCCGCAGGACCGCCTGCTCATCGGCGAGGTGAAATCCTCCTTCGAAAAGGCCCTGACCGCGCCGGTGAAGGAACGTGGCTACGCACTGCCCGCCGAAAAGCTGGCCGCTTCGGCACAGGCCGACGGGCTCGGCACGCTGCGCCACGGCTCCGTCGTGGTCGCCGCGATCACGAGCTGCACCAACACCTCCAACCCGCACGTCCTGCTCGCCGCGGGCCTGCTTGCGAAAAAAGCAGTGGAACGCGGCCTCTCAGTGCCGGGCTACGTCAAAACCAGCCTCGCCCCCGGATCGCGCGTCGTCACGGCGTACCTGCAGAAAGCGGGCCTCATCGAGCCTCTCGCGGCGCTGAACTTCCACGTCGTGGCCTACGGCTGCACGACCTGCATCGGCAACAGCGGGCCGCTCGATGCGCGCGTGGAAGCCGCAATCAAGGCCGGCGACGTCGTCGCGGCGGCCGTGCTGAGCGGCAATCGCAATTTTGAAGGCCGCGTGCATCCGCTGACGAAGGCGAACTATCTCTGCTCGCCCCCGCTCGTCGTCGCGTATGCGCTCGCGGGCCGCGTGGACATCAACCTCGAAACCGAGCCGCTCGGCCACGACAAGGCGGGCAAGCCGGTGTTCCTCAAGGACCTCTGGCCGACGGAGGATCAAATCAGGAAGTATCTCGTCCTCGCCGCGGATCCGGTGACCTATCGCCGTCTCTACGACAACGTCACGGCATCGAACCCGCTGTGGAACCAACTGCCGGGCGGCGGCGCGCCGGTCTACACATGGGATCGCTCCTCCACCTACATCCAGGAGCCTCCGTTCCTGCACAACCTGCCCGCATCGGCGCAGAAATTGGGCGACCTGAAGGGTGCCTCTGTCCTCGCCGTCTTCGGCGACTTCATCACCACGGACCACATCTCCCCCGCGGGCTCGATCCCGAAGAGCAGCCCGGCTGGCAAGTACCTCATCGCGAACGGCGTGAAGCCGGAGGACTTCAACTCGTACGGCGCGCGGCGCGGCAACCACGAGGTGATGATGCGCGGCACGTTCGCCAACATCCGAATCAAGAACGAGATGATGGGCGGCCAGGAAGGCGGCAACACGATTTACCGTCCGACGGGCGAAACCATGTCGATCTACGACGCCGCGATGAAGTACATCGCCTCGGGCACGCCGCTCGTGGTTCTCGCGGGCAAGATGTATGGCGCAGGCTCCTCGCGTGACTGGGCGGCGAAGGGCACCTACCTGCTCGGTGTCAAAGCCGTCATCGCGGAGAGCTTTGAGCGCATCCATCGCAGCAACCTGGTGGAAATGGGTGTGCTGCCGCTGGAGTTCACCGACGGACAGACAGCCGCATCACTCGGCCTCACCGGCAAGGAAACGATCCAGATCACGGGCATCGCCGACGGCTTCGTCCCCGGCAAGCGCCTGCAGGTCGTCGCCGAGGGCCCTGACGGGCGCAAAACGTTCACCGTAAAATCGCGCGTCGATTCCGCGGTGGAGATCGACTACCTGCGCCACGGCGGCATCCTGCCCTACGTGTTGCGCGGGGCGATGGCGTAAAAGGGGCCGCCCCCAGCGTGGGCGGCTACAGATCGATAGCTGGATATCCGCTGCAACCGCGCACGCTGGGCGCGGCCCGTTCAGTTGTTGAGAAAAATGTCCATCGACCCTCACCACGATTTCGGCGCGCGCGAATGTCCTTCGTGCGCAACGGAGGTCGCGGCGAATCACAATCGCTGTCCGATTTGCGGCTATGAGTTTCCGCATGCATCGCCGCGGCAGCGCGGCATGCGCGTCGGGGGGGCGCTGCTGATGCTCGGCATCCTGCTGGTCCTCCTGCTCGCCGGATTATGGCGATAAAAAAGCGGCGGCCCGGAGGCCGCCGCTTTTATCGAATC
>CALKUH010000034.1 GCA_937996795.1 uncultured Verrucomicrobiota bacterium | reverse complement strand
AAGGGCGGGGCGGGCGGGTAGAGTGCGGGCGCATGAACCGGATTCCATCCACAGAAGCCCCGGCGGGGGAGCCTTCACGGCAAAATGTCTGGCAGATGTTTGACCGCATCGCCCCGCGCTACGACCTGCTTAATCGCGTGCTTTCCGGCGGACGCGATGTGGCGTGGCGGCGCCGGATGGCGGAGCTGATTCCCGCGCGCGAGAACCTGCGCCTGCTGGATGTGGCGACCGGAACCGCGGACCAGATCCTGATGCTGATGGACCGCACGCCGCGCGTCACACAGGCGACTGGCGTGGATATGGCGGAAAAGATGCTCGATGTCGGCCGCGAAAAAATCTCGAAACTCAACCGCACCTCGCAGATCACGCTGAAGACCGGCGACGCGATGGCGATTCCCGAGCCCGACGCCGCGTACGACGTCTGTACCATCTCCTTCGGCATCCGCAACGTAATCGACGTGCCGACGGCGCTGCGCGAAATGCGCCGTGTCCTGCGGCCCGGCGGACGCGCAATGGTCCTCGAATTTTCGCAGCCGACCGCGGTGTGGTTCCGCGGCCTCTACTTTTTCTACCTGCGCCACATCCTGCCCACCGTCGGCGGCTGGTTCTCCGGCGACCGCGAGGCCTATCGCTATCTCAATGTGACGATCGAGACGTTCCCCAGCGGCGACGCGTTCTGCGCGCTGATGCGCGACGCGGGATTCAGCAGCGTGCACGCCGTGCCGCTCACGCTGGGCATCGCGTCGATCTACGTCGGCGACGTCCCGGCATGACCCGTCTTCCGCAAAGCCCCGGCGACGCCGTGCGCCGGTTGTCGGCGCAGCTCGACCGCGTTCCGCGCGCGCCGTCTCCGGATCACCCCGTGCTCCTCCGCCTGCGCGAACCCATCGCCTCTTCCGACCTGCTCGCGTGGCTCGCGGCGCAGCCGGGCCGCATCAAGGGCTACTGGGTGGATCGCGACGGCGGGCTCGAGGTCGCCGCGCTTGGCGAGGCGGACGAAGTCAAAGGCGAACAGGCGGGTGATTATGCGGGCTGCTGGCAGGCGTTGCGCGCGCGCTGGCCCGGCGCCGATCCGGACACCCGCTATTACGGCGGCTTCCGGTTTGGTCCGTGGCACCCGAAGGATCCGAGCTGGCGCCCGTTCCAGGCCTATCGCTTCATCCTGCCGGAATTCGAATTGATCCGCCGCGCGGACGGCGGTTGCGAACTGGTCTGCAATCTCTTCTTCCAGCCGGGGCGCGACCCGGTGGCCGCCGCGCGCGCGACCCTGCAGCACATGCAATTCCCCGCCGCGTTCCAGCCGAATCCGGTCGGCGCAACGAAAGGGCGGCATGACATGCCCGATCGCGACTACTGGATGCGCGCCGTCGAGGAGGCCCTCGGCGCGGTCCGTGCGGGCCGGCTCGAAAAAGTCGTGCTGGCGCGCCGCGTCTGTTTCGAACTCGAGCGCGCCGTGGACGCCTTCACGCTGATTCACCGCATGCGCGAGGAGTCCGGGCGCTGCTATCAGTTCTGCGGTGTACACGAGGCGGGCGTCGCCTTCGTCGGCGCATCCCCGGAACGGTTGTACCAGCGCATCGGACGCCGCCTCCGCAGCGAGGCGGTCGCGGGCACGCGTTCGCGCGGGGCGGGGGCGGACGCCGATGCCGCGCTCGGCGCGGAACTGCTCGCGAGCGTGAAGGACCAGCAGGAGCACCGGTTGGTGGTGGAGGGGATCCGCGCGGCGCTCACGCCCCTCTCGAAATCCGTCCACCACGATGCCGAACCCGCCTTGCTGAAACTCGCGCGCCTGCAGCATCTCGTCACGCGGGTGGAGGCGGAATTGCGGGAAGGCGTCGATGACCCTGCGGTGCTGCGCGCGCTGCACCCCACGCCGGCCGTCGGCGGCAAACCGGCTGGCGCGGCGCTCGACTGGCTCGCGCGTGTCGAGCCGTTTGATCGCGGCTGGTACACCGGTCCCGTCGGGTGGGTGAGTCCCGATGCCGCCGAGTTCGCCGTCGCCTTGCGCTGCGGGCTCGCGGCGGGTTCGCGGCTGTGCCTCTTTTCCGGCGCGGGCATCGTGGCCGACTCCGACCCCGCGTCCGAGTGGGACGAAATTGAGTCGAAGCTCTCCACCTTTCTTGCGATCCTGCGCTCCGCATGAACGCTGCTCCGAACCTGAATTACTTCTGGGCGGACCTCCTGATGGAGGAGTTGTACCGCTGCGGCGTGCGCACCATCGCCGTCGCGCCCGGCTCGCGCTCCAGCCCGCTCGCGGAAGCCGCCGCCGGGCACGGGCGCCTGCAGGTGGTGGTGCACCCCGACGAGCGCGGGCTCGGCTATTTTGCGCTGGGCCACGCGATGGGATCGGGCCGGCCCACCGCCATTGTCACGACCTCCGGCACCGCGTCCGCCAACCTGTTCCCCGCGATGGCTGAAGCGCATCACGCGGCCATCCCGCTGATCGCCCTCACGGCGGATCGCCCGCCCGAACTGCGCGCGTGCGGCGCGAACCAGGCAACGGACCAGGTGAAGCTGTTCGGTTCCTTCGTGCGCTTCTTTGCCGATGTGCCGCCGCCGTCGGAGCACCTGTCACCCGCCTACCTGCTGGGTCTCGTGGACGACGCCCTCCACGCGGCAAACGGTCCCATACGGGGCCCCGTCCACCTGAATCTCCAGTACCGCGAGCCCCTCGCGCCGGTGTCCCGCGCGTTTCCGCGGACCCGGCTGCAGCGCGAGCTGCGCGGGTGGATGAAATCGAGCGCGCCGTGGGTCACCTATGCGGATGCGCCATCGGCCGACGTCGCCTTGCCGCGCGATGTGCGGGCCGCGCTTGAACGCGCGTCGCGCGGGCTCATCCTCGCCGGCGCGCTTCCGGCGCACGCCGCGACGCCCATCCTGTCACTCGCGAAACAGCTGGGCTGGCCCGTGCTGCCCGATCTCCAGTCCGGCCTGCGCCTCGGCGCCGCCGATTCCGCCGCCATCGCGCATGCGGACATGTTGCTGGGGAGCCGTCGCTTTGCGCGGGGCGCGGGATTCGACGCGATCCTGCAATTCGGTTCGGGCTTCGTCACGCGCCGCCTGCTTGACCTTGCGGCGGAGCCGTCCGCGCCGCTTCGCATCGTGGTGGATGCGCACGCGGGCCGTGTCGACCCGCAGCATCGGTCCGCCCATCGCATCGTGGCCGATCCCGGTCAGGTGGCCGAAGCCCTGCGGCGCGCGTTGCCGGCGCGATCGTCCGGCGCCTGGGGCGGCGCGTGGCTCGACGCCTCGCAGCGCGTGGAGCGCGAACTGGAGCGCCGCCTCGCTCGTGCGAACACGCTCACGGAACCCGGCGTCGCGTGGCAGCTATCCCGCCTGCTGCGCGAACAGGATGCGTGGTTCCTGGGCAACAGCCTGCCCATCCGCATGGCCGCTTCCTTCGCCTCCGCTCGCAGCCGTTGCGTCGTGGTGGCCGCCAATCGCGGGCTCAGCGGCATCGACGGCGAACTCGCCACGGCGGTCGGCTATGCGTCGGGCGCGAACCGTCCCGTGACCCTCCTGCTGGGCGACCTGACCTTGTTGCACGACCTGAACTCGCTGCTGCTCCTGCGCGATGCCCGCGTTCCGGTCACCGCAGTCGTGGTGAACAACGACGGCGGCGGCATCTTTTCGCTGCTCCCCGTCGCGGAACACGCGCGCCATTTTGAGCAGATGTTCGGCACGCCGCACGGCCTGGGCTTCCAGCACGCCGCCGCGATGTTCGGGCTTCCGTATGCCGCGCCCGCATCGCCGCGCGCGCTGGCGCGCGCCTGGCGCGCCGCCGCGGGCAGCGGCGCGTCGTCCCTCATCGAAATACGCACCCGCCGCGCCGCCACGGCTGCGTTCGTGCGCCGCACGCAGGCCTCCGTCTGGCGCGCCGTTGATGCGATGCGCGCATGAAGACCCGCACGCCGCCGCTGCTCTGTGTGCACGGGTTCCTCGGCGCGCCGGCTGATTGGGATGCGCTCGCACAGGCGCTTCCGGTCGAAACCTGGGCGCTGCCCGGCCACGGCTCTCCGCCGGCGTCGTCGTTTGAGGACGCCGTGCAGCAGCTGATCGCCCGTATTCGCGCGTGCCCCGTTCCGCCGCATCTCGTCGGCTATTCCATGGGCGGACGCCTCGCGCTGGCCGCCGCTCTGGAACCCGGCGTCCGCCTCGCGTCGCTCGTGATCATTTCCGCGTCGCCCGGCCTGGAGACCGAAAGCGCGCGCGTGGCGCGGGCGCGGGCGGATGATCGCCTCGCGGATGACCTGGCCGCGCGCGGGCTCCCGCGCTTCGTGCGCGACTGGTACGCGCAGCCGCTTTTTGCCTCCCTCCGCCGCCGTCCCGCGCTGTTGCACGATGTGCTGACGCGCCGGGCGGACGGCGACGCCGCCGCGCGTGCCGCGGCCCTGCGCGCGCTCACCGTCGGTCGCCAGCCGTCGCTCTGGCCCCGCCTGTCCGGGCTGACGCCGCCCGCGCTGTTCATCGCGGGGGAGCGCGATGTGAAATATCGCGACGGGCTGGCGCGCGCCGCCGGCTTGTGCCCGCGCGCGCGCCTGCTTACAGTTCCCGACTCCGGCCATCTACCGCATCTGGAACGGCCGGCGTTTGTTCAGTATCATCTGCAAAACTGGGTAGGAGAGACATCGATATGAGCAGCATCCCGAAGTGGAAAAAGGCAGGCGACTACCGCGACATCAAATACGAGAAGGCCGAGGGCATCGCGAAGATCACGATCAACCGGCCCGCGGTGCGCAATGCGTTCCGCCCGCTCACCGTAAAGGAAATGATCGCGGCGCTGCAGGACGCGCGGCTCGACGAGGAGATCGGCGTCATCATCCTGACCGGCGAGGGGGACAAGGCCTTCTGTTCCGGCGGTGACCAGAAGATCCGCGGCGACTCCGGCTACAAGGATGAAGGCGGCCAGCATCACCTCAATGTGCTCGATCTCCAGAAGGACATCCGGGGCTGCCCCAAGCCGGTGATTGCGATGGTGGCGGGCTATGCGATCGGCGGCGGCCATGTGCTCCACGTCGTCTGCGACCTCTCCATCGCGGCGGACAACGCGATCTTCGGACAGACCGGCCCGAAAGTCGGCTCGTTCGACGGCGGCTTCGGCTCGTCCTACCTCGCGCGCATCGTCGGCCAGAAGAAGGCGCGCGAAATCTGGTACCTCTGCCGCCAGTACAACGCGCAGCAGGCTTTGGACATGGGCCTCGTGAACACCGTTGTCCCGCTCGCGCAACTGGAGGAGGAGACAGTGAAGTGGTGCCGCGAGATCCTCGAGAAATCGCCGCTGTCGATCCGCTGCCTCAAGTCCGCGCTGAACGCCGACTGCGACGGCCAGTCCGGCCTGCAGGAACTCGCCGGCAACGCGACGCTGCTCTACTACATGACCGAGGAAGCGCAGGAAGGCAAACGCGCCTTCGTCGAAAAACGCAAACCCGACTTCACCAAATTCCCGCGGCGCCCGTAGGGCGGACGGCACTATTTTTCAACGTCTGTAAAAACGCATCGGAAGACTTCCAACGTCTGTAATTTACAGACTCTGCAAACCTATGAATCCATGGATTCTTGCGGCCCGGCCGAAGACGTTGTGGGCGTGCGTGGCGCCGGTGGCGATGGGCACGGCGATGGCGTATCGCGCGGGCGGGTTTGATCCGACTGCGGCGCTGTGCGCGCTGGTGAGCGCGTTTTTCATCCAGATCGGCACGAACTACTGCAACGATTACGCGGACTTCGCGAAGGGGACCGACGACCACACGCGGGTCGGGCCGACGCGCGCGACGGCGGCGGGGCTGGTGACGCCTCAGGCGATGGTGCGCGCGACGATCCTCGCGTTCGGCCTCGCGGCGCTGGCGGCGATCCCGCTGGTCCTGCGCGCGGGCTGGCCGATGGCGCTCGTCGGCGCGTTGTCGATTGCGTCCGGCGTCTTCTACACCGTCGGCCCGCGCCCGCTGGCGTATGTCGGGCTGGGGGACGTGTTCACGCTGGTGTTCTTCGGGCCGGTCGCCGTCGCGGGCACGTATTATGTGCAGACGCTGGCGTGGTCGTGGACGCCGGTCGTGGCGGGGCTCGCGCCGGGCTTGCTGTCGGCCGCGATCCTGACGGTGAACAATTTGCGCGACCGGGAGGGCGACGCGCGGGCGGGCAAGCGCACGCTGGCCGTCCGGTTCGGCGCGACCTTCGCGCGATGGGAATACACGCTGTGCATTGTGGGGTCGGCGGTCGTGACGTTTGTTCTCGCGCGCTATTTCAACGCCCCGCCGAATTCCGCGGCGTCGGCGCTGGTGGTGTTCGCCGCCGTGCCGGCGATAAAGACGATCTGGGGCGAGGCGTCCGGCCCGGTGATGAACAACCTGCTGGCCTATACGGCGCTGCTGATGCTCGCGTATGCCGTGTTGTTCTCGGTGGGCTGGGTGTTGTGAAGATCGCGCGACTGACGGTTCATCCGTACCGGCTTCCGCTGCGCGAGCCGTTGCGGTTGGTTTCCGCGGTCGTGCAGGCGCGCGAAGGCGTGCTCGTGCGCGCGGAGGCGGAATCCGGCGCGATCGGGTGGGGCGATGCCGCGCCGCTGCCGGGGTTTAGCCGCGAATCGCTGGACGACGTGCGTCGCGAACTCGCGCGGTGCGCAACGGATGCGGGCGCGTGGACGGCGGTCCGTGGAGGCCCCTTTCTCGACGCGTTCGCGTCCCTGTTGTCGGGTTGTTCGTCGTCCACGCGTTTTGCCGTGGAATCGGCGCTCGCATCCGCGGCCGCCGCCGAGGCGGGCGTATCGCTGGGGTGCTTTCTGCTGGGTCGTGAAGCGGATCGTTGCGCGGTGAATGCGCTGCTGGCCTCGGAGCCGGAGGCGTGGGCGGAACGAGCGCGCGCGCTGGCGGCGTCGGGTTTTTCGGTGATCAAGCTGAAGGTGGGCCGGTTCCCGATGGCGCTGGAGCTGGCGTGTTTCCGGGCGGCTGTGGAGGCCGCGCCGGACGTGCGCTGGCGGCTCGACGCGAACCGCGCGTGGTCCGCGTTGATCGCGCGCGGCTTTGCGCAGGAGGTCGAGGGGCTTCCGATTGACTATGTGGAGGAGCCGGTGCGCGCGGGTGTCGCGCAGCCGGAGGAGTGGCCGGATGCTGTGGCCGTTGCGTGGGACGAGACGTTGCAGGAGCACGAACCGCCGCCCGTTGCGCCCGGTCCCGTCAAGGTGTGGGTGCTCAAGCCGACGCTGGCGGGCGGCCTCGCGCGGGCGATCCGGTTGGCGGGCGAGGCGTCGCGACGCGGGCTCGCGATCGTGTTCAGCTCCGCCTATGAATCCGGGGTCGGTGTGCGGGTGCTGGCGGAGCTTGCCGCGGCCACGGGCGGGGTTGCCGGATTGGACACGTACCGGGTCCTGGCGGAAGATGTGCTCACGCCGGGGTTGGTGGTTTCGGCGGGCGCGATGGATGTGCGCGCGGCGCGCAGCGCGCGAGTGGAGTTTAAGGAAATGACGGCATGAGTACGATCCGGTGTCCGCTGTTTGAGGCCGCGACGATTTCCCGGCATGAGAAGGCGGTCGTGTACGGGCAGGAATCGCTGCTGTATTTCGACCTGGATGAAATGGCCGCGCGCGCGGCGCGCAATCTCTGGCGCGCGGGCGTGGCGCCGGGCGAGCGGGTCGCGATCTTTCTCGAGAACTCGTGGCAGATGGTGGCGATCTTGTTTGGATGCTGGCGCGCGGGCGCCGTGGCGTGTCCGTTGAACGTGCGCCTGCCGCGCGCGGCGGCGCTGGAGCAGGTGCGGGAACTCGGCGCGCGCCATCTCGTCGCGCGGGTCGCCGCGAAGAACGACCCGGAATTCGCGGGTCTCGCGATCCTGCCGCCGGACGAACTGCTGATCTACCGCGATCCCGCCGCCCAGGAAGTGGAAGGCTGGCCGCTGCACCTCGACGCGCCGGCGACGATCCTGTTCACGTCGGGCTCCAGCGGGCGACCCAAGGCCGCGGTGCATTCGATCGCGAACCACTACTACAACGCGCGCGGCTCGAACCAGAACATCCGCGTGTCCTCGCGCGATCGGTGGCTGCTCGCGTTGCCGCTGTATCATGTCGGGGGGCTCGGCATCCTCTTCCGCTGCGCGCTGGCGGGGGCGTGCGTGGCGATTCCCGACGCGGGCGAGGCGGTGGAGGCGGCGCAGGAGCGGTTCGGCGCGACGCATCTGTCGCTCGTGCCCGCGCAACTCTACGCGCTGCTGCACGAGACGACGGCGCCCGCGTCGTTCGCGCAACTGAAGTGCATCCTGCTGGGCGGCAGCCCCGTTCCGCCGTCGCTGCTGGCGGAGGCGATGCGGCGGCGCTGGCCGGTCTACACCAGCTATGGCCTTACGGAGATGGCGTCGCAGGTCTGCACGATGGGCCCGATGTCGCCGCCGGCCAAACGCATGACCAGCGGACGGGTGCTGAACCACCGGGAATTGCGCATCGCGGCGGACGGGGAAATCCTCGTGCGCGGCGCGACGCTCTTCAGCGGCTACGCGGAGGGCGCGACGGTGCGCCGCCCGGTGGATGCCGACGGGTGGTTCGCGACCGGCGACCTCGGCGCGCTGGATGACGAGGGTTATTTGACGGTGACGGGGCGAAAGGACAACCTCTTCATCTCCGGCGGCGAAAACATCCAGCCGGAGGAAATCGAGGCCTGCCTCGCGGCGCTCCCGCAGGTGGCCGCGTCCATCGTGGCGCCTCGCGCGGATGCCAAGTTCGGCGCGCGGCCGGTGGCCTTCATTCGCTGGCGCGGCGAGCCGCTGGACCCCGAGGCGCTGAAGACGCAACTCGCCCGCGTCCTGCCGCGCTACAAGATTCCCGTCGACGTGCTCCCGTGGCCGGACGATCTGCCCGAAGGACTCAAGGCGAACCGCGCCGAGTTGGCGCGAAGGCTGGCCGCTGATCGTCTGTGAGCAACGCAACAGGAGGACTGATGAACCTGAAAAATGTCTGTTCCGTGCTGCTGGTGTGCTTGTGCGGTTGTGGCGAGCGCGTGTCGGCGCCGGTGGATGGCGTGTTGCGGGTGATGCCGCTGGGCGATTCGATCACGGAGGGCAATCGGCAGCACAACAGCTACCGGCGTCCCTTGTGGCTCTCCTTGCGCGAGGCCGGGTACACCGTCGATTTCGTGGGCTCGTCCCAGCGTAACCATCTGGGCGGTCCGCCGAGTGATGATTTCGACAGGGACCACGAGGGTCATTGGGGCTGGACGATCAACCAGGTGTTGGAACAGCTCGACGGTTGGGCGCAGGCCGCGAATGCCGACGTGGTGCTGATCCATCTGGGGACGAATGACCTGTTCCGGGGCGATGATCCGGAGACCGTGGTAAAGGAGTTGCAGGAGGTCGTGGCGCGGTTGCGCGCGGTGAATCCGCGCGTCGCGCTGTTTATCGCCGAGCTGATCCCGGCCCGGGACCAGGCCCCGGCGTTCGCGCAGCTCAACGAAAAAATCCGCGGGCTTTCAGCAATGGGTACCGAGGAGTCGCCGGTCGTGATCGTGGACCAGTTCACCGGATTCGATGTTGCCCAACACACGTATGACGGCGTGCACCCGAATGCCGAAGGCGAGGCCTTGATCGCATCGCGCTGGTTCGACGCGCTGAAAACGTGGCTCCCGGCTCCGACCCCTTTGTAGACGCGGTCGCTGACCGCGTTGCTTCGAGCGCTGCGCTCATCCTCCTTCGCCAAGGCTGCGGAGCACAGGTCGCACGGGGCAGTAGAAACCGTCAGATTCTCTCACGCGTCGCGTTTGAGTCGCAGCGCGGAGAGGGCTTTTTTCAGGGGGGCGGGGAGGTTGGTTTTGCGTCCGGTGCGGCGGTTGAGGGCGACGTGGGTGGTGGTGGCGTAGCCGACGGTGTGGCCGGCGCGGCTGAAGCGGGTGACCAGCGTGAACGAAGTTTTGCCGAGGCGCTGGAGGCGAAGCGTCAGCGTGAGTTCGTCGCCGACGCGCAGCGGGGCGCGGTAGTCGGCCTCCGCGTGCACGATGGGCAGGGCGAGGCGTCCTTTTTTCAGCACGTCGCCGATGCCGAAACCAGCCTGCTCCATGAAGGCCTCGTACGCCTCGTGCGCGAGGCGGAACTGGTGGGCGAAATAGAGCACGCCCGCTGCGTCGGTGTCATGCAGGCGCACACGGGTGGAGTAGGTGAACATGGCGGGGACCTCAGGGCGCTTGGGGGATGAGATGGGTGACGGCGGCGGCCATGCCCGCGATGTAGAGCGCGAACAGGATCAGCGGGAGGATGAGTTGCAGGAGCAGGACCCAGCCGGTCATCGCGAAGTAGCTGCGCAATTTGTCCAGGACGGGCGTCATCTCGGGCGGCACGGCGGGGAGATTGGCCATCGCGGAATTCGCGCCCATCGCGGCGACGCCGGCGAGCACCATCAGGATGCCCAGCGGGATGCCGATGCAGGTGAAGACCAGGAACGCGCCGCCGAGCAGGTTCATGATGCCAACAAACGTGATCCATCCGCCGAGGGACGGGCGCGCGGTGGTGGCGGCGGCGACTGCGGGCAACGGTGTTGCGGAGGCTTCCGTCGCCGGTCCGGCGAATTCGGGCAACGTGTTAATCGGTTTCCACTCCGCCATGCCGTCCGTCCACGCGAGGTCGGTTGGTTTGACCGCGCCGGTTTGGAGTTTGTAGCGCAACTCCTCTTCCGTGACGGGCGTGCTCTGCTGTGTGCCGGCGAGTGTGTAGTACCAAAGCTTGTCCATGCTTCACCCCTTGCGCGCCCGACTATACGGCAGGCGGGAGGGCGGACAAGGTGATTTCAGGGGCCGCGTTGAATCTGCAGATCCGGCTCCGCGGTGAAATGTTTCGCATTCGTGAACGAGGACGTGGACGAGAACGAGGGGCCGGGGCGTCAGGAGGGGTGCGCGAGTTTGAGGAGGAGGTCGTAGGGGTAGATGGATGAGGAATGGCCGTCGCTCCACGAGATGGCGACGGCGTAGTTGCCCATCGGGGTGATGTTGCGGGGATAGACGGATTCCGGCACGGAGGCGGGGTCGAGCAGGGGTTTGCCGGAGAATTCTTCGATGCAGTGGGCGCAGCGGCAGGCGCGGCGGACGGCGGCGGCGGAGGCGCGGAGCTGCTCGCCGTTGGCGAGCGCGAGCTGGATGCCGTGTTCCGCGCTGAACGAGACCTTCGGGCGGGCGAGGCCGCCGTGTTCGATCTTCGCGACCTCGCGCACGACGGCGCCCGCGATCTCCGCGTAGCGCTTCGCGGCGTCGCTGTCGCGGTCGGCGAGGACGACGGGCGTGCCGCTGTCGCTGAGGCGCGAGATCTCCGGCTCCAGCGGCATCTCGAATGCATTGCGGATGCCGAACTGGTCCACGAGTTTCTGGCGCGCCCCCTGACCGAAGACATAGTAGCGCTTGCCGTTGTCGGGGCAGAGGAAGTAGCTCATGTTCTCGACGACGGCGACGGTCGGCACCTTCAGCTTGTCGAACATCTGGATGCCTTTGACGACGTCCACGAAGCTCAATTGCTGCGGCGTGGTGACGATGACCGCGGCGGTGATCGGGATGAGCTGCGTCAGCGTGAGCTGGATGTCGCCGGTGCCGGGCGGCATGTCGATGACGAGGTAGTCGAGTTCGCCCCACTCGGTGGTGGTGAGCAATTGGTTGATGACCTGCGTGACCATCGGCCCGCGCATGATCGCCGCGCCGCCGCCGGGGCCGGCGGGCACGTAGCCGAACGACATGAGGCGGACGCCCTCGAATTCCAGCGGCTGGATCAGCTCGTTGCGCATGAAGAGTTCCGTCTGCGGCGGCGAGACGAGGGTCGGCAGGCTGGGGCCGTACACGTCGGCGTCGAACAGCCCGACCTTCGCGCCGAGTTGCGCGAGCGAGTAGGCGATGTTCACCGCCGTGGTCGATTTGCCGACGCCGCCTTTGCAGCTGGAGACCGCGATGATGTGCGCGACCTTGTCGAGGCCCGGCGCGCGGGCCATCAGCGGATTCGAATGGCTGCGCGCCTGCGCGGACATCGTGACCGTGACGGATTTGACCCACGGCAGCGCGCGGACGGCTTGTTCGCAGGAGGCTTTGAAGTGCTCCTTGACCGGGCAGGCGGGCGTGGTGAGTTCCACGGTGAACGAGACGTGGCCGTCCTCCGTGTGCTGTAGGTTCTTGATGAAGCCGAGCGACACGATATCTTTCCCGAGGTCCGGGTCGATGATGTGGCGCATGCTGTCGAGAATGTCTGCGTCGCGGCTCATGGCGTTTCCTTTTCGTCAGGGCCTTGAACAATAACCGAGCGGCGCGTGCCTGCAAGCACGCTCGCTCCAACGGGAGCCTCACATGGGTGTGCAGATTGAAGCGGTGTATCAGGGCGGCCTGCGGTGTGTCGCCACGCACGGGCCGTCGGGCTCGACGCTGGAGACCGACGCACCGGTGGACAACTGCGGCAAAGGCGAGCGCTTTTCGCCGACGGACCTCGTCGCCACGGCGCTCGCGACGTGCATCATGACGACCATCGGCATCGTCGCGGAGCGCAAGGGGTGGGACGTGACCGGCATGCGCGTGAAGGTGATCAAGGAGATGAACCCCTCGCCGCGCCGCATCGCGCGGCTGCCGGTGGAGTTATGGATGGCGCGCGACCTGCCGCCCGAGGCGCGCCAGCAGGTGGAGAACACCGCCCGCGCATGCCCCGTGCACAAGAGCCTGGGCGCGGAGATCGAGTCGCCGGTGACCGTGCACTGGCCGGGCTAAGAAATAACCACGGAGACACGGAGGGCGCGGAGAAAACAACCACCAATCAACAAGAATACACACGAATATATCCACCTGGATTCGTGTGAATTCGTGTTTATTCGTGGTTTCTCCCTTCCGTGCCTCCGCGGTGAACCTCCTCAGGTGCTTTCGCGGATGACGAGGTCGGGTTTGATGACGATGCGTTTGCGTGTGGCGGGGGACTGCACGAGGTCGAGCGCGGCCTTGATCTTGTCGTCGAGGTGCTGGTCCACCGTCGTGAGGTTGGGGAGGCAGGTGCGCGCGACGAGCAGGTTGTCGTAGCCGGTGACGGCGATGCGGCCCGGCACGTCGACGCCCTGGTGGCGGAGGCCCTGCACGAGGCCCACGGCGACGATGTCCGCCGCGGCGACCACGCCGTCGTAGGCCGCCTTCAGCACCTGTTCCGTGGCGGCGGCGCCCGCCTTGAAGGAGGTGGACGCCTGCACGAGGGCGAGGGGCAGGCCCGCCTCGCGGCAGGCTTTCAGCGCGCCGTTGTAGCGGATCGTCGGGATGAGGTTTTTCCATTCCGGGTGCGCGTCGCCGACGAAGGCGAGGTTCCGGCGTCCGCGCTTGATGAGGTGTTGCGCGGCGAGATAGCCGCCGGTTTCCTCATCGCCATTCACGCGCATGAACACGTCGCGATCCACGAAGGAGTCGATCAGGATCAGCGGCAAATGATGCTCCACGATCTGGCCGGGCAGGTGGGCGCAGGTGACGCCGAGCAGCAGGACGGCGTCGTACTGGCGCTGCAACAGGAAGGGCAGCGCGCCCTCCTCGTTTCCGGCATACAGGCCGAGCGAATAGCCGCGCGCGCGGGCGGCGTGTTCGAGGCGGAAGACGAAGTCGCCGTAGAACGGGTTGATCTCCATGCTGCGCTTCGCCTCGTCCGGATGGAACGCGCCGGAGATGACGACGGCGATGACGTGCGAGCGCCGCGTGGAGAGCGAGGCGGCCGTTAAATTTTTCACATAGCCGAGCCGCTTGACGACCTGGTGGATCTTCTTGCTCGTCGCCGGGGAGACTTCCGACGCGCGCCCCTTGAGCACGTTGATGACCGTTGTCGTGGAGACGCCGACTTCGCGCGCAATATCCCGGATGGTCGGCTTTCTCGTCGTGGCTCCGTCGTTCATCCCTCGTGATGTGCCATGACGGAACCAATTACGGAAGACGAATTTACGAATTTTCACACCGGTCCTGCAAAAATTGTCGCTGTACATCGCCAGCTTCTACGTGTAAGTATCAATAAAAGCGCTTTACTAGGAGTGCCGACATGGGGAAGCCGAACAGCCGTTGGAGCGGTGTCTATGGGGTGTGCGCGGGACTGGTGGTCCTGTGCTGCGTGCTGGCGCCGCGTGCGGGCCGGGCGCAGGAAGTCATCCTTCAGTACTTTGAAACGACGTGGCCGGAGATCGCCCGGCGCATGCCGGAACTCGCGGAGGCAGGCTATTCCGCGCTGTGGTTGCCGCCGCCGTTCAAGGCGGGCAACCAGTTCTCCGTCGGGTTCGACACCTTCGATCGGTTCGACATCGGCAGCAAGGACCAGATGGGCGGCGTCCGCACGAAGTATGGCGTCGAGGCGGACCTGATCCACCTGATGGAGACGGCGCACCGCTTTGGCATCCGCGTGTATTTCGACAATGTGATGGCGCACAACGGCGGTCCGATCCCGGGCTACGACGAGAACACGTCGATCTATGCGCAGCCCGGTTTTGTGCCGGAGGATTTCCACCTGCGCCGCCTCGACAACGGGTTCTATCGGAAGATGCCGGATTATCCGAACTGGAGCGATGAATGGCAGGTGCTGCACCGGAATCCGTTCGGCCTCGACACGGCGCTGGAGTCGCCGGTGAACGCCAGTTTCGGCGCGCATGAGGGCGCCACGTTTCCCAAATGGGTCGGCGTGCGGCATCCGGACAACCCGGAGTACTACCTCGACACGGACCTGCCGGTGGCGACGAATGCGTGGAACCAGCCGGTGTTCACGTTCGCGAACAAGGAACCGTTTGCGGACGGCGGATGGACGACGAACGGCGGCGTGACGGTGACCGGCGCGGGCAACCGGCGCTTTGACTGGCACGACGCGAACGCGAACGGCCAGCACGACCCGGGCGAGGCGAGCGAGGCCTTCGAGGACACGGGCATCGACCCGACGCGTCCCGAGCGGCAGACGCTCCAGTGGGGGTTCGGCGACGGGAAATACAACATGGGGAATCCCGCGCCGGAGGACGTCAACGCGATGATGTTCCGGATGGTGCGCTGGTTCGTGGACAAGGTGAAGGCGGACGGATTCCGGCTCGATGCGGTGAAGCATGTGCCGTTCTATTTCTTCGGCCAGACGTTCGGCGACAAGGACCCGTCAAACTGGGGCTACAACGGCCAGATCCAGGAACAGTTCAACATCACGCGCGGGTTCGGCGACTGGGGCAACCATCGCAACAGCGTCTTCGACACCGACATCGGGCGCGACGACGCGATGCTGTTCGGCGAACACCTCGGCGCGCCGCCGGGCGACGGCGACTACATCGCGTCGGGCATGCGCATCGGCAACAACGACCTCTACAACGACCTCGCGAACAACGCGGCGGGGTGGGGCAACCTCACGTGGCACGACCAGCCGGGCCACAAGACGCCGGGCGTCGGGCAGTCGGTGATGTACGCGGGCAGCCACGACTTCAACTACATCTCCGGCTACGACCGGCCCACCGCGCACGCGCTGATCCTGACGCGCGCCGGGCTGCCGATCATCTACACCGACGGCTACAACGAGACGCCGTTCTTCAACGGCTCGAAATACTTCCCGCAGCACGGCGACAACGCGTTCCTCGGGCAGTACAACGACAAGCACCTGCTGAACCTGCTCTACATCAACCAGCTCTTCGCGCGCGGCGAGCAGTTGCCGAAGTGGGGCGACAGCAGCTACGTCGCGTATGAACGGCGCGATTTCCGCGAAACGGGGCATCCGGGCAACGCCGTGATCCTCGCGTTCATGGCCGCGCGCAACGGGGCCGGCGGCCAAGCCCGGAGCTGGGGCACGACCTTCCCCGAGGGCGCGCGGCTGCGCAACTATTCGATCCACGGCGGCGGGTTTTATGTGAATGTCTGGGGCGGCCAGATCAAGAACGACAGCGACCAGAATCCCGTCGTGCCCGGCGGTGGCTACTTCGCGTTTTCGTGGCGCGTGCCGGAAATGCCGGCGGTCTGGGACGATGGCCTCGCCGCGGCGGTCAAGCCCATCACGATTCTCCAGGATGGCGAGCCGGCGCCCTCGATGATCCACACGCGCCGCGACGGTTTCGCGGGCGATCCGAATTTCAATCCGTACGGCGTCGCCGGCGACACGGCGGGCGACTACCAGTACGGCCTGCCGATCCCTCGCGTGACGAAGGGCTCGAACCTGACGATCCTCGCGCGCGCCGACGGTTCGGCGGTGGACATCCGCATGAAGCTCGACGGCGGCGTGGACCTCAATTCGCAGATGGGCCTCGGGCCGCAGACGGGCGGGCGCCGCGATTACGGGCCGGGTTCGTGGGATTTCCTGCTCGGCACGGAAGCGATGCAACTGCGGCACCGCGTCGCGGAAAAATTCGCGGCGAAGGACGCCGCCCGCAACCGCATCGGGTCGCCCGGCGCGGAGACCTTCATCTGCACCATCGGCACGCCCGGGTTCACGATCAACACGAACACCGGCGGCGTGAATTTCGACGGCGGTCGCTCGGTGTCGTGGGTCTATCACGATCCCGCGGCGGACAACCAGATCTCGTCCGACCTGCAGTTCCTGCCCGCGCCCGCGGACGCGGCGGGCCAGCCCATCTCGATCTGGGCCAAGGTCGGCTATGCGCCGAACGCGCACGCGGCGTGGCTGTACTACACGACGAACGGGATCGACTTCCCGGAGGGCAGCGCGGGCGTGGGCAAGGGCCAGACGCGCGTGGCGCCGCTCGTGTACATGGCGAATGGCGGGATCGACGGCGTCAGCACGTCGCAATGGTGGCTCGCCTCCCTGCCGCCGATGCCCGCGAGCACCGTGCTGCGCTACAAGATCGGCGTCGCGCGCCTGAACGCGCCGGACCTCTTCCCGTTCAACGGGACGGACCACGCCCATGTGAAGCCGATGGAGACGCTGTTCGCGATCACCGGGTTCAACGGGCACGCCGTGGGCTACTATCCGCACAATGATTACGGCACGTACCGCACGGGACTCGTCGAAGGCTTCCATGTCCTGCGCAGCAAGGCGTTCCTGAACCGCGGCGGCGCGGCGTCGGTCTTCAACCAGTTCGTGCAGACGTTCTACTACGACACGCGCCCGCCGGACGGCGCGATCATGTTCCCGGCGGCCGACGGCCAGGACCTGTTCGGCTCCACCTACGGCGTCGTGGTGCGCGGCGACCGCACGGTGGAGGAGGTCTGGTATCGCATCACGGACGTCGATCCGGAGAACGACGACGCCTCCACCGGGACGCCGAACGGCAACGGCGCGTGGGTGCGGGCGAACGAAATCACGCCCAATCATCTGTTGCAGAGCCCGTTCCCGCGCGAATGGCGGTTTGACTATGTGAACATCGCGCCGAGCAACACGGCGACGATCCAGGTGCGGCTGCGCGAGGCGACGTCGTCCACGAACATGGCGCTGAACGATGTGGACGGCCATTTCACGACGCTGACGCGCGTGGTCAATGCGCGCGGCCCGTTGTTCCGCCTCTTCGTGCTGTGGCCGCAGGCGGACGGCGACGTGGTGAGCGAGGGCTATGTCCTGAAGGCGGCGTTCACCGAGACACTGGCGAACGGCATCTCATCGAACGACCTGCGCAACTGCTTCACGCTGTCGATCAACACAAACGTGCAGCCGAAGTCGGCGTACGGGATCCAGTACGGCGAGCAACCCGGCTACCACGCGCTCACGTTTGCGCTGCCGAACCTGTACAACAACAGCCCCGACGAGGAGCATCTCATCGAGATCACGTTCAACCGCGCGGGCTACCCGCCGCTGCGCGCGACGCGCCTCGTGCGCCCGCTCCCGGTGAACAAGCCGTATGTCACCTTCGTCTCGCCGCCGTCGGCGGATGCGAACGGCCAGCCGTACACGATTGTCCTGCACGATGTGGCGGCGCCGACGGTGAGCCAGCGCCAGTTCCGTGTGCAGGTGGACACGGCGACCAACGCGCTCGACGTGGCGGTGCGCCTCACGCAGGGCGCCGGAACGTTCACGCCGGAGGCGGGAAATCCGGCGGAGACGAACAACCTGCTGAGCTGGTACTTCACCTGGCAGTTCCCGCTCACGAACGATCCCGCCGTGCTGCAGGGCACCTACCGCCTGCAGGCCGACGTGGATACGGATGGCGACACGAACACGGCGGAGGCCACGGCGGTTCGCGAGGCGCGCGTGGTCTTGCGCGAGATGGTGGCGCCGGATGCGCTGGACATCGACGACGATGACGACGGGCTGTCGGATTTCGACGAGCAGGTGAGCCGGGCGCTGCCGTCCGGCGCGTTCACGACGTGGCAGAACGGCGACGTGCACGCCTGGTTCGCGTTTGGCCGCACGGACGGTTTGAGCCCGGATTCCGACGGCGACGGCCTGCCGGACGGACTGGAACTCGGCTGGCGGCAGCCGGGCACGAACACCTCGATCCTCGCGGACACGGATGGCGACGGGTATCCCAACTTCCTCGCCGACCTCGATCCGCCGTTCTACAACACCTGCGACAACATCGGGTTGGTGCCGAATGTGTCGGAGTGCAACTCCGGGTCGAAGACGGACCTGCGCGGCGGCAGCACGACGGACCCGAACAATCCTGATTCGGATTTCGACGGCATCCCGGACGGCGTGGAGGACGCGAACCGCAACGGCTGGGTGGACGGCGATGGCGCGCCGATCCAGCCGGATTGGATTCCCTGGCTTGGGCGCGACTGGCCGGATCGCTCGCTCGACATCAGCGACACCTGGCTCGAAACCGATCCGAACAACAGCGACACCGACAAGGACGGGTTGAGCGACGGATACGGAGAGGACCAGAATTTCAACGGACGCATTGACGGCGACACGAACACGAACCGGCTCTACGACGCGGGCGAGGCGTGGACGGAAACGAATCCGCTGTCGAAGGACAGCGACGGCGACGGCCTGCCGGATGGCTGGGAGGTCTGGCATGGCCTCGATCCGCTGGATGACGGGATCGACTCGCTGCGCACGGCGGACGTCGATGACGGCAACCCGGACAACGGGCCGGACGGCGATCCGGATGGGGACGGCTTGAGCAACCTCACGGAACTCGTGAGCGGCAAGCATCCGATGATCCCCGACGTCGGCGCGCCGCCGCCGGTGGGCGACATCATCATCGGAACCGGCAGCTTCGTGCAGGTCGGCGCGGTGGCGAATCACAACGACTTCACCGACTGGACGCACGAGCACGTCATCGCGCTCGATCCGTACGACGCGCTCGACGGCGCGTTCAATGGCGGCGATGTCTATTTCCGGCCGTGGGCGAGCGACGGGTTGGAACGGTCGCGCGACCTGGTTGCGTTTTACGCGCATGACGGCGGGGCGCTGACGAATGGCGGCGACGACACCTTCTATTTCCGCGTGGATCTGAACGACCTGCAGGCCAACGCGGAGGACAGCGGGCTCGATATCTATGTGGTCATCGACACGGGCAATCCCGCCGTCGGCGAGCGCAAGGTGCTGGACGAGGTGGATGTGCTGACGGACATGCGCTGGGAAGCCATCGTGTTCGTGGACAATTGGACGGACAACAAGGTCTACGTGAACAAGCCGGGCAGTTGGGACACGGACACGCTGGAGGACATGATGGTGTTCGGCGTGAACAACGTGGATGTCCGCGACATGGCGCATCCGTACGGCTTCAAAAAGGTCCACTTCAATTCGAACATGGACGCGGTCGAGTTTTCCATCAGCCGGAAGGCGCTGCTTGATGCCGGGTGGGCCGGCGATTTCGCCTCGCTCAATTTCCAGGTGTTCACGACGCGCGACAACATCGGCAACAATCCGCGCGGCAGCGGCGACCTCGACGGGCCCGACATCGCGGACATCATCCGGAGCGACTGGTTCGCGGAGGATTTCGCGGGGATCAACGAGGGGAATGTGGATGACCTCCGCTACAAGGGGCGCATCAATCTAAAGGCGCTGCCGCAGTGGGTGGGCGTGAATGCCGCGAATGACCGCGGCAAGCGGATCAAGGTTATCCCGCTGGTCCACAGCGCGCAGGCGATCCAGCCCGGCCATGTGATGCATGACCTCGTGAACAACGGCGCGGGCGCGGGCTACTACCGTCCGTTCGATGTGCACCAGGCGTACGGCGCTCCGCTGACCCTGCATGTGACGCCGACGCTGGCGTCGGGCTTGCAGTGGGCGCGGGTGGACACGAACCAGGGCCCGGCGTTCAAGGACGGGCCCGCGCTCAACGCGCGCATCGCGGCGCTGGCGTCGAATGGGGTCGTGCAGTTGCTCGGCAGCACGTTCGCCGACCACCTGATGCCGTATTTCACCCCGGACTACACGGCGGACAACGTCGCGCTGGCGCATGAGGTCCTGTCGGGGATCTACGGGCAGGGCGTGGTGTCCACGCAGAGCTTCTGGACACCGGAACGCCTGCTCGATGCCGATGTGCTGGACAAGGTGAAGGCCCTCGGGTTCCAGGCGACGTTCCTCGACCAGTCGCAGCACCTGCGCCGCTGGTTCAGCCTCGCGGCGTCGCAGGGCGAGGATGCCTATCGCATCAACCGCATCCGTGGCGTGGACTGCTTCGTCATCAACGACCGGTTCAACGCCTACCGGTTCAGTTCGACGGACAACGGCCCGTCGATCGCGCTGCGCGAGATCCTGAACCGGCGCGCGCGCTCGGGGTGGTGGGGCAACCAGCACCCGCAGGTGCTGACGCTGTTCTACAACTGGGAGGAGTTTGGCGACAAAACCAAGGCCGACGGATACGACAGGATCGTCGGCTGGATGGCGAGCCGCGGGTGGATTGAACTCGTGACGCCCGACCAGGTGCTGCGCCAGCAGGTGGACATCTCGCTGCCACCCGACGGCGTCGGCGACGCGTGGAACCGCGTGGATCGCGGATATCCGGCGTCGCTGGTGAAGACCGCGCACGACTGGATCCAGTACGGGGCGCAGGACAACCTCGACAACTGGTACCTCGGCTCGGCCCACAACCAGGGCCTGATGACCAATCGTTTTGCGTTGCGGCCGGGGACGAACATGCCGACGGCGTATGGGATGCTGTATTTCGGCGGGGTGGTGAGCCAGGCGTGGGATGCGGTGCGCGGGCTGGCGGAACCGGATTCCGGGCTGGGCCGCCTCGCGCGCGGCACGCTGCACGCGTCGACCTTCCTGAGCGCGTTCCACAAGCAGACTCAGAATCCGCTGAATATGACGAAGTTTTCGACGGGCGACTGGGCCTATCCGGACGGCAGTTTCGATGTGCTGGATGATTTTGCGCGGATCGCGCAGTCGCAGACGCGCATGGCGTCGGTGCTGGTGCGGGTCGCGCAATGGGCGCAGAATCCGCCCGCCGTCGCGACGACCGCGGTGGAGGACGTGGATCTGGACGGCGAGGGCGAATACCTGTTGTTCAATCGCCGCGTGTTCGGCGTCTTCGAGCGGATCGGCGGGCGGCTCATCGGCGTGTGGGTGCGGAATCTGCAGAACGGCGATGTCTTCCAGGCGGCGGGAAATTTGGTGAGCTATGCGGGGTCCGCGACGGAGGAGCAGGGGAACTTCCGCGTCGATCCGCAGGGCAAGCCCGGCGCATACCGCATGTCGCTGCTGACCGACTGGTGGGCGACGAAGGGTGGCGGGACGGCGATGTATGTGAACGACCTCTACGCCTTCAGCGATCGCACCAACGGCTGGCGCGCCGTTTCGTCCGACGGGCAGGTGACGAAGACGATCCGGCTCTCCGACGCGGGCGCGGATTTCGCGGTGGAGTATGCGCTTTCCGGCGCGATGAGCGGCCAGACGTTGTACACGCGCCACGGCCTGGGTCCGAACCTCGACGACCTGATCGTCGCCGGGCAGCGCCACCTGAAGCCGGAGCAGCACGGCGGCGGGGTCATGTGGCTGGCGAACGAGACGACGGTGGACACCGTGCGCGCCGTGGTTCGCTATGGCGCCCCGTACAATGCGGCCTTCAACACGAACGCCGTGGATGACGAACCCGGCGCCGGCTTCAATTTCGCGTCGCTGCGGATGCGCAACCTCGCGCAGACACACCAGGTCGAGATGGCGGGCTCCAACACCTTCACCTTCGCGCTCGGGTTCCAAGCCGTCCACACCGACAGCGACGGCGACGGCATCCCGAACATCGTGGAGGAGACGTATCCGTTCCTCGCGCCGGACAACGCCGCCGATGGCGCGGAGGACGAGGATGGCGACGGCTACAGCAACCGGGACGAGTACATCGCCGGCACCGATCCCGGCGATGCCGGCAGCACGCCGCGCGTTGGCGCGATGCAGGCCGCCACCGCGGGGGCGGGGGTGAAGGTGCGGTTCCCGACCGAGCCGGGCCGCAGCCATTACATCTGGTACTCGAACCAGGACCCCGCGCACGCCGCGTGGGTGCTTGCGACAACCAATCCCATTCCTGGCACCGGCGGCATCGTCGAGTGGACCGACGACGGCACGCACACCGCCCCCGCGCCCACCGCCGCAACGAACCGCCTCTACCGCATCGGGATCGGCCTTGACGAATAGTCCTGGGTCGAAAAGCTTGCGGTTGCCGAATTGCAACCAACCTCGCTAGGGTTTGCGCATGAAACATGCGCGCGACCTGCATGCAGACTCAAGATTATTGGGCGTGATCCTCGATAGCACGGCGGCTGAAACGGGATTGCCTTTCTTCCGCGCGCTCGTGGAGGGCCTGACCACGGCCCTCGGCACGCATGGGGCTTGGGTGACCGAATATCTCGAAGCGCAGGGGCGGCTGCGCTCCATCGCCTTCCGCCTCGGGGATGGGTGGGTGGATCACTATGAATACGACGTGCGGGATACCCCGTGCGGCACCGCGCTTGAGAAACGCGATGTGGTCTTTTTCCCGGATCGGATCCTGGAGTTGTATCCCGGCGAAAACGACCTGCGTGCGATGAAGGCCGTCAGCTATATCGGCGCGCCGTTGCTGGATGAATCGGGACAACGCATCCTCGGGCATGTGGGAGTACTGCACACGGAGCCGATGCCGGAAGCGGAGTCATTCATTCAAATCTTCCGGATTTTCGTGAACCGGGCTGCCGCTGAATTGCGCCGGTTGAACTTGGAACGAGCCCTGCGAGCGCGCACGGAGGAACTGGACGCCATCGTCCAGAGCGCGATGGACGCCATCCTGATCCTCGACGAGGGGCACGATATCGTGCGGGCCAACCGAGCGGCATCCTCCATTTTCGGGACGACGGAACTGACCGGGAAAATGGTCGATCACTTTCTGTCCGGCATCGGCGCCGAAAAACTTGAACCATTCCTGCAAGCCGCCGCTGCGCGCGACACGCAACATTGGATTCCCGGCGGCTTTCAGGCCCGGCGGGCCGATGGGCGGACGTTTGCCGCCGAGGGCACCCTGTCGCGCTTCGAGCTGGCGGGGCGTCCCTACTTTACGCTCATCCTGCGCGATGTGCAGGCCCGCCTGGACGCGGAACAACGTATTGCAGTGCTGGATGAACAGCGGGCCTACTTGCAGGAGGAGGTCGAGCATGCATTCGGCGACATTGTCGGCGAAAGCGTGCCGATGCAGAAGGTGCTGCAAGACATCCGCTCCGTGGCCGCCACGGATGCCTCGGTGCTGATTTATGGCGAGACCGGAACGGGCAAGGAGCTTGTGGCGCGCGCACTGCACCGGGCCAGCCGCCGCGCAGGGAAGCCGCTGATCAAAGTAAATTGCGCCGCGATACCCGCCAATTTGATCGAGAGTGAATTCTTTGGCCACGAGAAGGGCGCGTTTACCGGTGCGACTGCGCGACGTGAGGGTCGCTTTGCGCTCGCGGATGGCGGTACCATCTTTCTCGATGAACTGGGCGAATTGCCGCTTGATCTACAATCCAAACTGCTGCGCGTGCTCCAGGAGGGCGAGTTTGAACCGGTGGGCAGTGCACGGACACGCAAAGTAGACGTGCGTGTGATCGCGGCGACGAATCGCGACCTGCGGCGAGAGGTCGAAGAGGGCCGTTTCCGCGAGGATTTGTATTATCGCATCAGTGTCTTCCCGATTCATGTCCCCGCGTTGCGGCATCGCGGACGGGACGTCGATCTACTTGCCGAATCGTTCGTTCGTCGTTTTGCCCAGCGCGAAGGTCGTCCCGTACCACGGTTGTCGGAGGACCAACTCGCCCGCCTGCGCGCGTATGCGTGGCCGGGCAATGTACGGGAACTCGCGAATGTGATTGAACGCGCGCTGATCACCGGTGGCGCACGCATGCTCGATCTCGATCTTGCACTGCCGGGAGCGGTTCTGCCGTTGCCCGATCCATCGACCGCGCCCGCGGAAACACGCGTGCTGACGGCCGCTGAATTGGCCCGCTTGGAAATGGATAATATGAAGCGTGCCCTTTTGCAGGCAAAAGGAAAAATTTCCGGTCCCAACGGCGCAGCCGCCTTGCTCGGTGTCAAGCCGACGACGCTGCGGTCCCGTCTTAAGGCTCTCGGCCTCGAGTGACGAGAAGTTGGAAATCCGAATGACGAAATTTCGTAACTGACGAATTATCGTCAGATGTTTCTTCTGCGCGATGGGTTGCATCACGTTGGTGGGTAAAGTGATGCATCACTATTAACGCCTTGGCACGGGGCCTGCCTGCTTATCTGCCGACCGCGATGGTCGCGGTCAGAATGCCTCGAATGAGGAGAAAGGCAGGCAGAGATGAACACGAGTGAAACGAACCAAATCAATGGTGTGAACGTGGAGGGCTTGGCCCAGACCATAGAGGCCGTCAAAACGAACCCGGATCTTGCGAAGTTCAAATTCCGGGCGCGGAACTGGGCGATTGAGGGCGGCTTGAACCGTTCCGAAATCAAGCAGTTCTTCGGTGCGCAGCAGGAGCACCGGGTGGGACAGGAAGGCTTCGTGGTCCACAATGATGAGCCGCCGGTCCTCCTGAGTGCGGATCGAGCACCCAACCCGGTGGAGTACATCATCCAGGCGTTGCTGGCATGCATGACGACCACGACGCTTTACAAGGCGGCGGGGCAGGGCATTGCGATCGAGTCAATTCGCTCCGAAGTGGAGGGAGACCTCGATTTGCATGGGATGTTCGGGCTGGATCCTGATGTTCGGGCGGGCTTTCAGGAACTTCGCGCACGTCTCGTCGTGAAGACCAAGGGATCCCCGGCTGCCATTCGAGAGCTCTATCGTTCCTCGCCGGTTTTCGACACGATCTCTCGCCCGGTGCCGATCAAAGTCGATGTGGTCTTCGAGGACTAAATGTCCGTCGCGTCCTGTCCGGGGCCAGGCTCCATCGGGGGCCTGTGCTCCAGGTCAGGAGGGGCACGCCGATGAAACTGTATTTCTTGGGGTCGGCTCGCGAAGCGCTGGCGGTCGCCGCCGCGCTTTCCGCATTTGCGGCGAACTCACTGTTGTGTCGATGGGCGCTGCATGTATGCGCGATGGACCCGGCTGGTTTCGGATCCATCCGCCTGGTGTCTGCGGCCGTGACGCTGGTGCTCGTGTCGTGGGTCGCACGAAGGCCGCTGCGCCCGGTGGGCGGGCACTGGGCCTCCGCGCTGCTGCTGTGTGTGTATGTATTCTGTTTTTCCAGCGCCTATGTCGAACTCGCCGCGGGAACCGGGGCGCTTGTGCTCTTCGCGCTGGTGCAAGTCACGATGCTGGGCGGAGCCCTTGAGGCGGGTGAATCCGTTGCATGGAAGGAACTGGCGGGCGGTACAGCGGCCATGGCGGGCCTCTTTGTGCTGCTCGCGCCCGGTTGGCAAACCCCATCCCTCAAAGGGGCATTGCTAATGGCCATCGCGGGCATGGCGTGGGGAATATACTCCTTGCGAGGCCGGTCGGCTGTCGATTCGCTGCATACGACCACGGGAAATTTTGTGCGTGCCCTGCCATTCTCCGTCCTAATGCTTATCGTCGTCCTGCGCCGGAGCGAGTTGCACCCGACAGGCATCCTGCTGGCTGTTGGCTCTGGTGCGCTTGCGACCGGACTCGGCTATGTGGTCTGGTATTGGGCTTTAAAGCGCATGGACGCCAGCCGCGCTGCATGGCTGCAGTTGCTTGTTCCGCTCCTGTCTGCGATCGGTGGCATCGGCGTGCTGGGCGAATCGCTTTCCCCTCGTCTCGCGTGTTCCGCGACGCTGATCCTCGGTGGTCTGGGGATGGCCCTCTATGCCGATGCCGCGCCGCGAAAGGCGGGGGGCAGGCGTTTGCGGATGATGCGGCGGTCTTCGGGGGTGAGGAGCCAGGTCCAGCAGAGCGCGGTGAAGGCGGCGAGGGCGAGGGCGAGGGTTCCGATCCTCAGCCCGAGGTGAGCCGGTTGCGCGAGCAGGGCCAGCAGGAGGAGCGCGAGCCCGGCGGCCAACCCGATCTTGCGCAGCGAGGCGCCGCTGCCGGGCGCCTGTCGCGCGGCCATGAGGCTCATGCCCGCGAGGTCGAACGCCGCGCGCACGACCCATGCCGCGGCGGCGCCGGTGATGCCGTGGCGGTGGATCAGGTAGGAGGCGACGGCGAGGTAGAGCGGCAACTCCAGCGCGTGCAGTTTCGCGGTGAGGTCGGGGCGGCCTGTGCCCTGCAGCAGCGAGGTGGGGACAAACGAAAGCGAGAAGAGGAAGATGCCCGCCGCGAGCCAGCGCATCACGGGCGCGCTTTTTTCGCCGAACTCCGCGCCGAGCCAGAGCGTCAGGCCCTCCGGCGCACACGCGACGAGCAGGGCTACGACGGGGAAGAGCACGATCAGCAGCAGGCGCACGCTCTGCGCGAACAAGTCACCCGTCGCCTCCGGTCGTTCCTTGAACTGCGCGGCGAAGGTGGGGAACAAGACGGAGACCCACGCGCGCGGCAGGATCAGCAGCTTGACGACGATCTCCGCGGACGTGACGTAAAACGCGACGTCGTGGACCGAACGGATCGCGCCGATGAGGAACCGGTCGATGTGGATCATCAGCGGCTGCACGATGTTCGAGACCGTCATCCAGCCGCCGAACCCGAGCAGTCCGGGCGCCTCCGTGCGGTTGAAGCAGAAGCCCTCCCGGAGGCCCGGCACCGAGCGCAGGCACGCGCCGAAAAAGAGCAGCCATTCCACGAGGCGGCCCGCGAGCAGGACCAGGACCACGGGATACAGGTTCTGGCTGAAGGGCAGCACCAGCAGCGGGCCGACGAAGGTGAACGCGCCGGTCGGGATGCGGATGAGATTGATCAGCGGGAACCGATGGCAGGCCTCCAGCGTGCCGATGAGGCCGGTGACCGTGATCAACACGGGCAACCCGAAGGCGACCGCACGGAAGGATTGGAGGGTTTCCGGTTGCAGGGCCGGCTCGATGTTCAGCGCGCGTGTGGCGAGCCAGGGCGCGCCGATGAAGACCAGGATGCCGCCGGCGATGCCGAGGCCGAGCATCAGGCCCATCGCGGTCCAGAAGGAGGCCGCGACTTCACGGGGTGAGTGGCGGCCCAGTTTCTCCGCGATGACCTTCGTCAGCGCGCGGCCCAGGCCGAGATCGAAGACGCCGAAATAGCCCACGAGCATCCAGACCAGCGAAAGGAGGCCGAAGCGCGTTTCGCCAAGGCCGTGGATCAGCATCGGGATTGCGAAGAGCGCGACGGCCATCGGCGCGCACATCCCCACGAGGTTCCAGATCGTGTGGCGCGCGAGGCGGCTGTGTGGGGAGGGCGCGCTCATGCGGTGATCGTGCGGAAGAGGTCGATGTGTTCGCGCGCCACAGCGCGGATCGCGAACTTTTCGCGCGCCGTCCGGATGCCGGCCTCAGCCCAGCGTCTGCCTGTCTCGGGATTCGCCATCAACTCCAGCATCGCGTCGCGCCAGGCCTGCTCATCGCCCACCGGCAGGAGGCGCCCGTTCCGCTGGTCCTCAATGATATCGAGGATGCCGCCCGTTGCCGAGGCCAGCGCGGGCAGGCCGCACGCCATGCCCTCAATCAAGGCAAGGCCGAGCGCCTCGTTCTCCGATGGAAATACGAAGGCGTCCGCCGCATGCAGATGGTCGGCCACGCGGTCGGTGTAGCCGGTGAAGATCACGCTCGCATCGAGTTGGTTCGCCGCGACGAAGGATCGCAACTCCGTTTCGCAGGAGAGAAACTGTGTGCCGCCTCCGCCGATCAACATCAACCGCGCGCGCGGCTCGCGGGCGGCGAGGGGCACCCACGCGCGCAGCAGCATCTCCAGGCCCTTGCCGCGGTTCAGTTTTCCAGCGTACGCGAACACGTACGCATCGGACACGCCGAGCTGCGCGCGCAGGCGGGCGCGGGCTTCGGGCGCGGGCGGGTGGAACGAGGCGAGGTCGATGCCGTTGGTGATCGTGGCGATGCGCGCATCCGGGAGGCCGCCCGCGCGGAATTCGTCGCGGATGACGCGGGAGATCGCGAGGAAGCGGTCCGCCTTGCGATAGAGCCTGTTGCGCAGGGCGAGCAGCGCGCGGACGACGGGATTCAGGCGCACCGGTTCGCCCGGCGCGCTGTTGGTGATGAACGCGCCGGACCATTCGCCGCACGCCTCCGCCCGCAGCACGACGCGTTTCCGCAGCAGCAGGCCCGCCAGCATGCCGGAGATCCCGAGCACGCGCAGGCCGCAGACGTAGAGGATGTCGTAGTCGGCGCGGCGGCGGATCAAGGCCGCCAGGGTCGCGGGCAGCATGAGGTACTTGCCGAGGCGCGGCGCGCCGGCCGGGCCGACGCGTTCCACGGGCACGCCGTCGACCACGTCGTGCGCGGGCAGCGCCGCATCGTGCCGGCGCGTCAGCACGAACACCGGTGTGCCGAGCGCCTTCAGCTCGCGCCCGAGCAGGCGCGCGTGCGTCTCGCCCCCGCCCACGCGCGGATGGAACGCGCTGATGAGGAGGCATACCGCTGGCGGATTGGAAACGGTTCCCGGCATGCGGTTTGCGCTATCACAGCGCCGCCCCCGCGACAAGCGGCATTTGTGAATTTGCTCGAACACCCGGGTGGTCATCCGGTCTAAATCGCGTACGTTTATGAGCATGTCCTTCATCACCCGCCACATCGCGTTTGTCGTTTTCCTGCCGTCCGTCCTCCTGCTGGCCGCGTGCAACGCCGAACCGAATGCCGCTGCCGCCGTCGAACAGGCGGATCGCGTTTCCCTGCGCGAACTCACCGGCGCGCCCGCCCGAGCGGTGTGGGTGCAGGATCGCGGTGCGGGCGATGACCTGCACCAAAAGGGGAACAACCACGCGCTCATGGCTTATGACACGGAGACGGGCCGCACGCGCACGTTGTGGGCGCCGGGCGACCAGATCAAGCGTCCGATCCTGTCGCCGGACGGCACCTACGTCGTCTTCAGCCGGTGGCGCGATGGGACGATCTTCCGCATCCCGTTCGAAGGCGGCACGCCCCAACGCCTCAGCACGGGTACGGCGCTGGACCTGTGGCGCGATCCGGCCACCGGGCGCGACTGGCTGTACGCCGCTGTCGTGCGCTCGAAAAATCCCGATGCGCCGTATCGCCGGATTGTCCGGTTCCCCGTCGACGACCCGCGTCGCGTGGAGGAGCTGTGGCGGCGCGGCGACGTGAGCACCGACAGCGTGCAGGTGTCGCGCGACGGCTCGCGCATCGGCGGCATGTTCCCGTGGCCGAAGGGCATGGTCCTCAACACGCGCGACGGTTCCGTGGCGCAGCTCGGCCGCGGCTGTTGGTCGTCGCTCGCGCCGGACAACAGCTACCTCTTCTGGACCTTCGATGGCGCTCATCGGAATGTATTTATCCACACCGAGGATGGCACGGAGCGCTGGCGCGTGCCGGTGAACACGATTCCCGGCGGCGCGGGGCGCAAGATGTACCATCCGCGCTGGAGCAACCACGCGCGTTTCATGGCCCTCTCCGGTCCCTACGACACGGAAGGCGGGCGCCTCAGCGCAACCAAGGCCGCGCCTGGCGTCGAAATCTGGGTCGGCCGGTTCGACGAACGGATGGAACGCATTGAGGCGTGGGCGCAGGTCACGGATAATGCCGTCGGCGATTACACGCCGGATCTCTGGGTGGCGGGCGGCGAGTCGTATTCAGTCGAGCGCACGGGCCACTCGCCGCAGGCCGCGGCTACCGCGCCATCGATGGGCGCGCAATGGCCGGGCACGCAGGAAGGGCTTGTATTCCGCTGGTCCCACGCCAACACGCGGAACGTCGTGCCGGGCCCCGCGGGCGGCGACGCAATCGAGTGCGACGTGACGCCGATTGGGGGCGGACGCCTGACGCCGGCCTACGCGCTCGACATCCGCAACGGAAGCTACGTGGCGCCCGATGCCAGCGCGCGCATCGTCGCCGCGTGCAAGGGGTCGAGTGAGGTCTCCATCGAAGCCACGCTCCGTCCGCGCGGCGTGGCCGTCCACGGGCCGGCCCGAATCATCGCGCTCTCCCAGCGGATTGGAAACGCCAACTTCGTCCTGGGTCAGGAGCGGGATCGCCTCGTGTTCCGCCTGCGCACGCCGGACAGCGGCGCGGATGGATCGGCCAATGATTCGCAGGTGGATCTGGGCCCCGTCGCCGCGGGACAACTGACGCACCTGATCGTGTCGTATCGCGATGGGGAACTTGCGGTCTACCGCGATGGACGTGCGGTCCGGGTCCCGCAGCAGTTGCGCGGCGGGTTTGCGGACTGGGAGATGGCGGAACTGCGCCTCGGCGATGAGTCTTCGCGGGACCGCACGTGGGATGGCGAGTTGGACGGCATCGCCATTTCCAGCCGCTTCATCGGACCCGAGGAGGCGCGCCGCCGCCATGAATTGAACCGGGCGCGGGTGGGCGACCGGCCCGAGCCCGACAGCACGCGGTTGCGCGCACGTGCCGTCGAGGCGACGGCGGTTCCGTCACTCGCGGAAATCGCGCCCTATCGCCGCGCGCTGGCGCTCGCGGTTTACGAGCTGGACCCGGCGCATCCCCCCATCGACGGCAGCCGCATGGTTCAGGTCTATCACTGGGTCATCCTCGACGGCGAAGCGATGCCTGGTGCGATGCCGAAGCCCGGTGAATGGCGTGACCTGGTGCTGCAGCGGAGTGAGGCGCACCCGCAACTGGAGGCGGAGCGCCGACTGGTCGGCACCGACGCCTTCGATTTGCCGGAGTTCATCGACGTCGGACGCTAGCGCATGGTCTTCAGCTCGCCATTTTTCCTGTTCTACTTCCTGCCCGTTGCGCTGCTGGCGTACTTCGCCGTGCCGCCGCGGGCGCGCTCGCTGGTGCTGACCGTCTTGAGCTATCTGTTCTACGGGTGGACGAATCCGCTGTTCTGCCTGCTGCTCCTGTTCTCGACGGCCGTGGATTACATCTGCGGACTTGCCCTCGTGCGGGGGCTTCCGGCGGATGCCGCGCTGGAACCCGGCGGGCCGCGTTCGCGCGCGCAGCGCCTCGCGTTGTGGACCTCGCTCGTCACCAATCTCGGCCTGCTCGGGTTCTTCAAATATTTCAACTTCGGCGTCGATGCCGCGAATGCCGCGCTGCACGCGCTGGGGCTCGACGGATGGGACGCGGTGCTGCGCGTGACGCTGCCGCTCGGCATCAGCTTCTACACGTTCCAATCCATGAGCTACACGATCGACGTGTACCGCGGGCGCGCCGCGCCGCAGCGCAGCTTCATTGATTTCGCCTGCTACGTCTCGCTGTTCCCTCAACTCGTCGCGGGCCCGATCATCCGCTACCACGAACTCGCGGACCAGATCCGCTCGCGCACCCACACGTGGGAGAAATGCGCGCGCGGCATCGCGATCTTCTGCGTCGGGCTCGCGAAAAAGATCCTGCTCGCGAACCCCTGCGGCAAGGTGGCGGACACCGCCTTCGGGGCGGCGGACCTGCACGCGCTCGATGCGTGGCTCGGCGCGGTGGCCTATGCGTTCCAGATCTATTTCGATTTCAGCGGCTACTCCGACATGGCCATCGGCCTCGGCCTGCTCCTTGGCTTCGTCTTCCCCAAAAACTTCGACTCGCCGTATCGCGCGGAATCCATCACCGACTTCTGGCGGCGCTGGCACATCTCGCTCTCCGCGTGGCTGCGCGACTACCTCTACATCCCGCTCGGCGGAAATCGCATCAGCCCGCGCCGGACCTACGTGAACCTGCTGCTGGTGATGTTGCTGGGCGGTCTGTGGCACGGCGCGGCGTGGACGTTTGTCGCCTGGGGTGCGGTGCACGGCCTGCTGCTTGCCGTGGAACGCGCGTGTGGCGGGACCACGGTCTATCGCGCATGTCCGCGCCCGCTGCGTGTCGCCCTCACGTTCGCGCTGGTCTGTTTCGCGTGGGTCTTCTTCCGCGCCGAGTCGCTGGCGCATGCGGTGGCGTACCTGCAGGCGATGACCGGGTGGGGCGCCGTGCTCGACGCCGCCGGTTTGCTCGCGGCGATCATCCGGCATCCGGCGCACCTCGCCGTCATGGCGCTCGCCGCGTGCGTCGTGTGGGTCGCACCGCAGTCGGCGGACTGGACGCGCGTGCTCACGCCGGTCCGCCTGATCGCCGCGACCGCGCTGGGCGTGCTAGCGGTTGTCGTGATGATGGTCGAGGAATTTAATCCCTTCATTTACTTCATCTTCTGATGCGCGCGACACGACATACGCCAGACGAGCGGGACATCGGGACCACCTGTGTGGGTCCGCGCACGGCCCGTCTTTACGTCGCGGCCCTCGCGATCTTGCTCGCCGTCGCAGCGGCGCTGGAGTGGAAAACGGCGCTGCCGGTCGCATGGCGCGAGTGGTCGGTCGCCCCGGCGGAGCGGTCGTTGCTCGCCGCCAATCGCGCATTGATGAATGCGATGCATGTGTTTGAGGAGCGATTGCGCGAGGACGGCTGGCTGACGGGTCGTGTCGTGGCGCCGGCCCAGCGCTTCAAGGTCGAACACCTCCGCCTCGCGACGGAGCGCGTGCTCGTCGGCGCGGACGGCTGGCTGCACTTCCGTCCCGATGTGGATGCGCTGGCCATGCGCACCGGTGAAGCGCAAAACGAGGCAATGGTGCGCGCGGTGCGCGAGTTCGCCGGGCAGCTCCGCGCGCGCGGGATCACGCTGCTGCTGCTGCCTGTTCCCGGAAAGACCGCGCATACGGCGGACACCCTGGTCGCGGGAATGCCGCCCCGCGTCGGCGCGGAGCGCTGGCAGGCGCTGCTCCGGCAGTTGGCGGACACGGGCGCCGTGGTGGTCGACTGCGATCAGGCGTGGCGCGATGCGGCGCTCAATGGCGTGCCGTACCTGCGCACGGATACGCACTGGACCTTCCCGCACATGGAGGCCGTGGCGCGCGCAGTGGCGTCGCGCGTGCGCGAGGTGGCGGACGTGTCAGCGCCGCCTGTCGCGTGGGAGCGGGACGAGGCCGCGGTGTCGGGCGTCGGGGACCTTGCGGGCATGTTGGGGGCCGGCTGGCCGCCGGGGCTCGACGCGGCGCAGGTGCAGACCGTGCGGGTCGTGCGCGTGGGGGATCGCGTGTGGCAGGCTGATCCCGCGTCCCCGGTCCTGTTGCTCGGCGACAGTTTCAGCAACATCTATTCCATGGACGCGCTGGGCTGGGGCGAGGGCGCGGGATTCGCGGAGCAATTGAGCGTGCAACTCGGCTTCGGTGTGGACCGGATCGTGCGGAACGATGCCGGCGCATGGGCGACGCGCGATCAGTTGTCGCGCGAACTCGCGCGCGGACGCGACCGGCTCGCGGGCAAGCGCGTCGTTGTGTGGCAATTCGCCGCGCGCGAAGCGGTGTTCGGCGACTGGCGTTCCATTCCGATGGCGCTCGGAGCGCCCGCGCCGTCCGCTTTCCTCGCCGCGCCCGCCGGCGGCGCCGACTGGTGCGGGCGCGTGGCCGCCATCGCGCCGATGCCGGTGCCGGGTCGCGTGCCCTATGCGGACCATATCGTCGCCGTGCACCTGGCCGACATCGACGTCCCGGGCGCGCCCTCGAATGCCTCCGCGTACGTCTTTGCGTGGAGCATGACCAACCACACGCGCACCGCCGCCGGACGCCTGCGCCCCGGCGACACGGCCTGCTTCCGCGTGCGCCCGTGGTCCGCGGTTGCGGAAGTGCTTGAAGGCGTGAACCGCAGTGAATTAGATGGCGACGAATTTTGGCAGGCCGACATGGTCTGGGGAGAGTTGATCCCATGAAACGATTCCTCGCAGTTCTTGCTTTCGCCGCGTCCGCGTGTGGCACCGGTGCGCAATCCGCGCCCGCGTCATCGCCGTATGGCGACGTGCTGGCGCGCCAGGCCGGCGCGCCGGTGATCGCCGGGCAGGACGGCTGGCTCCATCTGCCCGCGGATTTGCGATTCCTCTCCGTGGGTCCGTTCTGGGGCGAGGCGGCGATCGACGCCGGGGTTTCGTTTAATCCCGCCTATCGCGACCCGCTGGAACCGATCGACGACTTCAACCGCCAGCTCACGGATCTCGGGATCAAATTGCTCGTCGTTCCGGTTCCGCCGAAAGCCGCAATCCATCCCGAAAGCCTTGGCCTCACGCGCGCGGATGCGGAGGCCGCGCTGGCGCCGCTGCGCGCGTTTCTGTCCGAATTGCGGGAACGCGGCGTGTCGGTGTTGGACCTCGCGGCCTCGTTCGGATCGGCGCCCGAAGGCGGCGCATGGTATTGCCGCACCGATTCGCATTGGTCCGGCGCGGGCATACGCCGCGCGGCGGACGAGATCCTCGCCTGGCTCGACGCGGAACAATTGCGGCCCGCGCTCACCGGCACTGTCGCGTGGACGCGTGCGCCGAAGGAGGTTTCCTTCGTGGGCGATTTGTCCGTGCTGCAAAAGAGCAGTGCGACGGAGACGATCACGCTCGACGTCCTTTCAGGGGCCGAACCTGTGACGGCGCTGGACAGTCCCATCCTCCTGATGGGCGACAGCCATACGCTCGTGTTCCACGCAGGCGGCGACATGCATGCGTCCGGCGCGGGGCTGGCGGACCAGCTCGCGGCGGCGCTGGGGCGCCCGGTCGATGTCGCGGGCGTGCGCGGCTCCGGCGCGACGGCGTCGCGGCTCGCGCTGATGCGGCGGATGAAAACGGACCCTGCCTACATCAAGGGCAAGCGTGTCGTGATCTGGTGTTTCGCCGCGCGCGAGTTCACGCAGGCCGATGCCTGGCGGTTCGTCCCGCTGCCGATTCAGTGAGGCAGATCGCCCGCTTTGAGGTTCGGTAATCGCGCCGGGCGGGGATGACATTTTTTGCGTGAGTTGTTCGTTTCTTTGCGTGTGCTCTTCAAGCCACATCACTTTTGCCTCGCAATTTTTTTCTACTTCCGGCTTGCCGCCGTCGGTTCGCCATGTCATAGAGTCAACCATCAGCTTTTGCTGTGCGACTTCGAGAGGTCGCTGTTCTTTTTGAACGTTTAGTTGATTGCGCTTTGCGCAGTGTCGTTCCTCCAGAAAACCGCGAATTTTCAGTTCAAGGAGCGAGACAAGCGGAGACGCGCCCATCCGGGCGCGGCTCCCTGTCTTGTGTTCCTTGGACGGGGCTTCGCGGTCCCACTGGAGGGCATGAGCTTGGAGTCCGCGCCTCTGCTTTTTCGAGGCGATCAAAGGAGGTCTT
>CALKUH010000033.1 GCA_937996795.1 uncultured Verrucomicrobiota bacterium | reverse complement strand
TCGGCTCCCTCTTCCTCCGCAGGCTCCGCAGGGAGCTCCGCCTTCAGCAACGCGCCTTCGCCTGATTCCATCCTCGTCCTCCTCCGGGGGATTAGCACTCGACGCATCGGGGTCATCCGGGTATGGTTTTGGAGTGGTTTGAACTGTCGCGGGGGATATAGCAGCAGGGCATTCATGCGGGTTTCAGCTTCCAGATTCATGGCGGGCAGCCTGTCGCTTGTGGCGGCGTGCCTCTTCGCCTGCGCCCTGCCCAGCCACGCGGCCGTCATTGTCTACGAATACTTCGACGCCGATCCGCAGCCCGGTGATTGGAATACGCGCGACGGCGAGATGCTTGTGGCGTGGAACAACACGGTCGGCCAGTTGCCAGGCTCCATGCAGGGCACGTTCGCCGAGCAGGACGAGCCGTTCTTTGAAAGCGACGCCTTCCGCGTGAATGCCGCGCCGTGGATCGGCAACTACAACACGCTGTACCCCGGCTACACGCAGTTCCAGTTCGACTTCATGGCGCAGGACATCCTGCCCTCCACGTTCATCTTCCGGATCAGCGACGGCACGACGACGTTCATCCGCAACCTGTTGCCGCAGGTGACCTCCTCCGGCAGCTGGCTTTCCGGGCTGAGCGTATCGCTTACCTATGACGCGAACTGGGTCGGCGGAAGCGCCGCGCAGTTTGCCGGCGTGCTCGCCAACGTCAGCTTCATCGACCTCCAGATCGGCCGCACCGGCACGGGCGAACAGGACTATTTCGTGGATAACTTCTATCTCCTGGACGATCCGATCAACGGCGGCGGCGGCGACAGCGTCGTTCCCGAAGCCTCCTCCGTCGGTATGTTGATCGTCGGCGCCGTGATGATGTTCACGATCCGCCGCCGCCTGCACCTCAACACTGAACAACCCGCCTGAGGCATCCATGACCTCACCGGCACCCATCCGGCGCTGGGTTCTCGGCCTCGCGCTATCCGCCCTCGCGATCCTCCCCGCCCGCAGCGCCTCGCCGTACACCGAAACCTTTGCCTCGGGGATGAATGGGTGGACCAACTCCGCCGGCAGTGTGTGGAGAACCAACACGGGTCCGGCCAGCATTTGGGGAACAAACAACGCGACCGCGCGCGTCATCCTTCCCGCCGACTTGCTCACGCGAAGCTCAACGCTCACCGCCACCGGACGGCTGTTTACCGCGGCCTACACGGGCAATTATTCCGCAGCGGGTATTTCACTGATTGGATTCAAAATCAGCGTGGAAAATGACCTGCTTCAGGACCTGAGGCTTACCGTGCTCAGCGGAACCAACGGGTATTTCAATTCGCTGGCTTCCCTGGTCGCCACCACCAACACCGTGTACCAGTTCTTTTTTTCGCTGGCTTCAAAAGAGGCCGGCGCCTGGTCCGGCAGCGAGGACAGCTTGTTCAGCAACGTGATGCAGGATGTGACACGCGTCGATATTTTCGTTCGCAATGCAACGATCAGCCGCGCCGCCACCTGCCGGGTGGATGACATCGTCGTGGACGGTCTTCAGTCCGTGTCGTCCCTTGCCCCCTCAACAAACGATTTACTGCTCCTCACCGGAACCTTCCTTCAATCCAACGTGACGTACCTCGTCGAGGCTACACCCGAACTGACCGGCATCTGGACAACCGTTCAATCCGTGTACGCCACGAATCGCAACCAGATCATCACCCTGACCAATAACGGCCCGCAGCTCTTCTGGCGCCTCACCATTCCGTAGCCCGTCTGATTGTAATTGATTGCATGTGATTATTTGTGGCGTTATTTCGCCTTACTTAATCTGAACAATCGGTACGATTCTTAAATGGCGTTTGGAAGGAGACCCCTCATGAGCACTTTTCGTATTCTTTGCACGGCCCTGGGCCTGGCCCTGCTGGGCTCGACCGCACAGGCGGAAGTCAAACGATGGGGGCGTGGTGACAACAACGCATGGATCACGGCGTCGCTGTGGTCGCCCACGGGAATGCCCGTCAGCACGGATGACGTGCTGTACACCAACATCGGCGGGGCGAACTCGGCCAGCTTCCTCGGGGGGGACTTCACGATCAATTCGTTGGCGTTCACCAACACGTCGAGCACCCAGCATTGGGTCAGCGCGACCGGCGGCAGCTCCACGAGCAACTACTTCCTCACGCTGGACGGACTGACCAACAACGCCCTTGGCGGTTCGGACGTGCTCGCCAGCGTCGGCGAACCGGGCGGACTCATCTCCATCGGCGGCAATACCCCGCGCGGGATCATCACGCTCACGCTGGGCGCCGCGACGTCGTTCAGCTTCCACGCGGACGCGGTCAACCAACTCTTCATCCAGAGCCCCATCGCGGGTGCGGACGGGAAGGACCTTTCGTTCCGTGGCCCGGGTCGGCTGATCCTGCAAGGCGCCAACGCGTTTGGCGGACCCGCCACCGAGTTCACCCTCGAGTCCGGCACCCTGGTCATCAATCATTCCAACGCGCTCGGCAACGCGGCCAATACGATCATCCTCAACGGCGGCGCAATCGATAAAACGGTCACCGCGTGGCCTCGCCTGCGCACTCAGGCGCACCTCTGGAGCAACAGCTTCTCGTTCGTCGGGTCGCAGGCGCTTCATCTCGGCGCCGGCAGCGTTTCGATCCGGACGACCAACCTGGTTATCACGGTTGTCACCAACACCCTGACCGTCGGCGGCGTGATCGATGGCGGCGGGGTCGGGAACGGCTTCACCAAGGACGGCGCGGGCGCGCTGCGGCTCGACGGGCTGAATGTGTTTTCGGGGCCCATCAACGTACTGGACGGCTCGCTGCAAGTCACCAACGTGAACGCGACGGGCGTCGCCGGTCCACTTGGATTCAGCACGGGCAGCATCGTATCCCTGGGCACGACCGGCAAGGTGGGCGTGCTTAGCATCCAGGGGACCGGCGCCTCCGTCAGCGACCGGCGGTTCGACGTGCCGGCGGGCGTCGGCCAGTTTAACTTCGCGAGCGGCAACGCGACGGTCACGCTCAACAACGTCATCAGCGGCGCGGGACAGGTCCAGAAGTTCGGAACCGGCACGCTGGTGCTGAACGGAACCAATACGTTCAGCGGACGGCTGACAATCGGCGCGGGAACGGTTCGCGTGGAGCGCGTCAACAACGTGGGCGATAATGGGCCCCTGGGCTCCGGCGCGCTGCCCATCTTCCTGGGCAACGGTGCCACCATCGGAACCCTCGCCTACACCGGCCCCACGACCAACCTGAACAAGTCCTTCACCCTGAATGGGCTCCGCGGCGTGCTCAACATGCCCACAGCGGGAGCGGAACTGACCCTCTCGGGCGCCATCACTGGCGACGGCGAGTTCTGGAAAATGGGCACGGGCACGGTCGTGCTCACGGGCAACAATTCCTTCACCAATAAGTTCACGATCCAGGGCGGCAGCGTCATCGCTGATGCGCCGGATGTGCCGGGTGTCAGCGGCGCGCTGGGGAACAACGCGTGGATCAACCTGTTCAGCGGCAACAGCGACGCGCAGACGATGCTGATCCGCCAGAACACGTCCATCGGCTCGATCAACGGCGGCAGCGTCAACGTGCTGGGACTGGTGATCGCCAACGACTCCACGCTGACCATCGGTGGCGACAACACGAGCCCGGGCAGCTTCAATTGGGCGATCCGCGGCACCAACGCATCCATCGTCAAGGTCGGCGCGGGTGAACTCCAGCTTTCCCACCCCAATTCGATCAACCACACCGGCCCCACCATCATCAGCAACGGCGCGCTGCGCGCGACCGCCCCGATCAACTTCAGCCCGGTCATTGTCGCCGGCGGTCTACTGACGGGTTCGCCCCGCGTGAACACGCTCACGCTGGATGCCGGCGGCATCGCGCCGGTCAGCAACGGCCTGCCCAACAGCATCCGTGTCACCAACGGCCTCGCGCTGAACGCGGGCACGCTCTACATTGACATCACGAACGCGCTCTCCGCCGGGCCGGATGCGTGGGACATCATCCGCGTCGGCACCACGGGCTCGGGCACGGTCAGCGTGGGTACCGGCCCCATCACGGTGGACCTGATCTGGACAAACGCCACGCTGGACAACTTCACCGCCACGAACGCGATCAGCTGGACCATCGTGGAAGCGGGCAGCGTCACGGGCTTCGCCTCGAACAAATTCACCGTCAGCACCGCCAACTTCGGGCCCAGCCTGCAGGGCGGGTCCTTCAAGGTGCGCGAGAGCGATGGCGACATCCTCCTGGACTTCGTTCCGTTCACGATCACCGAACTCTCCCCGGTCTCCATTGGCCCCGGTTCCACGCCCGACACCCTGACCCTGTCCAGCACGTCCTTCGTGGTCGATGCCACCTATTACGTCGAGGCCACAGAGGAATTGACCGGCACCTGGACGTCCATCCAAACCATCCTGGCCACCAACCAGACCATGCTGATCCCGGTCACCAACATCGGCCCCAAACTCTTCTGGCGCATGGCAGCTCCGATCCCCTGATCGGTCATAACCCCCTCCCCATTACCCCATACCGATGGCGTGGGCGATAGCAGCCTTTGATTGCATTTGTATGGTTGCTATTATTTGGAACACAGGGCACCGTATGTAGGTTCTGTGTTGTTTTGCCTTTGAAGGAGAGCGCCCATGGATTCCGCTATTCACAATTCCGTACCAACGCCGCCGCCCCACATTCGTCACGAGGAAAGGTCACACGCCATGCCGCCCAGCCAGTGGATTGGAATTGATTCAAACGGTCATGCACGGAACGTGCGCAGCCACTACTCGCCCAAGGCGCCGAGCCCGGAAAACCTGACGTTCGACGTTTCGAACAACCAGCTGCTGGCCAGTTTGGAACCGTCAGGCAAGGCGCGGTTCGTGGCGATTGTCGAACGCCTGGATCGCTCGCAGCTGGGCGGATTCGAGTTGCGCGGGGTGCCGGGCTCCAAAAAACTGAAGTACGGCGGTCCGTGGTCGGTCAAGGTTGAGCCCGCGAAGCTGCTGTCGCACGCCAAGTCCCACGCAGTCGACTACGAACAGGCGCTGTTGCCGGTGTTCCACCACCGGGCGGATACGGTGGCCGTGGAACAGCGCGTCTTTGCACCGATCTCGGAGAAGCGGGCGGATTCCCCGCGCGCCTTGATTTACCGGGTTGAACTCACGAACACGGGCACGGAACGGACCCATGGAACCGTCGTGGCGGAAGCCGACACTCCGAAAAAGCAGGCCGGTGTGCAGACCCTGCTCCTGCTGGACGACACAGCCAGCGGCGAGGCCGCGCGCAAACGGCACTACGATCTGGCGCCCGGCGCAAAGGCGGTTTTCTCGTTTGCGTTCGTCCTAGGCGAAACGGAGCAGGAAGTCGCCCGCACCGAGCAGCTGCTGCGCTCGAAATCAGCAGACGCGTGGCTCGACCAGACCCGCCGGCAACTCGTGTCGCGGGTGGGCCAGCTCCGCATTCCGGACGACACGTTCTGGCCGGAATTCCTCGTGCGCATGATTGAGCTGTGCCGCCAGCCGATCATGTACAAGGCCGATGGCACGTCCGGCGGCACGTTCATTGGAAGCAACCTCCAGGCCAATGAAATGTGGAACGCCAACCTCTGGATGAAGGACTGTTTCTACGAAGTCCTGCCGATGGCCATGCTCGCGCCCGAACTGTGCGCCGACGCGATCCCGTTCTTCCTCGATTGGGGCATGCCGGAGAAGGCCTACGGGCGGGGACTCAAGCGCCTCCCGAATGCCGCGCCGGAAACGCACTCGCTGAGCCTATCCCTCGCGCCGTTCATCCTCGCGGGCAAGTACTACGAGTCCACCGGGGATCGCGCCTATTTCAAGGCCTACCCCAAGCTGCTCGAAGCCGCGCGCCACCGCCTTCAGACGATCCTCGCCTCGCGTCAGGATCCGGAGGTGTACCTCTTCCCGTCGATGTACGTCTCGGACGGCGACGCCCGCGGCGACTGGCACACCGGCGCAAACCTGCTCGCGTGGTACTCGTTCCAGAGCATGGCCCGCATCGCGGCGGAGGCCTACGGCGATACCGCACTCGCAGCGGAATGGAAGCGCGTGGCGGACCTCATCGCGCGCGACATCCGCGCGCGCTGCATCGGCCCCTCGGCAAAGGGTCCGCGCTACTTCGAGGGCGCAAACCGGAACGGCACGTTCGAGATCGAGAAGGACGGCGAGGAAAGCGACATGGCGCTGATGCCGTTCTACGGGTTCACCACGCCGGATGATCCCGCGCTGATCCGCCACCACCAGAGCGGCATGTCGACGGAAAACCCCCTCTATTCAAAGGCGCTGGATGCGATCTGGTGGTTCGACAACAGCTGGCACGGCGCCACCTTCCCGGCGTGGATGACCGCGCTGGCCGCCGTGACGAACGAAACCGAGCTCGCGGCCCGGCTGGATCGCATTGCCACCCTGGCCGATATGGACGGCTCCGTCTGGTGGTGGGCGTACAAGTACGGTGAAAAGGATCGCAAGGACGTCGTGCGCGGCCCGGTCAAATGCGCATGGGCGGCCGGCGTGTTTGTGTGCAAATTCATCCACGACATCGTCGGCCTGCGGGTCGACGTCCCCGCGCGACGGGTGGCGTTCCGTCCGTTCCATCCGTGGCCGTCCCTGTCGTGGGAATCCTGCCGCATCGGCCACGCGCTCTTCGACGTCGCGGAGCAAAAATCTGAAGGCGCGATCACCGCCACCGTCCGCAACCGCAACGCGGAGGCGTATGATTGCGTCATCGAATTGACGCTGCCGCCCGGCGCGACGATGACCGAGTGCCTGGTGAATGGACGCCCCGCGCAAGGGGTGACGACGCACAGCCGGTTCGGGCGCAACGCCATCCGCCTCACGCAAAAGGTGGATGCCGGACAGTCCCTGACGGTCACGATGCGCCATGGGATAAACTGATGAAGCACACCACCCGAGTCGAATTCCGCCTCCTGCCCTCCCTCGCCGCAGTCGCCCTCTTCGCCATCGCCGCGCCCGCAAGCCACGCGCAGGAGGGCGTCACGGTCGAGCCCCCCACGAGTTCCCGCTCCACGGTTGACGAGACCCCGGCGCAACGCGACGAACGCATGCGCTGGTGGCGCGAGGCCAAGTTCGGGCTCTTCATCCACTGGGGCGTCTACGCCGTGACGGAGGGCAGCTACGGCGGGAAGGATAACTACGGCGAATGGATCATGCTGCAGGCCCGCATCCCGCGCGACGAGTACCGCGCATACGCGCGCCGCTTCAATCCCGTCCGCTACGATCCCGCCGCCTGGGCGCGCATGGCGAAACGCGCGGGCATGCGTTACGTCGTCATCACGTCGAAACACCACGACGGCTTCGCCCTCTACCCCTCCGCGGTGACCGACTGGGACATGGCCGACGCGACGCCCCATGGCGGCGACCTGCTCGCCCCGCTCGCGGAGGCCGTGCGCGCGGAGGGATTGAAGTTCGGACTCTACTATTCGCAGGCGATGGACTGGATGCACCCCGGCGGCGCGATCGTCAACGAGCCGTGGGACCCCACGCACGAGGGAAACTTCGAGGACTACCTCAAGACCATCGCGCTGCCGCAGGTCGGGGAACTGCTCGACCGCTATCAGCCCGATGTGCTCTGGTGGGATACGCCGAAAAACATGAGCGCGAAGCTCGCCGCTCCGTTTGCCGAACGGCTTCGCGCCCAGCCCGGCATCCTCATGAACGACCGCCTCGGCGGGGGCTACGCCGGTGACATGCACACGCCGGAGCAGTTCGTCCCGATCCTGCCCATGGGGCGCGATTGGGAAACGTGCATGACGATGAACTGGCACTGGGGCTACAACCGCGCCGATCAGAACTGGAAATCGACGGAAACCCTGATTCGCACCATGGCCGGCATCTGCGGCAAAGGCGGGAACTTCCTGCTGAACGTCTCCCCCATGCCCGACGGCGAATGGCCGGCGCCCGCGATCGAACGCCTCGAAGCCATCGGCCGCTGGATGGACGTGAACGGCGAGTCGATCCACGGCACCACCGCGGGGCCGTTCGCCTATCTCTCGTGGGGCGCGGCGACCCGCAAGGACAACCGCCTCTACCTGCATGTGTTCCACTGGCCCGCGAACGGCGAGTTGCGCGTACCGCTGCTGAGCCGTGCGACATCCGCCCATCTGCTCGCCGCACCGGACAAGGCCCTGCCCCTCCGCGCCGAGACAAATCGCGTGGTGATCCAGGTGCCGAAGGACGCGCCGGATGCGGCCAATTCAGTCGTCGTGCTGGACCTCGCGGAACCGCCGCACGCGCGCCCCCTGCTCACGCTGAACAAGCAGCCCACGACGTCGTCCACCCGCAAAGACTCCGACGCACGCCGCGCCGTGGATGGATCGCCCACTACGGACTGGTATTCGGATGTTTCCAACACCAACGAGGAGGCGTGGCTCGAAATTGACCTCGGCGCGCCGACCCTGCTGTCCGCCTACGGCTTTGGCGAACCCAATGTCTGGCCTCGTCTCCGGCAGCGGTATGCTGTTGAAGTATGGGCGGACAGCGCATGGACGACGGTGGCGCAAGGCGACACGGACGGGCATGGCAAAACCGGCGCCTTCGAGCCGATCACCGCGGAGCGCGCACGCATTCGTCTCTCGGCCGGCCGGGGGAACCCGGGGTTGACCGAGTTCCATGTGTTCAGCCCCGAATGATGAGAAAACCGAACATCCTGCTGATCATCTCGGACGACCATCGGTTCGATGCGATCCGCGCGGCGGGCGATCCGCGTGTGCACACGCCGAACCTGGACGCGCTGATCGCGGACGGCGCGCTTTTCACGCACGCGCACATCCCTTCCGGCACCAGCGCCGCGATGTGCATGCCGAGCCGCGCGATGCTGCACACGGGCCGCACGCTGTTCCATATCGGCGGCGACGGCCAGCGCCTGCTTCCGGAACACACGCTGCTCGGCGAAACGCTGCGCGCGGCGGGCTATCACACCTTCGGCACGGGCAAATGGCACAACGGGCCCGACGCGTTCAACCGCAGCTTCGCCGACGGCGATGAGATTTTCTTCGGCGGCATGGGCGACCACTGGAACATGCCCGCGTTCCGCTACGATCCCACGGGGCGCTACGCCTCCCGGCTCCCGCGCTGCCCGGACCCCGTTTTTTCTAACAAGGTGGAACACGTCGCCGCGGACCACATCCACGCCGGGAAACACTCGACCGACGTGATTGCCGACAGCGCGATCCGCTTCATCGAAGGATACGACAAGTCCGCGCCGTGGTTCGCCTACGCCGCGTTCCTCGCACCGCATGATCCGCGCACGATGCCCGACCGCTACCGCGCGATGTATGATCCCGACACCGTTGAACTGCCGCCGAATTTCGTCGAGCGTCACCCGTTCGATCTCGGCATGTTCGACATCCGCGACGAGGTGCTCGCCCCCTATCCGCGCACGCCGCAGGAGATCCGGAAGCACATCGCCGAGTACTACGCGATGATCACGCACATGGACGAACGCATCGGCGACATCTGCAACGCGATCAAGGCGCGCGGTGAATGGGACAACACGATCATCGTCTACACCGCCGACCACGGGCTCGCGGTCGGCCGGCACGGCCTGCTCGGCAAACAGAACCTCTACGACCACAGCGTACGCATCCCGCTGATCCTGCGCGGGCCCGGCGTGCCGCGCGGCATCCGCTCCGACGCCTTCTGTTACCTGATGGACGTGCACCCCACCCTCTGCGCGCTCGCCGGCACAACGCCCGCGCCCAGCGTCGAGGCCCGCAGCCTCGTCCCGCAGTTGCGCAATCCCGCCGCGGCGGGATGCGAGGCCCTGTTCTTCGCCTACCTCGACCTCCACCGCGGCGTGCGCGTCGGCGACTGGAAGTACATGGAATACCGCGTGCCGGGCCAGTCCGTGCACACGCAGTTGTTTAATCTCAAGGACGACCCGCACGAACAGCGCAGCCTCGCGGAGGACCCCGCGCAGGCGGACCGCCTGCGCGACCTGCGCGCCCGCTTGCGCGCCGAGGCGGATCGATGGGACGATGGCGCGTCGCCCTGGGGACAACAATTCTGGAACCGCACATGACCACCACCGCCGCCGTCCCGACCCACGCCATCGAGAGCAAGCGCCTTCGCCTTGCATATCAAAACGAAGGAGCGCTCTTTTCCATTTCGGAACGCGCGGCGAACAGCGCCTTTGTGCATACCGGCCGGCTCGAGGGCGGCGGTGGCGAAGCGCGGGTTGAAGCGGCCACCGATGCCGTCTTTGGCGCCGGGCAACGCATCGTCATCCGCCAGCGCTACGGCAGCGAGGTCGCGCTGGAACTTTACGATTCGCTGCCCTTCGCCCTGCTGCGCAAAAACCTGCGCAATCCCGGACGCGACGCGCTCGACATTCCCTTCTCGGTGGTCACGACTTTCCTGCTGGATCTCGGCGTGCCCGCCGCGCAGCTCAAGACGCTGGGCACGGGCGGACTCGAGACGCCCGACAAGAATCCCGGCAGCTACGTTTTCCTGGCCTGCGCAAATCCGGCCACGCGGCGCGGCGTCGTCGCCGGCTGGCTGACCCACGAACGAGGCAGCGGCGTCATGTTCGCGCGCGCGGCGAAGGAGCAGGTCGAATTCAAGGCGCAGATCGACTACGGCCACCTGCGGATTCCCGTCGGCGCGTCGGCGCAACTCGAGACGCTCGCGATTGGCGTCTTTGACGACGCGCGCGAGGGGCTCGAACAATTTGCCGACGCGGTGAAGCGGCAGTACGCGATTAATCTGCGCCCGCAGCAGGCGACCTATTGCACGTGGTACGCCGAGAAACACGGCGGCGCGGGCGACGAGGCGTCCACCATCGAACTCGCGCAGTTCATTGAACAGGAACTGAAAGAGCACGGCCTGCGCGTCATCCAGATCGACGACCTCTGGCAGGACGGCCCGAAGCTCGACGGCCCCGCGCGCGGATTCGAGCGCGTGCGTCCGGACGGTCCCTACCCGCGCGGCTTCGGGCGCGTCGCGCAGGAACTGGCGGCCCGCGGACTTGTCCTCGGCCTGTGGTGGCTGCCGTTCGGACGCAACCACGAAGACCCGGCCTGGCGCGACCGGCAGGATTGGTTCGCGCGGTGGGCGGACGGCACGCCGATGCGCACCGCCAGCTTCGGCGGCACCTGCCTGGACCTGACGCACCCGGAGGTGCGGGCGCATCTCGCCGCCCTTTCAAAGATGTACCGCGAGTGGGGCGTCACCTATTTCAAGATGGACGGGCTCTGGACCGGCACGGCCACGGAGCTGACGTACATCAACGACGGGTACAAGGACGATCACATGCACAACATCGCGACGGTGCATGACCCGGCGATCACGCAGATCGAGGCCTATCGCAACGGGCTCAAGCTGATCCGCGAACACGCGGGCGACGATGTGTTTTTCTCCGGCTGCGCGATGAGCCAGAACATGCGCAGCTTCGGCGCGTCGTTCGGGCTGGTGGACGCGATGCGCATCGGCCCCGATTTCAACCACGACAAACTGGGGATCAAAACCGGCCCGATCCGCGCATCGCGCCTCTACTTCCTCAACGGCCGCGTGTGGTGGAACGATCCCGACCCGGCCAAGGTCCGCGCATCCTCTGCGGAGAGTGTCGCGGACCCCGGCGCGAGCGGCGCGGTTTCGCTGGACATCGCGCGCCTCACCACGTCGTTCACCGCCATCACCGGTCAGTTTTTCCTGCTGAGCGACTGGCTGCCCAATCTGCCGCCTGAACGCGTCGAGATCCTGAAGCGCACGATGCTCGCGCACGAGGCCACGGTGCGGCCGGTCGACTATTTTGACAACTTCCTGCCCACGATGTGGCGGGTCACCGATGATCGTTCCGGCGCCCGCCGGGATGTGCTCGGCCTGTTCAACTGGGAGAAAACCGTCCAGCACATCGGCTGCTCGTTCGAGAAGGCGGAACTACAGGCCGGGCGCGCGTATCACGCTTTCGACTTCTGGAACAACTCGCTGCTGCCCGACATCCGGGACGCATTTGCTTATGAGCTGCCGCCGGAGTCGTGCCGGATGATTGCCCTCCGCGCGAGCGAGGACCGGCCGGTCGTGTTGAGCACGTCGCGACACATCACGCAAGGCATCGTGGATATCGTGCGCGAGGAGTGGAGCGACCGTCAGCTCAGCGGCGTCTCGCGCGTGATTGCAAACGATCCATATGAACTGCGCATCCGGGTGCCGCAAGGGTGGACGTTCGACGCGGTTTCGGCGGATGAACACGCGACGGCGCACCTGGAGAATGGCTTGGTCCGCGTGCGGTTCACCTCGGCGAAATCACGCGACGTGGCGTGGCGGGTCAGCTTCCGATAGCCGCGCAGCTTCTCAGACGCTCTGGCGGCGGCGATAAGCGAAGGCCGCCGCGAGTCCCGTGCCGAGCAGCACGAGCGTGCCGGGCTCGGGCACGACGTCGAACGTGCCATACAGCGTGAGGGACGGCTTGTTCGCATCGGCGGCCGCATCGCTCGAATGCATCAGCAGAATGGGCCCGTCGCTGCCTACGTCGCCACCGTAGGCCACGATGGCAAATCCCGCGTTCGCGCCGCCGGTCAACCAACTCTCAATGGTGCTGTACCCACTGTTGAGATTGAACGTAAACGACGATCCCGTATTGGTCATCGCGCCGCTGATGTACAGCTGGCTGACGTAGGCATTTGTGCCGCCGGACAGATTAATCGGCGTTCGCGGCGTGTTGGTGGACCACAGCGTGGTGTTGAATATTTCGTAGGAAAAGGTGGAGCCCGTTCCCGCGGCTGGCGTTGCCGCGTCCGATGTGCCTTCCAGCCATCCACCATCCGAAGTACCCACGAGGAACAGCTGGAGGCGGTTAAAATTCGTGTTGGCGTTGAGCGTCGTGATAAGCGCCGCGTTCACCAGCGTCAGCGTTGCGCCGGTAACCGTGGCGGAATTGATGTACGGCGTAACGCCGGACATATTGAAACGGAGCAGGGCATCTTGATCAATCGTGCGATCCCGAATGCCCAGCGTCGTTGTCGCGCCATAGTTGGCATCCGGCACCGCCGAGTTAATCACCGTGTCTTCCGTGCCGGCATAGGCGCCGCCGGGCGCGCCCGTCCACGGAGCCAACCCGTCGCGGAAGGTGAGCTGATTCAAGATATCCGCCAAGCCCACCGTTGCGCTCCACGCCATAACGCCCGCCACGGCAAACCACCGAATACATGTACGGCTCATGCGCATCCTTCTTCTACACTACCCACCCCAAATCATTCGCCTCAACGACCATTGTTACGAGCATATTTTATTTCAATTATTTACAATTCATCCCCCTGGCAGACAGGGATCTAGCGAAAGTGTTTGGCGGCGAAGGCTCGACCAGGGCCGGACTTTAGGTAGCACTCAAATACCGGAGCCTTTTGCCGATCAATGAAGCCAATACTGACGATCAGTTCCCACGGCCTGTATTTTGCGGTGTGCGGCGATGTCCTGCGTTGTGATGAGCGAGGCACTTCTCAACATCATCCGAAATGCCCGTGTAGTACTGATCGGGCGAAGCAAGGCTTCGGAGAATCTAAACGTGGATCATCGGTAACGTCCGCCTTCGTGCGAACTTCGGCGGACAGCCTTCGCCCGCCCGGGCTGGCTCGCCAGCCGTAGCTCCGTCCGCGCAGCGGGCGGGCGAAGGCTGGTGGTGGGAGAAGGATTCGAACCTTCGAAGGCGTGAGCCGTCAGATTTACAGTCTGACAAATAGTCTTTATTTATAGAACTATTTCGCTTGTGTTCTACCAATACCTAACCCTATCGTGTCACTTTGCGGCGTGGAAGTGGCAAGCAAGCGCAACGAAGGGAAGCCAAGGCAATGAGAACACGGACCGGATCACTGGCGAAAAAGCGGGGGCTGTTCTATCTCGTGGTATCGGAAACGGACCCGAACACCGGACGGCGCAAGCGTATCTGGCTGGCGACCGGGGCCAGCACCCGGCGCGACGCGGAAGCGAAGGCGGAAAAGCTGTTCGCGCCGTTCGCCGCGCGGGACACGGCGGACCGGCTGGCGCATATCGCCGGGACGGTGGACGCTGCGAAGGTGCAAGCCGCCGCGCTGGAGGATGCCGCGGACCCCGGCTTGTTAGTCCGGGACGCCTTCGATGCATACGAGCGCCACCCCGACCGCCCGGACGCGGGCGAGGCGACTTTGCGCCAGTACCTTTGCCAGTGGAACCGCTTCGAGAAATGGCTGGCGAAGGAATACCCCGACGCCAAGCACCTGCGCAGCATATCACCGGAAATCGCCCGCGCCTTCATGGAGAAGCTGAACGCGGAGAAGGCATCGCCCAACACGTTCAACAAGTATCGCGGTTTCCTCGCCCTCGTGTTCCGCGTGCTGGCGAAGCCTGGGCGCGTGGCCGTGAACCCCTTCGAGGCCATCAAGCCGCGCAAGCCGCAAACGGTCCACCGTCGCGCCCTGACCGTGGACGAACTGCGCGGGGTATGTGGCAGGGCGACCGGGGAAATGCGCGTCCTGCTGGCGCTGGGGGTCTATACCGGGGCACGGCTGGGCGACTGCTGCGCGATGAAGTGGGGCAACGTCGATCTAGGCCGCAATGAAATCCGCTACGCCCCGCGCAAGACCGCCGCCCGGACGGACGGTAAAACCCTCACCATCCCGCTGCACCCCGTACTGGCTGCGATACTGGCCGAGACGCCCGCCGCGAAACGCAAGGGCTACATCTTGCCCGACTTCGCGCACCGCTATCTGGAGAAGGGACCGGCTTACGTGTCGCAAAAGGTGCAGGCGCATTTCGAGGCGTGCGACTTGGCGACGGCGGGCGAGGCGCGCGGGAAGCGGAAACGCGCCCCGGTCGCCGTGGGATTCCATAGCTTGCGCCACACCGCCGTTTCCATGCTGCGCGACGCCGGGGCAAGCATGGCCGCTGCGATGGCGATAACGGGGCACACAAGCGCCGCCCTGCTGGACGTGTACACGCACGCCGGGGCCGATACCGTCCGCGCCGCCGTCGCCGCCCTGCCCGCCATCGGGGGCGACTACACGCCGCCGCCATCGGAAGCGGACAAGCTGGCAAAGGTCCGTGAACTCGCCGCGAGTCTCACGGCGGAAAACTGGCAAACGGTGCAAGCCGCCATCCTGCAAACGGCGAGCGCCTGACCGCGCGGATGCCGGTTGCGTGCGCTACGTTCATAGTGTACGTTTCGGACATCAGGGGAACTCGTATGACCACCATGACCATGGTACAGGCCCGCAATAACTTCTCGGACATCATCAACCGCGTGAACTATGGCGGGGAGCGCATCGCCTTGGTGCGCCGGGGCAAACCCGTGGCCGCACTGGTTTCCGCCGATGAACTGGCCGTGCTGGACCAGCTGGAGAATCAGGCGGACGCACGGGCGATCCGGGCCGCGCGCCGCGACTATGCGAAGCACGGCGGAATCCCGCTGGAAGCCGCCATTGAGAAAGCGCAGCGCGGACGGCGCGGATGAGCACCCGCTACGCCGTCGAGTTTGCGCGCCCAGCGGAACGCGCCTTTCAACGACTGGACCCCGCCATCCGGGACCGCATCATCCCGCGCTTGCGGGCGCTGGCCGACGCGCCCCGGCCTGCGGGCGCGATCAAACTGGCCGGACACGAACACACCTACCGCATCCGCGTGGGCGACTGGCGCATCGTATACGAAATCCGCGACGCCGTTTTGATCGTGCTGGTCCTTCGCATCGGACATCGGCGGGAAGTGTATCGATAGCCAATTGACCCGCACAAATCCTCCACGAGGCACAGGATTTCGCGCCCAATTTGCGGGCGCGATTTTTTTTGAAATACCGCTTATCAGTCACTTGCTCATTCGCAAGACTTCTTTCTGTGGACCGGAAAAGGCCCGCATACGGAGGAATTGCGATGAGTGTAAAAGAATCGTTCAAAGGCGGCCAACGCTCGCCCGCCGTGCAAGTGGCGGCGCTTGCTATAGCCGCGCTGCCGCCATCAGAGCGCGCCGCGCTGCTGGCAGACATGGCCCCCACTCCCGCCGAGCGCGTGCTTTCGCGTGAAGAAGTCGCAGCGCGCTTTGGAGTCACCCAGCGCGCGGTGGACCAGTGGGTGGCGCGTGGCGTGTTGCGGAAACTGCGCTTGCCCGGTTCGCGCCGCGCGATCGGATTTCGTTCAACGGACGTGGAAAACCTGCTTCGCGGATGAGCGAAAAAATCCCCCCGTGCCGGACAGCTTCGGGGGGAAAAGGAACGAACGCCATGAATACTAAACCATGCAACACACCTATCAAGCTCGATCTGGAAAGCATCGACACGGACGCATCGGTCCCACTCCGCGCGCAGCGTGCGCCGAACGAGGAAACCGTTTCAGAGTACGCGGAAGCACTTGAACGCGGTGACTGCTTCCCGCCGATCATCGTTTGCGGCCCGGACACGCGCGGAAAGTATTTCCTCGCGGACGGGCGGCATCGCCTCGCCGCGCACAAACGCGCGGGACGGGATAAAATCAATGCCCTGATCGTCGCACAGGGCGATTTTCGAGCCGCGATAGAAAGCGGCTTCGGTCGCAACGCCACGCACGGCAGACCTCGCACACGCGCGGACTTGGCCCACGAAATCGGCTTGGCGCTGATGCACTGTTCCGACTGGTCCGACAGCAAGATTGCCGAGGCGGTTCGATGCCATGTCAACACGGTGCGGAACCATCGGAAAGACCGTCAGGGGTCAATGGTGGGGCCTGAAGCTCGCATGCGGACCGGCATCGACGGCAAAAATTACATGCTTCCTCCAGTTCCTACGCGACCCCGTCAGGGGTGCCAAGTTGTTACCCCTGACGCATGGCGGCCCGGACTTCCGGCGAGTTTCGCGCCGGGGCCGGGTCAGGCTATCCGGCTTGCCCACGATGACACCGGCACGCTCGTCGAATTGGTGCGGCATCCGAATGGCAGGACACTCGTAGGCGCTCTCATCGCGGGCGAAATCTGCGTTCTCCCGGCGGCCTACGCCGACAGCTTTGTTGCCGCCATCAGCGCGAACCTGATCGCGGAGGCGCATCCGCATCTCGTGGCGGTCGCGCCCGTGGACACCCAGGCTGGCACGGTTGAACTTCCAACAATCACCGGCGAGGGCTGGCAGCATTCCATCGTGTCCGAACGGGAGTACACCGTGCATCCATTAGCGGACGCGGACATGGTGCGCGACTGGATAGGCAGACGCTTTGAGCTTGAGCTATCTCGCACAGAGCTTGAGGCCGCGCTGGTTGAAATCGAGGCGTGAAGGCACTCGCACCGAAAGGCGGTGGATGATGGGGCTATGCCATGTATATGAGGCCTTCCGTCTGGAGCCAATCACAGGAGCAGCACGCGCGGTGGCAATCGTGCTGGCGATCCACGCCAACGAGAAGCGGCAGACATGGCCGAGCCTGGGCACCATCGCCCGCGAAGCCGGGATAAACCGTGCTACGGCATTTCGCGCCGTGCAGGATTTAGAAAATGCTGGCGTGATTATCAGGATCGGAAAGAAGCGCGTGGGCGGTCGCCACAACGGGCAGGCAACCAGAGCCGCAGGGCAAACAGTAAACCTTTTCAAGTGGCATGGTATATGCGCTACGCATACACATTAGGTATATGCAGTACGCATATACTTGGCCGGATGGTGTATGCGTACTGCAACACAAAAGAAACTCTGAACGAAGAGAAGAGTTTCTTCTCTTCGTTCAGAGCCGGACGCCGGTTGAATTTTCCAAAGTCGGCAACAAGGGGAATCGGATCGACGGCACGAGCCGCAGACGGCTCGCACCGCCGATCCGTGGGGCGGCAACCGTCCGCGCTGGCGCGCGAACGGGCCGCCCTTTCTGGTTCGAGAGGAATAATCAGCCGTTATGACGGCGACCCTACGCCCCCGGACGCCGCCGATGCTCCCCCGCCCGCCATCACACAGGCTGACCGCGTTGAGTGCGCTGCAAAAGACACCGCGCGCATTTTTTGACAGTTTCCGCGAATCCGGTGCGTCGGAGACTCTATAAGGTGCTCAATCCGGGGCTAATCTCGTCACAGGCTGCGCTGTGTCCGCTGTCTTACACCTGAAAAACAGACAGTCATGGATTCGAGCCTTCTTCGATGGGCGAACTGCGCAGGGGGGGGCACCCGGAGGGCGTCTACCCGTGTTCTACCATTGTCTAACCATTGAAAGCAGCTTTTGGGGGGAAACGAGGGGAAGGCAAGGGAAGCCGCCTCGCGGGGTGTGGAGACTAAAAAACCTGCATTTCGCTATGAAATACGGGGTTTTTTGGGCTGGTGGTGGGAGAAGGATTCGAACCTTCGAAGGCGTGAGCCGTCAGATTTACAGTCTGATGCGTTTGGCCACTTCGCTATCCCACCCCAGAAAATCGCGGGAAATGAAATGCGGTGATACCTGAACCACACGCGCTTGGCAAGTGTGGGCGCGCGGGGCCGGGCATTTTTTCCAACGGGGTCAGGGCGCGAAAACGGCCTTCAGCTCGTCGAGCAGGCTCTGCCAGGAGGCCTTGTCCGCGTCCGCATTGTATCCGACAGGAATCCCGAATTCCTTCGCCTTCGCGTCCGCCTCGGCCACGGTGAAGCTGTGCGGGGCGCCGGGATAGGCGGTGAACAGGTAGCTCGCACCCGCCTCGTCCATCTCCGCCTTAAACGCCTGCACATCCTCGTCCGTCACCATGGCATCGGCCGCACCGTGGTACACGAGCACGCGCGCGACAACGGAGCCGGGCATGGCGGGATGTTCGGTCTTGAGGCTGCCGTGGAACGAGGCGACGGCCTTCAGGTCTTCGCCACGTCGCGCCATGTGCAGGACGACCGCGCCGCCGAAGCAGTAGCCAATCGCCGCAACACGCATGGCGTCGGTCTCGGGCTGCGCTTCGAGGAAGATCCGGGCCGCGCGGAAACGCGTGCCGGCGACGGGCAGGTCCTGCATCACGGCGCTCGCAAACGCGCCGGCGTCCTTGGGATGCGCCGCCTGTTTGCCTTCGCCATACATATCGACCGCAAGGGCGATGTAGCCGGCCTCCGCGAGCATGCGCGCGCGGCGGCGGGCGTAGTCGTTGTGGCCCCACCATTCGTGCACCACGAGCACGCCGGGACGCGCCCCTTCCATCGCATCGTCATACACCAGGAACCCGCGCATCGGCGTTTCGCCGTCGGTGTACTCCACCTCGCGCTCCACAAGCGCCGCATGCGCGGACGCCACGCCCCATGTCAGAACCAGGACTGCGATCAGTTTTTTCATGTGTTCCGTTCCTCCGTTGCCCACTGTACGACATGCCGGGTGATCGGCAAGCCGGCGCCGCTTACGATCCGCGCCCCCAGGCGAGATGGCGGATCGGGGCGAGCCGCGCCGGGTCGAGTACACGCCAGCAATCGACCACCACGGCGTCCCGCGCGGCGGTCCGCAGCGCCGCGGCGGTGAGCGCGCGGAATTCGGGCCACGGCGTCGCCACCACGACCACGCGAGCCCCGCGCAGGGCCGCCGCGAGCGTTCGGGCGCGCGTGACGCCGGTGCGGCGCGACCAGTCCGCTTCCGGGCGCGCATGGGGATCGAAGGCGGAAACCACGCGCCCCGCCCGCGCAAGGGCTTCGGCCAGCGCGAGGCCGGGCGACTCCACCGTGACACTCGTGCCGGGTTTAAAGGCCAGGCCCAGGACCGCGATACGCTCGCCGCGGCGCGCCAACCGGCTGACACGCCGCAGCAGGGCGCGATCCACGAGCTGGTTCACGGCGAGATTCGCGGCGGTCTGCGGTGACGCCACCCCGACCCGGCGCGCGAGCGTCGCGAGCGAGCGCTGGTCGCGCGGCAGGCACGGCCCGCCGAACGAAAGCCCGCCGCGCAAGTACGCGGAACCGATGCGCGGATCGCTGCCCACCACGGCGGCGACGGCATCCACATCCGCGCCGGGCAGCGCCTGGCAGAGCAGCGCTAGGTGGTTGGCGAAACTGATCTTCACCCCGAGGAATACGTTGACCGCGAGCTTCGCCAGTTCGGCATTAATGAAGGCGCACCGGTGGATGACGGGCGCCGACTGGACGAGCCGCCGGTGCATGGCCTCCACCTGCGCGCCCGCCTCGTCGTGCGACTGTCCAATCAACACAAACGGCGGCCGCTGGTAGCCCTTCAGGACATCGCCCAGCGCGAGGAATTCGGGATTGTAGCACAGGCCCAATCCGCCGGGGCCGACGGCGCGGCCGGAGGCGGCTTCGAGCGCCGGACGGATCCGCGCATCGAAATCGCCGGGATTGACCGTGGACACGACGACCACCAGGTGCGGGCGCGTGCGCGAGCGCAAGGCGGCGCCCAGCGACCGGACCGCCGCAAGCAGATCGGCGAGTCCAAACGCGCCGTCCGCGCCGCTCGGGGTGGCGACCACCAGCAGGCTCGCGTCACACGCCGCGGCATCGGCCACGCGCGCGCTGAGCCGCAGGCGCGGGCGCACGCGCCGCAGCACGTCATCCAGCCCGGGTTCATAAAACGGCGCGCGGGCGGCACGGACGGCGCGGCGGATCGCCGCCCGCCGCTCAATCCCGGTCACGCGATAGCCCGCTTCGGCCAACAGGGTGGCAAGCGGCAGCCCCAACTTGCCCAGCCCGATGACGGCGAGGTGGCGCAGGGGTGGCGTTTCTGGTGTTCGCACGGATCGTTGCATGCGTCGTCGCGCTCTGATACCAGAGAGGCCTCACGCATGCAAACCGCACGGCCCACGATTTCGCTCGTCACGCCAAATTTCAACCTGGCCGCGACGCTGGAAACGACGCTGCGCAGCGTGCTCGACCAACATTACCCCCGCCTCGACTACGTCGTGGTGGACGGCGGCTCGACCGACGGCAGCGTGGACATCATCCGCCGCCATGCGAACCGCCTGTCCTCCTGGACCAGCGAGCCGGACGGCGGCCTGTACGACTCGCTCAACAAGGGATTCGCGCGCACGACGGGCGAGATCATGGGCTGGATCAACAGCGACGACATGCACCTGCCGTGGACCCTGTCGGTGGTGGCGGAAATTTTTGAAACCCTGCCGCAGGTCCAGTGGATCACCTCGCTGCATCCGCTGGTCCTGAACGAAAAAGGCCAGGCCGCGGGCTGCCCGTATGCCGGCGGCTTCAACCGCGCGGATTTCATGCGCGGCGGCAACCTGCCCCGCCCGGACCAGTTTGGCCGCGTCTGGATCCAGCAGGAATCGACCTTCTGGCGCCGCTCGCTGTGGGACGCCGTGGGCGGCCGCGTGGACGGGGGCGTCGTGACCGGCGGCGACTTTGAATTGTGGTCGCGCTTTTTCCAGCATGCGGACCTGTACGGCGTCGGCGTGCCGCTCGCGGGATTCCGCCATCGCGCGAACCAGAATTCCGCGGCGATGCGCGACCGGTACCTCGCCGTCGCGGAGGCCGCGCTGCAGCGGCAGGGCGGGAAACGCTACGGGCGCTGGACGCAGGCGTGGCGGAAGCGCGCGTGGAACGCCTTCGGACGGCGGCCGCTCGCGCGCGCCTGGCCCGGGTGGCTGCTGCAGGGACTTTCCGCCGCGGGCGTGTTGCTGCCCGTCCCCACGATCCGCCATCGCCGCGGCGGCTGGCGCGTGGAGCAGGACTACATCCTATGAATCCCACCGCCTTCCATCCGGCGCCGCACGAATGCATCCTCGTCGCGGGCGCGGGCGGCTTCATCGGCGGCGCCTTCGTTTCCCACCTCCGCGCGCGCGGGCACCGGCGCATCCGCGCGGTGGACGTCAAGCCGATGGCCGACTGGCAGCAGCAATGGCCGGACGTGGAGTGCGTGGTGGCCGACCTGCGCGACGAGGAGGCGTGCCGCGCGGCGAGCGCGGGCGCGGTCGAGGTCTACAATCTGGCGGCGGACATGGGCGGCATGGGCTTCATCGAAAAAGAGCGCGTCGCCTGCCTGCGCAACATCCTGATCAACACGCACCTCATCGAGCATGCGCATCGCGCCGGCGTGCGCCGGTATTTCTTCGCGTCCTCCGCCTGCATCTACAACACGGGCCTGCAGCAGGACCCGGCCGTGCGCGCGCTGAAGGAAAGCGACGCCTATCCCGCGCTGCCGGAACGCGGCTACGGGTGGGAGAAGCTGATGTCGGAATTGTTCTGCCAGGAATACACGGCGGAACGCGGCCTGCCCACGTTCATCGCGCGGCTGCACAACGTGTACGGGCCGCACGGCACCTGGACCGGCGGCCGCGAGAAGGCCCCCGCGGCGATCTGCCGGAAGGTCATCGAGGCGAAGGCGCGCGGCGAACGCCACATCGAAATCTGGGGCGACGGCGCCCAGACGCGCAGTTTCATGTACATCGACGACTGCGTGCACGGCATCGACCGCATCACGCACACCGACGCGCTGGCCGCGACGCCGGTCAACCTCGGCTCCAGCGAACTCGTCAGCATCAACCAGCTGGTGGACCTGGCGGAGGAAATCGCGGGCGTCCGCCTCGAACGCCGCTACCGGCTCGACGCGCCCCGGGGCGTCGCGGGGCGCAACAGCGACAACACCACCCTGCGCGCCGCGCTCGGCTGGGAGCCCTCCACCCCGCTGCGCACCGGCCTCGCCCGCACCTACCGGTGGATCGAACAGCAGCACGCGGCGCCCACGCCCTGAGCCGCGGGTCCGCGGGCCTGACGAGGCGGCGCAGAAAGTGCTGGACGCGCCATACGGCATGGCCTACAACATCGACCCTTTCCGCCGGGGCAGCCCGCGTGCAGGCCCGTGGTGGAGGGACGGTTAGGGAAAGGAATTGGAGCGTCATGCCCAAGCAAAAGACGAAGAAAGCCATCGCCAAGCGGTTCCGTCGCACCGGATCCGGCAAATTGCTCCGCCCACACGGCGGCAAGAGCCACCTCGCCACGAGCAAGTCGCGCAAACGCAAGCGCCAGTTGCGCCGTGCCGCCGTCATCCCCGCGTCGTTCGCACGCAAGTTTTCCGTTCTGCTCGGCAAATAAAGCAGGGAGATTGAGACCATGCCACGTTCCACCAATGCACCCGCGTCCCGCAAGCGCCGCCAACGTCGCTTAACCCTCGCCAAGGGGTTCTACGGCGGTCGCAGCAAACGTTTCCGCCAGGCCACCGAGGCCGTGGACCGCGCGATGGTCCAGGCCACGAAGCACCGCAAGGAGCGCAAACGCGAGTTCCGCGCGCTGTGGATCAGCCGCCTCGCGGCCGCCTGCCGCCCGCACGAGATTTCCTACAGCCGCCTGATCGAGGGCCTGACCAAGGCCGGCATCCTGCTCAACCGCAAGATGCTCTCCGAGATCGCGATCCACGACGCGGAAGGCTTCGCCTCGATCGTCGCGCTCGCGAAGAAGGCGCTGCCGAAGGCGGCCTGACCGTCCGCCCGACATCCTTTCGCCCACGGAACGCGGCCGGGATTCCCGACGCGCATTTCCGTGGGCGATTTCTTTAACGCACCCGCTATAGTGGCGGCATGCGTCACTGGATGTTGATCGGCCTCGCGGCTGCGGGCATCGGCCCCTCCCTCTGTAGCGCGCTGCCCCTCAGCGCTCGCTTCGAGGAGGAGCTGGGCACGCAGGAATGGCGGCGCGCCTACGCCGCGACCACGCCCGCATGGACCCCGCCCGGCGGCGACACGCGCATCATCCGCGTCGAGTTGACCGACGCCGCGACCGGCCGCCACGCGCCGCTCCTTCCCGCCGTGGCGTATGAAGTGGACGGACGCCAGCGATGGGGCGGACGGCAACTCGGCGTGGACTGGGTGCTCGTCGCGGACGGCGTCACGAACGACACCCTGCGCCTCTCGCTCCTGCTCAAGTCCGACGCGGAGGAGCCGCGCCTGTTTTCTGTCGACCTGGGCGTGGACGCGACGCTGGAAGGGTGGATCTGGCACCGCGACTTGTTCGATGCACAACCACTGGCCCGCTCAGCCCCGGCTCAATCGTGGCATCGCATCGTCGGCGCGGGGCACGGGCGCCAGTCGTTTGTCCCGTTTGGCGTCGTCTCCAGCAACGACCTTCAGCTCATCGCGCTGACGGACGCGGAGGAACCGCGTTTGTTTGAGATCCTTGCCGATCCCGCGCGGCGTTTTTTGGGCGTGCGCCACGACCTCGCCCTCTCGCCCGAAACAGCGGCCTTCCCCGGCCGGGCGGTGCTGCGCGCCACGCTGCATGAAACACGCTCGGACCTGCGCCCACCGGCGCAGGCGTTGCGCCGGTGGCAGGCGATTGCGAGCGAAACACCGCACGCGGACGCACCCGCGCTTCCCCTGCTCTACACGCTGGACGACGCACTGCCCGTCGCCCCCGAGTGGGCGGATCTATGGCCCGTGCCAGCTGCCACGCAAATCGCCTGGCGCGCCGACGACGCCGCACCGCGCACGCCGGATGCGGACGACCTCCAGCAGGCGCGCCTTCGTTCGCCGGACGCACCCGTCACCCTCACCTATCCGCCCGCGCTGGAGGCCGACGCGCTGGACGCCGCGCTCTACTGGGGGTTCCTCCCGGAGCCCGACGCCGCGGACCCGCGCGCGCAATGGGCGAAGGAGCTGGCCCGCGCCGGATGGCAGCCGGCCGGCCCGATGCGCGTCCACACCGCGGGCGTATTCCTCGAACACCACGGCGCCCCGACCGGCGACACGCGCTTCGTTACGCTGTACAACCGGAACCCCTTCCCCGTCATCGCCACGCTCTCCGCCGAAAACGCCGGGGACCGCGTCGCGCTGGTGGACCCGATCTCGGAGCAACGGGATCGCTGCCTTTCGAAATCCGATCCGCCCACCTGGCAGGTGCTGCTCCCGGCGCGCCGGGTGGCCGTGCGTGCGTTCGCAAACAATAACGAGGAAGGCGCGCCGATCACGAGCCCGCAGCCGCTGCACGCGTGGCGTGATTCCGCGGCAACGGTCACCGGGGAGGACGACGCTTTCATCCCGGTCCACGTCAGCAATCTCGACACAACAGAACACGAGCTTCTCGCGCATGTGCGAAACAGCCCGGACGGAGAAGCGCAGCGTTTTCTCCTTCCGCCACTCGCCCACACGCGCATCCTCGTTCAAGTCCCCCGCGACGGCGTGCCGGACGATGGGCTTGTCCGGCTGCACCTTGCGTCGGGGTCCGGCGTCTTCTTCGAGACCAACGCGCTCGTTCACTTTCTCGATGAAGCCGACAGCATCGCGCGCGACACGCGCGTCCGCGTGGAGGCCAGCAGCACACAGGCCGGCTACCAGCTCGCCGCGCTGACCGACGGGCGGATCGCGGACAGCCCCTCCAACCTGTGGCACGACACCTGGGCCTCCGCCGACCTGCCCATCCCGCATCGCATCCGCCTCACCTTCCCCGCGCCCACCGCCATCCGGGAACTCCGCTTCTTCTGGCCCGACATCCAGGGCGGCCGGCAAAGCGCGCGCGCGCTGCGCATCAGCGCCCTAACGGCCGCCGGCACACAGGCCACCCTCGCGCAAATCGAGCAGCCACGCCCCGTTTCCGACACGCGGATCGCGTTCGACCCGATCCAGGTGGAGTGGATCGAGGTGGAAATGCCGGCGGGGCGCGGCGCGGCGACTTCGCCCAACCTATTGTGGCTTGGCGAGTTGGAAGTGCGTTGACAGCGCCTTAACAGAAAAGTAATACAACAATATGGAAGTGATCATTCAGTCGGACGCGCAATCCGCGAGCGTCATCGCGGCCCGTTACATCTCCCACCTGTTGCGGGAAAAACCCAACGCCGTGCTCGGCCTCGTCGCCGGGCAATCGCCCATTCCGCTCTACAAGGAGCTGGTGCGGAAACATCGCGAAGGCCACATCGACTTCAGCCGCGTCACGACGTTCAACCTGGATGAATTCGTGGGACTCCCGCACAGCCATCCCGCGTCGTACCGGACGTTCATGTACAAGACGTTCTTCGACCACGTGAACATCCCGCGCGAGAACATCCACATGCCCGACGGCACGGTCGCGGATGTGCCGGAATATTGCCGTCAGTACGAGGAAGCCATCCGCAAGGCGGGCGGCATCGACCTGCAGATCCTGGGCATCGGCACCGAGGGCCACATCGGATTCAACGAGCCGACCTCGTCCCTCACCTCGCGCATGCGCACGAAGACGCTGACCCCGCGCACGCGCCGCGATTTCGCCATGCAGTTCGGCGGCGAACACAACGTCCCGAACTACATCCTGACCATGGGCCTCGGCACGGTCATGGAAGCGCGCCGCTGCATGCTGCTCGCCTTCGGGAAGACGAAGGCCAACGCCATCGCGCGCACGATCGAAGGCCCGGTGACCTCCATGATGCCCGCCTCGGTGCTGCAAATGCACCCGGTCGTGAAGGTCTTCCTCGACGCCCACGCCGCCTCGCTGCTGCAAAACACCAGCTATTACCAGTGGGTCTACGACGGCAAACCCGAGTGGCAGAAATTCTGAGGCGGGGAAAACGGGTGCCAGACGTCGGGCGAAGAAAATCGCGCTCCGAACCCTGAATCACTGGATTAGGCTGTAACCACGACCAACGGTCGCGGCTACAGGAATGGGCGATACACGCGCTAGCGAGGGTTCATTAAAACTGTAGCCGCGCTCGGTGAGCGCGGGAGCATGGTGACGACCACCGCGACCAGCGGTCGCGGCTACAGTTTTATTTGCTCTAAATCCAGCCCTTCACCTTGTAGTACGCCAGCGCGGTGAGTTCGCGGGAAACGCGGATCATCAGGCCAAGATTGTCCCACAACCGGTAGCGCAGCGTCATGCTGTGGCCGACCCAATCGCTCGCGGAGGGCTTCGTAACCGAGGGTTCGGCGCCATAGGTCAGGTCGGCCTCGATCGACTCGCTCCACCCCGCCCGCCCGCGCACATGGACGAAACCCGCCTTCTGGAACGAGCGCACGCTGCGGCGCACATGTTCCGGTGAGGTGACAATCATCAGGCGCAATTTGTCCTCGCGCCCGTCGAGCATCTCCCGCACGCGCACCGCCTGTTCGTGCGTGTGGCGGCCCTGGCCCTCCTGGTCGATGCGATGCTCCGCGACGCCGCGCAGGATCAGTTCGCGCTGGATCGCGCTGCGGTTCGTCGCGCCCTCCCCCGGCTCGTACGGCATCGCCACCAGCACCCGCGCCTTCGGATAGCGCGCCGCCTCCCGCGCCGTCTGCCACGACCGGACCAGCCCGGACTCGCTCGGAATCCCGCCGCCGCCCATCATCACAATGACATCCGGCGTGCCCTCCACCTCCGTCTTTACCTCGCCCAGCCAGCGATACACCGGCCACGGCAACCCCAGCACGGCGGCGAGGATGAGCAGGATGAACACGGCGCCCGCCGTTTGCAGGACGCCTCGAAACATGCGCGCCAGGAATGCCTTCATGGTGAATGGGTCCTACACACCGGCGTGCGCGGCGACAAATTCGCGCACGACCTTCTCGTCATTCGGCAGCGCCACGCTCCGCGTCGGCGCGTCGCGCAAGGCGTCGAGCACCGGGTGATGCGCGAGGTCCTTCCCCGTCGCCTGCTGGATCGCCGCGCTGAACTTCGCGGGGTGCGCGGTCGCCAGGCAGATCATCGGCTCGTCCTTCCGCAGGTGCGGCCCGGCCACATGCACGCCGACCGCGGTGTGCGGGTCGAGCAGGTAGCCGTGCGTTTCGTGATAATCCCGGATCGTGGCCAGCGTGCTCGCGGTGTCGCCGACCCCGGCGCGGAAAAGCTCGTCCGTGCCGCCCACCGACAGCGTGCCCGTCCGCGCGAACGATTCCATCGCGCCGCGCAACGCGCCCGCATCCCGGTTCATCCGGTAGTACAGGTAGCGCTCGAAGTTGCTCGCCACCTGGATGTCCATCGACGGGCTGAGCGTAGGCACCACGCGCCCCGTCTGGTAGGTCCCGGTGTTGAAGAAGCGCGACAGGATGTCGTTCTCGTTGGTCGCGAGCACGAGGCGCCCGACGGGCAAGCCCATCTGCGCGGCGTACCAACCGGCGAGGATGTCGCCGAAATTGCCGGTCGGCACGGAGAAGCTGACGCGCGGCGCGCCGGTCTGCCCCATCACATAAAGGCCCGACGAGAAGAAATAGACGATCTGCGTGACGACGCGCGCCCAGTTCACGGAATTGATCGCGCCGAGCGAGAAGCGCCGCTTGAACGGCACGTCGCGGAACACCGACTTCATGATGTTCTGGCAGTCGTCGAACGTGCCCTCGATCGCGAGGTTGAACACATTCGGATCGAGCACCGACGTCATCTGCTTTTCCTGCAACGGCGACACGCGCCCGCGCGGGTGCATGATAAAGATGTTGATGCGGTCCTGCCCGCGCACGCCGTGGATCGCGGCGCTGCCCGTGTCGCCGCTCGTCGCGCCGAGGATGTTCAGCCGCGCGTCACGGCGGACCAGCGCGTATTCGAAGAACTGGCTGAGGAACTGGAGCGCGATGTCCTTGAATGCCAGCGTCGGCCCGTGGAACAGCTCCAGCACCCAGACGGGTCCCACCGGCCATGCCGGCGCGATTTCCGGATGCGTGAACGAGCGGTACGCGCGGTCGATCAGTTTCTTCAACTCGTCCGCCGGCAGGTCCACGAACAGCCGCAGCACCTCGTACGTCAGGTCCTGGTAGGACAGCGTGGACCAGTAGCCGAGTTTGTCCCGCACGTCGGGAATCCGCTCCGGGATGAACAGGCCGCCGTCCGGCGCGAGCCCCTCAATCACCGTGTCCTGGAACCCCATCGGGGGCGTCTGCCCCCGCGTGCTGATGTAATGCATGGCCGACATGGGGTCAGACGATAGCGAAGGCGGCGCGGCGGGGGAAGTGTGCAGTGGATCAGAACGACGGGTCGGGCCACTGCTGGAGCGGGGTGATCTCACGCCGGCGGAGCACGTACGGATCGATCCGCTCCAGCGCCCACACGACGTCGTCCCGCAGGCCCGGGTCCTCGTCCTCCAGCAGGCGCAGCAGGTCGCGCGTGACGAAGGACGGCTTGAGCACGCCAAAGAGGCGGACGATCTGCCGCCGCTGGACGCCCACGCTGTCATCAAACGCGCGGCGGAGCGGGCGATGCGCGCGCCAGCCCTGCTCCGCGACCGCGCGGGCCGCGGCGTTGCGCACCAGCACCGCCGGGTCCGCCAGCGCATCAATCAGCGCCGGGAGGTCGTCCTCGTGGCCGATGTCGCGCAGCGCATTGACCGCGACGATGCGCGTGCGCTCGTTCGTCGCGCGCAGCAGTTCGCGCGCGGGTTTCCGCGCCGCGCGCACCTTCCACTTGCCGAGCGTGCGCAGCGCCGCGTTGCGCTCGGCCTCGGTGTTGAGCATCGCGACCAGCGCCGGGACCTGCGGTTCCGCGCGCGGATAAAAGCCCAGCAGGTACGCCGCGATGCGCCGCGTGGTGGCGTTCGTGGAAGCCAGCGCGTCCGCGAGCACGGGCGCGCCTGTTTCCGCGGGCACCCGCTGTTCGACGAGTTCAAAGGCGAGGACCTGCAGCATCACGTTTTCCAGGTGCGCCCGAGCCATCACCTCGCGCAGCGCCTGCGGGCCCATCGCGAACAGCGCTTCGCGCGCCGCCTCCTTCTCCGCGCGCCGCTGCTCCGTGTTGCCGTACCGCGTCGCGCGATACAGCAGCTCCTCGATGTCCGGCTCCGCGGCGGGCGCGGGGCCCGCGGACAGCGCCGCCAGCAGGGACACGGCAAGGATGCGCGCGAGACGTTTCATGGCGCGGGCTCCACCTCGGGCAGAGAATCCACGTCATACACGACACCGTAGAGCGGCCGCAGCACGCGCCGGTCGTTCTCGCCGCCGCCGGAGTAGCGGTCGTGCCCGCCGAGATCCAGCAGCAGGCCGAGGCTGCCCGACTCGCGTGTGCCGCCGGTGTTGCCGACGCCCTGCGTCGTGTCCGGCTCGCGCCCGTCGTACACATCCGTCCCCTCCGCATCGAGCAGCCAGCCCAGCGCGTTGTTCATCCCGTGGCCCTGGCTGTGGCGCGTCGCGACATACGTGTCATCGCCGCCGCGATCCAGCAGTCCGCCCACGCCGAAATCGTGCGCCGCGCCCTGCGCGAGCGTGCCGCCGGTGTAATGGTCGTTGCCGTCCGCATCGAACAGGAAACCGAGACTCAGGTGGATGCCGCAGCCCTGCCCGTAGTGGTGCGTGAAATAGCGGTCGTGCCCGCCGCCATCGAGCAGGAAGCCCGCGCTGTAGTAATAGCTCGCGCCCTGCCCGTACACATCCGCCTCATAGGTGTCGTTGCCCGCGAGGTCGATGAGCGCGCCGACGCCGCCGCCCGCGAAGGGACGCGCGCCGATGGAAAAGCCCTGCGCAAGGCTGAGGAAGCGATCCGGATTCCGCTCGTGATCCGGCTCGCGCCCGCCCGCGAAATAGCGGTCATGCCCGGCCGCGTCCACCAGCACCCCCACGCCACGCCAGCCGGCGAACCCCTGCCCCTGCCAGCCCACTTCGTACCGGTCGTTCCCGGCCCCGTCGCGCAGCATGCCGATCCCCGCGACCGCCGCCCCCTGCCCCAGCGCCCTCGCCACATGCGTGTCGTCGCCCGCGAGATCGTCCACCCACCCCACGCCCCACAGCCCCGCGCCCGCGCCGGCATACGCCGCGCGCCACGCGTCCGACCCGGCGTCGTCCCGCACCACCGCCACGCCGAACAGCGCCGCGCCCGGCCCGAGCAACGCGTCGCCGCGATACACATCGTCGCCCTCGAGATCGATGATCGCCGCCAGCCGCTGCCCGCGCAGCGCGCTCGCCGACCCCGCCGCACCCGCGTAGGTCGTGCGGCCGCGCGGGCTCAAAATCAGCAGCGCGTCATCCGTGAACGTGGCGTCCTGCCCGCCGGTGATGCGCACCTTGCCCAAATCCGTCACCAGCACGACATTGCCGTCCGGCCAGTTCGTGATCGCGCGCGCGGCGAGCGCCAGGTCCGCCACCGCCTGGTGAAAAATATGCCCCGCCTCCACCAGCGCCGCGAGATCGAGCTTCGCCGCCGCGGCCAGGAACCGCTCCGCGCCCGGCGTCGCATCCAACCGCCGCCCGTCCGCCAGCTCCGCGTCGATCGCCGCCGCCGGGATGCGCGCCTCCTCCAGCGCGCGCCGCGCGGACGCATCGTCCTCCACATTAAACACGCCGCCCAGCGTCTGTGCCGCCAGCGCCGCCATCTCCTCCGGCGACAACCCCGCGTACGCGCGCGCGAGCAGGCCGTCCGCCGCGCGGGCCGACAGCATGAAGCGCGAGAGCGCGGACGCAAGCGAGGCGTCGAGTCCCTCCCACATGTCCGCCGGACTGTCCGCCACCTCCGGCGCCGCGGGCGTTTCGCCCAGCTCCAGCAAGCCCGCGAACGTGCCCCACCAGCGCGCCGCATCGTTCGTCTCCGCACATTCCCACAAACCGTCCGCCGCGCGCATCATCGCCGACGGCTCGTGCAGCGCCGCGCGGATCCAGTTCAGCGCCGAGCGCGGCTCGCCGACATCCTTCAGGAACCCCAGATCCGACTCCGCCGCATTCAGCGCGCGCAGCGCGGACTGCCAGTGCCCGCGCTCCGCGTCGGAAAACTCCAGCGCCCGCGCCGCCGGGAGCAGAAGCAGGAAGGCGAGCGCACCAGATCTGCAACGTCTGTAAAAACGATTCCCAGGCGCTTGCAACGTCTGTAAAAACTTTTTCACGCGGCGTCGCACGGCCTTCAGGGGGTCCCGGTGAAAATCGCCGCCTTCAGGTGTTCGTAGTCCGTGTAGCCGACGTCCACGGACGTGATCGCACCGGCGGGATTGATGAAGAACGTCGTCGGATAGGCCTGCACGAGGTTGAACGGCTCCGGCAGCGTGGACTCATCGAACGAGGCGACGAGGTAGTTGATGCCGTGCTCCTCGGCGAACGCGCGCAACTCCGATTCCTCCTCGCTGCTGATGCCGAGGATGACGAGGTCGTCGCGATGCTCCGACGCCAGCTGCACGAGGTGCGGAATCATCATCCGGCACGGCCCGCACCACGTGGCCCAGAAATCGACGACCACATGCTTGCCGCGCAGGTCGTGCAGCTTCACCGCCGTGCCGTCGAGCGCGGTCACGCTGAAATCGGGGGCTTCCGTCCCGACAAACGCCGTATAATCGGTCCCGCCGCCCATGCCTTCCATCACGGCGCGGAAGTTCTTGTACATCTGGTAATAGCCGGCCGCGATGCCGGCGGTGGCGAGGATCGCGACGGCGGAGACGATCGTGCCCGCGCGCGCGAGGCCGCGCCCGGCGTCGGTCCGCTTCGACAGGTGGACCGCGCCGAGGATGACGCCGACCACCGCGAAGACAACGCCGACGATCAGCGGGCTGATGAGCAGGGCGACGACACCCAGGGTCAGGCTGACTACGGCGAGGGCGTTGGAGGCGGATTGTAACTGTTCTTCGTTCATGACGGCTCCAGATGGATTCAGCGGGTCAAGAGTATCCCAATCAGCAGGCTCAGGGCCATTCCAAGCGTAACGGATATTTTGAGCATCAGGATCGCGAGGCACGCGAGCACCGCGCCGGTGGCGATGTGCGCGGCGGGCGCGCTCTGCTGCAGGCGGCGGCGCTCGACGAGGTAGGCGAGACCGAAGCTGCCCGCGAGCATGCAGACCAAACTGCCGAGGAACGGGGGCGGCACGAACACCCCCAGCAGCGCGCCGAGCAGGCCGCCCGCCATCGCGGCGAACCCCGCGAGGCGCGAGCCGCCACGGCGCCGCACACCCCAGTGCCCCGCGCCCCACTCCGCGAACTCGACCACCGCCGCGGCGCACGCCATCGCGACGACCACGCCGAGCGTCGGGAAGGGTTGCGGCGACAGCCACGCGGCCAACGCCGTCGCCAGCACCACGAGCCACGTGCCCGACACGCCGACCGCGCTCAACACGAGCCCAACCGTGCACAAGGCCCAGACACCCGTCCAGCCGAGCCAGGCGCCCGCGAGGTGGAGAAATTCGATGAAGGGGGACATGGGGGCGGAAAGGGTTTCGGGTGTCAGGTTTCAGGTGTCAGGGAGGAGCAACGCGTTTTCCAATATATCATGAGCAGTACGAGCGGGAGGCACCAGGCGATTTCCACGAGCACGGCGTGGGCGTTGTGCCACTGGAGCATGTCGCCCCACTCGCGCTTGCGCAGGTGCCAGAAGACGGATACGGGCGAGATCCAATACTCCGGGGAGAAAGGCCAGAGCGCCATGATGCCGAACGGCGCGCGGCGGTCCTCCGTCACCACATCCGCGGCGAGGTGGCTCGCGCCGAGGGCGAAGAGCCAGCCGCCCGCCCGCGCGTGCCGGCGATAGGCGAGCGCCATCAACAGCGCGACCGCGACAATGAACGCGAGCGTGTGCGTATAGGTGTGGTGGAAGGCGTTGAGCTCGCCGATGGCGATGCCGGGCAGGTAGTCGAGGTCCGGCGCGTTCGCGACGAACAGCGCGCCAACCAGCGGCCACCGCAGCGCCCACACCTTCGCCGGCCATTCGCGCAGCGGCGCGCGCGGCGCGAGCCACGCGAGGCCGATCGTGAGGCCGATCAAACTATGGGCCACAGGCGAGGGCATCGGTCACGACCCGCGGCGCATTTACTGCGCGCCGAGCGCCTTCTGGACCGCGGCGGTCAGGTCGGCGCCGCGCAGGTTGCGGCCGATGATGATGCCGTTCTGGTCGATGAGGAACGAGGAGACCTCGCCGAACAGGTTGAGGCGGCGCGGCAGCTCGGCTTCGTCGAACACCAGCGTCCACGGCAGGCGCTGTTCGCCCGCGTAGCGGCGGGGCGCGACGGGATCGCGATCAAGCGCAATGCCGATGACTTCAAACCCGAGCGGGCGGTAGCTTTCATAGGTCGTGCGCAGGTTCGCGAGGTCGCGCTGCCACGGCGTCCACGCCTGGTGCCAGAAGTCGATCAGGACCACCTTGCCGCGCAGGTCCTGCAGCGACGCGCGGTGTCCGTTCATGTCCGTCCACGACGCGTCGGGGAAGAAGTGGCCCGGCGCGAGCGCGGCGCGCTCGCGGGCGACGCGCATTGCCGTCACGGCGGTGGAATCCGACGCGCCGGCGGCGGGACGCACGACGGTCATCGGCGTGGTGCGTCCTTCATGGATCGTGACGGGATAGGCCACGGGATCGTAGTTCGGGTTGCGCTTGAATTCCTCGATCACGCGGCTGACCGCGGCGGCGTCGCCGAGGCGGCCGTAGTAGTCCGCCTGCTGGATGAAGAGGCGGCGCACGGCGGGAATCCGCTGCTGGCCGTACTCGCGCTTCGTGGCTTCCAACACGTCGAGCGCGGCGCGCGGGTCGTTCTTCATGTCGGCGAGGGCCATGGCCTTGATCGCGCGCGCCTCGACCACGCGCTCCGCGCGGCCCTGCTGGGCGGCGAGGTCCGCGAGCGAGTCGAGTTCGTTCATCGCGCGATCCCACTCCGCGCGCGTGTGGGCGGTATGGCTCAGGGTCTGCAGCCGGCTCAACACGCGGTTGAGTTCGGTGTCTGAATCGGCCTGCGCGGTGAGTGCACCGAGCAGCAACACACCAATGATATGCACGAGACGGTTCTTCATGTTTTCCTCTTCGCCTTGCGGGCGTTCTCCAACGGCCAACCATGCCACACGGCGGGGCAATTCGCGAATCGCTTTTGCATCGTTTCCATCGCCTGCGGGTTGCTGTCCACGAGGATGCAGTCGCGCCCGAGATCCCATGCGGCGGCGCCGAAACTGCCGCTGCCGGCGAAGAAATCGAGCAGGCGCGCGCCGGGCGTCGAATGCACCTTGACGATGCGGTCCAGGATGCCGCGCGGCTTTTGCGTCGGGTAGCCGGTCTTCTCGCGGCCGGTCGGGCTGACGATCGTGTGCCACCACACATCCGTGGGCGTCTTGCCGCGCGCCGCCTTTTCGGGGCTCACGAGGCCGGGGGCCATGTAGGGGATGCGGTCGCAGGCGTCGAGGTTGAAGACGTAGCGTTTCGGGTCGCGCGCATACCAGAGGATCGTGTCGTGCTTGGCGGGCCAGCGGCGGCGGCTGCGCGCGCCGTAGTCGTAGGCCCAGATGATCTCGTTGATGAACGACGCGCGGCCGAACAGCAGGTCGAGCAGGACCTTCGCGTAGTGCACTTCGCGGGCATCGAGGTGCAGCATCAGGCTGCCGTGCGGCTGCAACAGGCGGCGGGCCTCGACGAGGCGGGGCTCGAGGAACAGCAGGTAGTCGTCGAACAGGTCGGCGTAGGCGCGCGTGCCGAGCTTCACCGTGCGGTAGGCGCGGCCGCCGAATCCGCGCCGGTCACCCGCGGCGTCGGGCTTCACCGAAATCTGCGTGCGGCGCTGGACGCGGCCGGTGTTGAAGGGCGGGTCGATGTAGATCAGCTCGACCGAGGCGTCCGGCAGCGTGCGCAGCACGTCGAGGTTGTCGCCAAAATGAATATCGAGGCGCGGCATCGCGGGTCAGATTAAAGTCCCGCGCGCCGCAACGCAACGCGCCAGTGGCGCCGTTTCTCCGCATAGGGCCACGTCGCGTGGGCGGGACTGGTGGACGGCGCGAGGACGAGCTGGAGGCCGGGCCGGACGGCGGCGACGGCGGACGCGAGGTGGCGCCGGAACAGGCGGGCGGCGCCCTGCCCGTTGAAGACGATCCCGCGGATCGACGGGCAGCGGCGGAGCAGCGCGGGCACGTCGTTGGGACGCTCGCGGCGGATGTCCGAATCGGCGCTGCCCTCGCGCTCGCTCTCGGCCACCACATCCCACAGCGCGAGCCCGGCGGCGCGCAGGCGGGCCAGGCGGCGGCGGTACGGAAGGCCGGGCCCCGCCCCGGCGAGGTCGCCCATGAGGCGCCAGAAGGCGTTGCGGGGATGCGCGTAGTAACGGCCCGCGGCGAGCGAGGCCACGCCGGGGAGCGTGCCGAGAATCAACACCCGCGCGCGGCGTCCGGCCACCGGCGGAAAGGATCGATGGCGCGCCTTCAAGAGGGGCGGAAGTGGACGGGATCTTCCTCGTCCTCTTCCTCACCCACCGGGGCGGCGGCGGCCGCATCCACCAGCGCCGCATGCTTCGGCATGAAGGGGCTGATGAGGCCGTAGAACACGCCATAGGCCGCGATGGCCAGCGCCGACACGAGCGCGAGTTCCGCGCTCTTCACGAACAGCATCAGGACCATCGCGATGCCGGCGAAGAAGAAGAGCGGCGCCTTCGTCGGCTTCGAGTAGCGCACCGTGGAGACCTGCAGGACGAGGAAGACGACCGAGATCGTCCAGACCAGCGCCGCCAGCGGGCCGCTGGAGAGGTTGAAGAGGTCTTCCCGCAACAGGCCGCTCTGCGTGATGAAGACGAGCATCGCGATCCAGCCCGCGTTCACCGTGATCGGCAGGCCGAGGTAGCCGTTCTGCCCGCGCGCGGGGTCCACCACGCGGAACCGCGCGAGGCGCAGCGAACCCGACATCGCCGCGAAGCAGACGAACGCGAGGCCGAGCCAGCCATGGTCCTTCATCACGAGGTTGTACACCAGCATCGCCGGGGCGACGCCGTAGCCGATGATGTCCACGAAGGTGTCGAGCTCCGCGCCGAAGGCGGTGGATCCCTTGCACCAGCGCGCGACGTTGCCGTCGAGGCCGTCAAACACGAGGCAGAGCATGATGAGCTGCGCGGAGGCGACGAAGTTGCCTTCGCCCGCCTTGATCAGGCTCATCATCGCGCAGACCAGCGCGGCCAGCGTCAGCAGGTTCGGAACGATTTTGCGCCACATCATGATGGGTTCCCCTTCTTGATCCGCGCGATGGCCGTGATCCCGGCGAAGACGCGGTCTCCCTTTTTCACCAGCACCTCAACATCCGACACCGGCAGGTAGACATCAAGCCGCGAGCCGAACTTCATCAGCCCGATGCGCTCGCCCGGGCCGAGCCGCTGCTCCAGGTCCAGCCAGTACACCACGCGCCGGACGATGGGCCCGACAATCTGCTTCACGAGGCAGCGCGTGCGGCTGCCCTCGATGACGATGGAACTGTGCTCGTTGTATTCCGACGCCGCCTGCTGGATCGTCAGCAAATGCTTGCCCGGCGTGTAGTCCAGCGCCTTCACCGTGCCGGCGATCGGCGCGCGATTGACGTGTACATCGAACGGCGTGAGGAACGTGCTGATGCGCACGCAGTCCGTCTTCAGGAACTTCGGCTCCGGCATCTCCTCCACGCACCGGACCCACCCGTCCGCGCCCGACACCACGACGCCGCTGTCCTGCAACGCCGGCCGGTCCGGATCACGGAAGAAGTACACAAGGAACGCCGCCAGCACGACGACCAGCGCCGCCACCAGCGCCACCGCGACGCCCCAGCCCAGCCAGTAAAAAAGGGCGGCCAACCCGCCCCCCACCACCAGCACCGCCAGAATATGAGACCCAAACCCCTTGGCCAGTTTCACTAAACCCCTCTCCTACAAACCGTTACAGAATTGCGGTTAGAATCCGGTTACTATACCGATTTTGCCCCGCGCGGCAAGCGAATGCGGCGGCCATGTCGGTAGCAAATGATATGGCCGGAGTGGTAGCAAGTGAAGTGGCCGCTGGAAG
>CALKUH010000032.1 GCA_937996795.1 uncultured Verrucomicrobiota bacterium | reverse complement strand
ACGCCATTCGAGCTGCGTGCGGTTCGGCATCAAGACTCGTGCCAACGCCTTGGGCGGCGAGCAGGCCCAGCGCCGCGGTCAGCGCGCGGCCGCCGCCAAGCCCGAACGCATCGACAAGCGCCGACGCGGGCGCATAGACAAGCGGAAGCATCGGACCCTGCGTGAATGCGAAATCACGGAACGGCATCTCGCCGTCGCTCACGAGTTGCGCCGCGTACAGATACCAGCCCTCGTCCTGGTTCAACTCACCCATGAACAGGTTCGCGGCCGCGAGCAGCAGCCACCCCGCAAGGGCGAATCCGGTGACGGCCTGGAGCGAGCGGCGGCTCAAGCGGTCCCTTTCGTTTCCGCGGCGAGATCGCGCAGGAAGCGCTGGATGATCTCGCTGCCCTTTTGCAGGGAGGCGAGTTCGATGTACTCATCGGCGGTATGCGCCTGCAGGATGCTGCCCGGGCCGAAGACGGCCACTTCGCGACAGGTGCGCGCGAAGGGCCCGGCATCGCTGTACCACGACGCGCCCTCGGTGCGCGCCGCGACGCCGCATGCGTCGCTTGCCGCGGACAGGCGGCGCACGAGACGGGTGTCCGCCTTGGTCTCGAACGGCGTGCCTTCCTTGATCGGCGTGAGATTCCAATTCGCGATGGCGCCGAGCGCCTGCAAGCGGATCAGCGCGGCGCGGATCTCCCCGAGAATGGCCTTGTTGTCCTCGCCGGGCACCGTGCGGCGATCGACTTCAATGACGCACCGGTCGGGCACGATGTTGATGGAGGACCCGCCGCGGATAAGGCCGATGTTCACGGAAGGCGGCCCGAGCAGTTCGCTCCGATGGTGCAGCCGGGCCTGCTCGATCTCGCGGGCGATGTCGTCCATCAGAAGCGCCATCGCGCGGATGGCGCTGAGTCCCTTGTCGGGGTTCGACCCGTGCGCCGCGCGGCCGAGCACCTCCACTTCGTACCACAACGTGCCTTTGTGCGCGTGGACGATGGCGTGTTCCGTCGGCTCCAGGATCAGCGCCTCGTCCGCCCCCACGTCGAGGTCCACCAATTGTTCCGCGCCGACATTTCCCTTCTCCTCGCCAACCGCGCCGACATAGATCACCTGCACGCCGGCGTCGGCCAGTTCCGCGAGGACCGCGGGCGTCAACGCCCACAGCGCGGCGGCGGCGGGGCCCTTGGTGTCGCACGCGCCACGGCCGTAGAGGCGCCCGTCGCGCACGACCGGGTCGAACGGCGGGATGGTCATCCCGTGGACGCCCTGGGTGTCGAGGTGCGACTCGATCAGCAGCGAACGTTTGGGGCGCGCGGGGCCGAATCGCCCGACAACGTTGGGCCGGTTGGCGGTGATTTCGTGCCATTCGACGGCGAACCCCTTGCGCTTCAACAGCATCGCGAGGTGCTCCGCCATCGGCTTCTCCGTGCCGATGCGCGGGTCGTCCGCCAGCAGCGGGTTCACGCTGGGAATCGCGACCAGTTCGCTCAATAAATGAATAAGTCCTTGTTCAGCCATGGGGCCTCGCCTCGCGCCGGAAGGGTACGGCAGACACCCCGCATTTGACAATCAAACGGTGCCGAGGCTCACATCTTGCCCGGCGGACAGTGCCTTGCTATAGATTGCCCTCACGCGCTTGCCGTTGGACGTCGGGAAGGGCTGACGTCCTGCGTCTGCCAATCCGTCCAGGGGGTCGTGGGAGGGTTCCGTCCTTGTATCTGAAAGCACTCGAAATTGTTGGCTTCAAGAGTTTTGCCGAGAAGACCCGGTTGGAGTTCGAGCCCGGCATGACGGCGATCGTCGGCCCGAACGGCTGCGGCAAGAGCAACGTGGCGGACGCGATCCGGTGGGCGCTGGGCGAGCAAAGCGCGAAGGCGCTGCGCGGCGCGAAGATGGAGGATGTCATTTTTAATGGCACCGACACCCACAAGCCGCTGGGCATGGCGGAGGTCAGCCTGACACTCGCGGAATGCGAGCAGTCGCTGGGCACGGAGTACAACGAAGTCACGGTCACCCGCCGCGTGTTCCGCACGGGCGAGGGCCAGTATTTCATCAACAAGGCGCCCTGCCGCCTCAAGGACATCCAGCGCCTGTTCATGGACACGGGCATCGGGACGAATTCCTACTCGCTGATGGAACAGGGCAAGATCGACCGCATCCTCAGCTCGCACCCGGAGGACCGGCGCGCGGTGTTTGAGGAAGCCAGCGGCATCACGAAGTTCAAGGCGGACAAGAAGGAGGCGCTGCGCAAACTCGAGCAGACGGAGGGCAACCTGATCCGCCTCGACGACATCATCCGCGAGGTGAAGCGCCAGATCATCTCGCTGCAACGGCAGGCGGGCAAGGCCAAGCGCTACCAGGAAATCCAGTCGCACCTGCGCGCGATGGACCTCTACGCGACGCGCGAACGCCTGCAGCAGATGGACGAGCAGATCAAGGCGCTGGAATCGCGGCTGGCCTCGATCACCGAGCAGGACGAGGCGGCGCGCATCGACATCGAGCAGGCGGAGGCCGCGGCGCGGCAGCAGCGGCAGGAACTCGAGCAGGTCGAGGCGGCCATCGCCACAGCCATGGAGGCCGCGATGTCCGCGCGCGCCGAACTGGACCGCGTGCGCGAGTCCATCCGCCACAGCGAAGAGCGCCGCGTGGAATTGCAGCAGCTTTCGGAGCGCGACACACGCGATGCCGAGGACGCCCGCCAGCGCCGCGCCCAGCACGACAAATCGCTCAGCGACCAGAAGGCAAACCTCGAACGCGCGCAGGCGGATCGCCTCGCGGCCGAGCGCGAGCTGTCGGAACACGCCCAGCGCCTCACCGACGCGGAAAAACGCGTCGAGGAGATCGGGCGGCTGCTCCACAAATTGCGTACGGAACAGGTCGAGCTCGACGCGCGCTCCGCCCAACTGCAGAACGAGCTGGCCAAGCTCGACGCCGAGGAGCGCACCAACATCCTGCGCCGCGAACGGCTCGCCGCCGAGCACGCGGAAACGCAACGGGCCCTGGAGCTGTTTGAAGGGCGCCAGCAGGAAATGGGCACGCGGTTGGGCGATCTGCGCACCGGCGTGGAGTCCGCGCAACAGCACCTCGCCCGCCTGGAGGCGCAGCGGCACGACCAGACGAACGCAGCCGCCGCGCTGCAAAAAACCATCAGCCAGCTCCGCTCACAGGCCGCGGCGCGCCACGCCCAGATCGAACTGATGGAGGCCAGCGGCCAGCAGCGTGAAGGCTATGCGCTCGGCGCGCGCCAGCTCCTGAATGACGACAAGGCCATCCAGGCGGATCGCTCGCGGGTCCTCGGGCCCCTCGCGGAAATGATCCACGTCGATCCCGCCTGGCAGCACGCGCTGGAGGCGGCGCTGCGGCCCTGGCTGGATGCGGTGGTCGTGGATGGCGACGCCGCGGCGCTCGGTCTGTTGCGCGCGATGGAGGAGCAAAAAGGCGGCGCCGTCCGCCTGCTCTCGACGGAAGCCAAACCGGCCTATCCCCCGCCCGCGGACCGCGCCCGCCTGCTCGACCGCGTGCAGGCGCCCGACCACCTGCGTCCGGCGCTGGAGTGCATCCTCGGCCACGTATGCATCGCCAACAGCGCGGCGGAAATTCCCGATCCGCGCCCCGCCGGACTGGCGTGGGTGACGCCGGGCGGCCTGCTCCTGAATCCGAACGGCACCTCCGAACTCTGGCGTCGCGAGGAGGCCGGGGCCAATCCGCTGACCCGCCAGCAATTGTTGAATGGCTGGCGCGAGGAGCATGCCCGCCTCCAGGCCGGCATCCGCGAACATGAGGCCACGCTGGCCAGCCTGCAGGGTGAACAGAACAACCTCGACCAGGCCGTCCGCGCGGCGCGCCAGGCGCTCGAGGAATCGCGTCGCCAGCTCAACACCAGCGAGGGCGAAAACCAGGTCATCGCGAAGGAAGCCAAACAGGCGCGCGAGCGCGCGGAAACCGTCGCGTGGGAGCTGCAGAACATCGAGGCGCAACACAAGACCGGCGACGACCGCCGCGCCGGCATCCTCAACAACCTGGATACGGTGCGCAACCGCCAGGCCGAGGTGCGTGCCACGGTGAGCGCAAAGACGGAGGAGCTGCGCGACGCGGAGCAGGCGCGCAACCGCTGCGCGACCGAAGCGACGGACCGCCGCGTGCGATTCTCCGAAACCCGCCAGCTCGTGCAGAGCATCAGCGATTCCATCGCGCAGCTTTCCTCGCGCGTGCAGGAACTGACCACGGTCATCGACGAACGCGCCCGCGGCATCTCCACCTACCAGGCGCGCATGGCGGATCTTGAGAAATCGCGCCTCGATGCGGAGAGCCGCGTCGCGCCGCTGGAATCCGAAGCGACCCGGCTCGGAAGCGAGCTGGAGCACCTGCGCGCCCGCCGCGAAACCGCGGCCCGCGGACTCGGCGAACTCGATGCCGCCCTGCGCGAAAAACGGACACGCATTGAGGACGTCCGCAAGCGCCGCTCCGAATGCGATGTCGAACTCGCCCAGCAGCGCATCCGCCGCCAGAACCACCTCGAACGCACGACGGGCGACTACCGGGTCACGGTGGACGAGATCGCCGCCGCGCCGGAGCCCGAATGGGAAAACGGCCAGCGTCCCGACCGCGAGGCGCTGGAGGTGCAGATCGCCGAGATGCGCACGAAGCTTGAGGCCATGGGCCCCGTCAACCTGGTCGCCATCGAGGAACACCGCGAGCTGGAGGAACGGTACCAGTTCCTCACCCAGCAGCAGACGGACCTGACCAATTCGAAGAACCAGTTGATGGAGATGATCCGCGAGATCAACAAGACCACCACCGAGATGTTCGCCGACACCTTTGCGAAGGTGAACGCCAACTTCCAGGAGATGTTCACCAAGCTGTTCGGCGGCGGCTCCGCGAAACTGGTGCTGGTGGACGAAGGCGATGTGCTGGAATCCGGCATCGAAATCATCGCGCGCCCGCCCGGCAAGAAGTTGCAGACGGTTTCGTTGCTGTCCGGCGGCGAACGCACAATGACCGCCGTGGCCCTGCTCTTCTCGCTCTACCAGGTGAAGCCGAGTCCGTTCTGCGTGCTCGATGAGTTGGACGCCGCGCTCGACGACGCGAACATCGGGCGCTTCGTCAAAACCGTGCAGGGGTTCCTGTCGAACTCCCAGTTCGTTGTCATCACCCACAACCGGCAGACCATTGCCGCCGCGCGGATGTTGTACGGCGTGACCATGCAGCAGCAGGGCGTGTCCAAGATCGTGTCGGTCAAGTTCTCGGAACACGAAACCCGGGAAGACCGGCACCCGCCCCAACCCAGCGACGCCGCGACCCCCTCCAGCTAGACCCTGCGGCGAAAAAAAATCCGCGATACATTGCGTCGCAACGTATCGCGGATAGTGGCGGGAGCGGCGGGACTCGAACCCGTAACCTCTGCCGTGACAGGGCAGCGCTCTAACCAGTTGAGCTACGCCCCCGCTGAGAAAGCCGAAACAATAGGCAATTCCAACCGCAGATCAAGCCCATTTGCCAAAAAATCAGCGCACCGGATGGACGAACAGGCCGGAGCGCAATTTGGGCTCAAACCAGGTGCTTTTCGGGGGCATGATCTGGCCCGCATCGGCGATCGCCATCAACTGGCTCACGTTGGTCGGATGCAGCGAGAACCCGACGGCCGCGCGGCCGTCATCCACCCGCTGCCCGACCTCCTCCGCGCTGTGGACGCCGCCGACATAGTCGATGCGCGTGTTGTTGCGCGGATCGGCAATGCCCAGCACCGGGCCGAGCAGCCGGTCCTGGAGAACCGATACGTCCAGCGCCGCCACGGGGTCCGCCGCCGGATCCGGATCCCAGCTGAGTTCGTGCCACGCGCCGCCCAGCCGCATGTGGACATGCGCCACGGACGAGGGGCGCGCCGCCGTGGCCGGGCGCACGCGGAAGCGGCGCTTGACCTCGGCCAGCAAGGCCTCCGCCGAGAGCCCGTTCAGGTCGCGCAACACGCGGTTGTACGCGAGCACCTGCAACTGGCTCGCCGGGAAGAGGACGGCCATGAACCAATTGTACGCCTCGGCGCCGGTGTGGTTCGGATTCTTTTCCCGCAACTCGCGCCCCGAGCGCGCAGCAGCCGCCGCGCGGTGATGTCCATCGGCCACGTAGCAGACGGGAACGGATGCAAATGCCTTCTGAAACGCGGCCGTATCCGGGACCGGCCAGATTTCGTGGCGGATGCCATCGACGGCACGAAAATCGATGAGCGGCTTGCCGCCCGTCACGCCGGCGACCAGACCGTCCAGCTCGCGCTGATCGGCATACAGGAGGAAAATCGGGCCGGTCTGCGCGCCCACCTGGAGGACATGCTGCGTGCGGTCATCCTCGGTCGGCTTCTTCGTCTTTTCGTGTTTCTTGACCAGGTCCGCGTAGTAATCGTCCACATGGCAGCCGGCCACCACACCGGTCTGGGCGTGGGCGCCCATCGTGATGCGATAGATGTAAAGGGACGGGCGCGCGGCGGGCGCAAGATCGCCGCTTTTCAGCAAGCGTTCCAGATTCCGGCGGGCCGTCTGGTGATGCTCGCCGGCCGCGAAGTCGAAGGTCGCCGGCAGATCCACCTCGGGCCGCTCCACATGGAGGAAGCTCGAGGGATTGGCCTGGGCTTCGCGGCGCGCATCCTCCAAATCCCCCACGTCATACGGAAGACTGGCCACGGCGGCGGCGCGGGCGGGCGGCGGTTGCAGGATGTGCAGCGGTTGGATTCGCATGGTGGTACTCCCGGAAAAAGCGTCGGTGTAGCACGCGAGTGCCTGCGTGTCACGGAGTTTGAAACATCCCGGCCCGGCTTGTCAGGGCGGAAGCCGGGGACCTATAGTCCACGCATGAAACCGGCATTCCTCCCCGCCCTTCTTTTCCTCGCCGCCGTCCCGCACGCGGAGCCGGCCGGCATCCCGGTGCAACCCCTCGCGCCGATCACCCTGCACGGCCATACGAACGCACTGCTGCTCCAGAACCGGCTGATCGAGGTCGTGCTGTTTCCCTCCCTGGGCCGCGTAGGCGCGATCAATTTCCGCGGGCAGCCCAATGTGCTCCGCTTCGACAACCGGCTGGCCGAAACCATGGCCGCGCCGGGTGCGACGCGACCCGACGGATGGCTCAACTATGGCGGCGACTGGATATGGCCCGTCGCACAGGCGCACTGGGCGGAACACTTTGGCGCCGCCTGGCCCCCCCCGGGGTTCATGGATGGACAGCCGTGGACCGGGCATGCATGGGTGAATGACGACCAGTCGCAAACGGCCGTGCTGGAGCTTCACATCGGCGCTCCGCTGCATATCAGCATCCAGCGCAAATTCACGCTGTCCCCGGACAGCACCACGGTGACCGTTCTCCAGCGCATCACGCGGACGGACACCTCCGCGGTCCCGGTCACCCTCTGGAACATCAGCCAAATCGAAGGCGCGGAGCGCGTGGCGCTCGCCGTCGAAACCAACTCGGCGTTTGCCGGCGGATTCCGCGTCCTGGACTTCGCGCCGCCCGCGCCGGAGTGGCTGCACCGTGAAGAACCGTCGGTCCTCGTGGTGGACACCCGCCTCGCGCCGGAGATCAAAATCGGCAGCGACTCGCCGCGCGGCTGGATGGGCGCCCAACGCGGGGATGTCCTGCTGATGGAGCGCGCATCCGGGCGACCCGATGCCACGAACTTCCCCGATGGCGGCTGCCGCACCGAGCTCTATTCGAACAGCGGCCTCGGCTATACGGAGATCGAAACGTTAAGCGAAGAGCGCGTGCTCCAACCCGGCGAAACATTGGAAAACACGCTGACCATGACGCTTCACCACGTGTCGCGCGCGCTGGACCACACGGCCTTCGCCCTGCGCGTGCTGGAAGCCGTTGGCGAACGAACGCCCGCCGCCGTCACAGCGCCCTGACGCGCCGCTGCACGCGCATGCCGCGCGCGCGCAGCGCGCGGATAAACGGCGCGACCGGCACAAGCGTCTCCGGAGGACAAACACCCCTGGCGGAGAGTTCCCCGCGCGCAAGCATCTGCCCCACGATCGAGGGCGGGCACCCCGTATCCACGTCGCCGGCGCTCGCCCGCCACGACGGCTTCGCCCGCGCGATGCAGTCTGCCGTGACCTGCACACGGCGCAAGGTGTCCCGCTCAAGGCCGTCCACCTCCGCGCGGAGCAGTTCAAGATCCCGCGCCCGCGCCCGCGACGCAACCAGCGGCTTGAATTCGCGCAGGCGCCACCCGGCCTTCCACCGACGTTCGAATTCACGGACAAACCCGCGCTCGTATCCGAGCATAAAATCGACGCGGCGCGCGCCGAGCGAAGCCGGAAGCGTCGCCACCTCGCTGTGCCGGGTCGCGAGACACCAGACGGTGCCGAACGGCGCGGGAAACCGGCGTCGCTCCCATCGGCAACGCGGCTGGTGCTGGATGAACCGCCCGCCGCGCCACTCATACGCCGTCAGCGTGAGTTCCTCCATTACCGTCTGCGGGGAGAAGGCGAAGGAAAAATCGCCCGCCACCGCATCGGGGTCATGCCAGCACGAGCGCACGCGAACCGCATCCACACGCGTGAGCCGGTCCGCCGCCCAGCGCGCGAGCACATTGGTGATCCCCGGCGATCCACCCATGCCGGGGACCGCCGTCCGCCCGACGCGCCGGAATTCGGCATCCAACCGCAGTTGCCTGCGCGTCCAGGTGAACAAGCCGCCGAGATCCACATAATCGCATCGCGCCGACAGCGCCGCCCGCATCACCGAGAGGTTGAAATGATGTTGCGTGCAATTAATCACCACGTCATGTCCGCGCAACAGGCGAGCCAAGCCCGCCGCATCCGAGGCATCCGCCCGGACCCCGGACACCCGGCGTCCGCCCAGCGCGCGAGCCGCGTCCTTCGCTCGCGCACCATCCAAATCGGCGATGGTGATGCGTGCCCGCCGGTCCGTCGCGAACAGATCGCGCACGGCAATTCGCCCCATCGCGCCGCAACCACCCAGCACGATGTAGGCCCGTTTCATCCTCCGCCCTTGCCCGGGGTGAAGGACGTGAGAATGGTCTCGGTTTCTGAACGCGTAGGTCCAAGCACCTGGAGGAAATGATAGCGCGCAAGGCCCACACCCGGTGCATACCACTCGGTCTGCGTGAATTGCCGGGCTTTTTCCGGATCATCAAATCCCCGCTCGACCCGCACACACTGCTCGTACCGGTGCCCGTCGTGCTCGATCGTTTCCGTGGCCGCGATCATGCGCCATCCCGGTTCCCCATCAAAATAGGTCCATCGCGATCCCGCATTCGCCGGGAACGCCAGCGCGCGCGATTCCACCCAGTCGCCGCGAATCTCGGTGGCGGTGTAGTAGCCCTGCGCGTCCACGCGGACGTGAATCTCCTGCGGCGGGATGCCAAAAATACCGTGATACTCGGTGAGTCCCTTGAAGTAGGTTGCGCCGTTCGTGGTCACCCGCTCCAGCAGCTTCATCACCATCCGGCCTCTCGTTTCGTTGGTCATCCCCACGGGCGGACCTGCGTAGGTCATCCGGTTCAAATAGGCGTACTCCCACGTGTCGCCGACCCGCAACTCCGGCAGCGGAGACCCGGCCCACGCCACGCCCGCCACACACCACATCCACAGGCTGAATCGAAATGCGTTCATCCGTTCTCCAGTTCCTCCTCAATCACCGCCAGGCCCTCGTCCAACTGTTCCGGCGTGATGACCAGCGGAAACAGGAAGCGAAGGACATTGCCGTGCGTGCCGGACGATATCAGCAACACGCCGCGCGCGCAGCAGCGTTTGGACAACGAAGCCAGATACTCCTTATCCGGCTCCCGCGTCCCGCGGTCCGTGACAAACTCCAGCGCGCACATCGGGCCCAGCCCGCGTACATTTCCAATCCTTGGAAACCGCAAAAACCATTTTTGCAGCCGTTGCATAAGCTGGCGGCCCAGCGCTCCGGCATGCGCCACCACCTGCTCCTCTTCGAACACCTCCAGCGTCGCAAGCGCGGCGGCGCACGAGACGGGATTGCCCCCGAACGTGCCGCCCAAGCCGCCCACCGGAACGCCGTCCAGCAGGTCCGCGCGCCCCACCACGGCGGACAGCGGCAGGCCGCCGGCGAGCGATTTCGCCAGCGTGACCAGATCCGCCTCCACGCCGTAATGCTCCGCCGCGAATAATCGGCCGGTTCGTCCGAAACCCGTCTGGATCTCATCGAGGATCAACACGATACCGTGCTCGTCACACAACCGGCGAAGGCCCTGCACATACCGCCGGGGCGCGACGATGAACCCGCCCTCCCCCGTGACCAGTTCCATCCACACGCAGGCGACCTGCCGGGGCGCCACATGCGTGTGGAAAAACTCCCGCACGCCCGCCAGCATGCGCTCCGCATAGGCATCCTCGCTCTCGCCGTCACGCGCATCGCGATAGACATACGGATACGGCAACCGGTACACCTCCGGCACGAAGGGCGCGAACCCCGCCTTGTAGGGAACCGCCTTGCTCGTCAGCGACATCGCCATGTAGGTCCGGCCCGCGAACCCGTGTTCAAAGGTCACGACGCCGGGGCGCCCCGTTACACAGCGCGCAATCTTGACGGCATTTTCCACCGCCTCCGCGCCGCTGTTGAACAAGACCGTTTTGCGCGGCCCGCGCGACGGGACCATTGCGTTGAGCTTCTCGGCCAACGCGACATACGGCTCGTACTGCGCGACATTGAAGCACGTGTGCAGAAGCTTTTCGCTCTGCGCGCGGATCGCCGCCACGACGCGCGGATGGGCGTGGCCGACATTCACCGTCCCGATGCCGCCGGCGAAATCGAGAAACGTGTTGTCGTCCACATCCGTGAGCGCCGCGCCCCGTCCATGCTCGGCAAACACCGGGGTGACGATAAACGGGCTGTTGGAAACCGCCGCCTTGCGCCGGGCCATCAACGCCGTGGATTTCGGACCGGGGATGGGCGTTTTGAGTTGGATGGTGTTCACGGGATTCGTCGCTCAATACCAGCCGATCGGCGCCTCGTTCAGGTTGATGTGAACCTGCTTGGTCTCCAGGAATTCCTCCTGCCCGTGCAGGCTCATTTCGCGGCCGTGTCCGCTCTGCTTGTAACCGCCCCACGGCGACTCCACGTAACACGGCTGCATCGTGTTGACCCAGACGATCCCCGCGCGCAGGGCCTTCACCACGCGCAGACAGCGGAAGATGTCGCGCGACCACACGGCCGCCGCGAGTCCATACGGGGTGTCGTTTGCAATGCGAATGGCGTCCTCCTCATCCTTGAACGGAATCACCGCGACAACGGGCCCGAAAATCTCCTCCCGGGCCAGCCGCGCGCTATTGTCCGTCTCGAAAATGGTAGGTTCCACAAAGGCCCCCTTCAGGCCCTTGGGAACCCCGCCCCCCGCCACGAGCCGCCCCTCCTTCTTGCCCATCGAAATGTACTGCAACACCCGCTCGCGGTGCTCCTCGGTCACCAGCGGACCCATTTTCGTGCTGCGCCGCATCGGATCGCCCAGCTTGATTCGTTTCGTCTTCTCCTTCATGCGGGAGAGGAACTTCATGTAAACCGGCTCCTGCACGAGCACGCGCGAGCCGGCGGAGCACACCTCGCCCTGGTTAATGAACACGCCGAACAACGCCCCGTCCGTCGCCGCATCCATGTCGGCGTCGGCAAAATAGATGTTCGGCGATTTGCCGCCCAATTCGAGCGAGACCTTCTTGAGGTTGGAATTGGCCACGCCACGCAACACCTCGCGCCCCGTCTCCGTGCCGCCGGTGAAGGCCACCTTGTCCACGTTCATCGACTCGACCAGCGCACGACCCGCCACCGGCCCGTCACCGCTCACCACATTTAGAACACCGACCGGCAGTTCCGGCACGTGCTGCTTCACCAGCTCGGCAAACCGCAGCAGGGTGAGCGGCGTCTGCTCGGCCGGTTTCACAACGACCGTGCATCCCGCGGACAACGCGGGCGCCAGCTTCCACATGGTCAGCAACAAGGGATAATTCCACGGCACGATCAGCGCGGCCACCCCCACCGGTTCCTTCAAGGTGAGGTTGATCGCGTTGTCGGGGACCAACAGCGTCTCCCCGTGGATTTTCGTCGCCAGCCCGCCGTAATACTCCAGACACGTCGCCGCATCAGCCATGTCGAATTCGCTTTCGACTATGGGCTTCCCGCAGTTCCGCGTCTCCAGTTCCGCGAGCTCCGCGGCATGCGCGCGCACAAGTTCCGCCATCTTGAACAAGACGCGGCCGCGTTGCTGGGCGGTGGACTGCCGCCAGGGCCCGGCGTCAAACGCCTCTCGCGCGGCCGAAACCGCCCGCTCCACATCCGCGCGGTTTGATTCCGCCACGCGGGCCAGCACCTTGCCCGTCGCCGGATCCACCACGGCGCGCGTGTCGGCAGCCGCCACCCACTCGTTGTTAATGAAGTTCTTCCACGTGTTCATGGCCATCACCTCATCCACCCGTATTGTACTTCGCATACGGATACCAATACGGCTTCACCTCCTGCTTGTAGTCCAGATGCACATGCTTCGTTTCGCGGAAGGCGTCCAACCCCTCCTCGCCCAGCTCGCGGCTGTGGCCCGTCTGCCGCATGCCGCCGAAGGGACCGGCATCGTTGTCGGTCAGCGGATCATTGATCCAGAAGGTGCCGGCGGTGATGCGCTCCATCGCCTTCATCGCCCATTCCATGTTGTTGGTGTAGAGGTTCGCGCCGAGTCCGAAGGTGGAATCGTTCGCGCAGGCGATGGCGTGATCAATGTCCCGCACGCGCATGATGGGCATCACCGGGCCGAACGTCTCGGTCTTCACCACCTCCATGTCATGCGTCACGTGGGTCAGGATCGTCGGCTCGTAGAAATAGCCGCGTTTCAGGCGGGGCGGAATCCGCCCGCCGCAGCGCAGGCGCGCGCCCTGCGCCACGGCATCCATCACGCGCGCATGCACATCATCGCGCTGGCGCGCGTTGATCATCGGGCCGATGTCGGTCCGCGGGTCCCGGCCATCGCCGATGCGCAACGACTTTGCGAACGCAACGGCGCGGCGGACAAAGGCATCCGCGATCTCTTCGAAGACATAAATGCGCTTCGCGCTCGTGCACACCTGGCCCGTGTTCAGGAACGCCGCCCAGCACGCGCCGCGCACCGCGACATCCAGGTCCGCATCGCTGCAGACGATGAACGGGTCGTTGCCGCCCAATTCCGCGTGGAATTTCTTCACCTGGTCGGCGCACAATGTACCCACGTGGCGACCGGTGGCGACGGATCCGGTCAGCGCGATCAAGTCCGTGCCCGGATGCCGGACCAACGCTTCTCCCACCTGTTCGCCGTAGCCGACCACAATGTTGAGAACGCCCGGCGGCAGCACGGCAAAGGCATCCGCCAGCATCAGCGTCGCCAGGGGCGTTTCTTCGCTCGGCTTCAGGATAACCGTATTGCCCGCGGCCAGCGCAGGCGCGACTTTCCACGACATGAGCAGCAGCGGGTAGTTCCACGGCACAATGCCGACAACCACGCCGTAAGGCTCCTTGATGGTGAAATTGACCTGGTGATGGGCCACCGGCGGGAGCGACGCCCCGCGCGCGTTGCGACCGATCTCCGCGTAGTAGTCGAAACACGCCGCGGTCCACTCCACTTCGTCCCGGTTCTCGCACCACGGCTTGCCGCCCTCCTTCGTCATCATGTTCGCAAGCGGCTTCTGCATCGCGCGCATGCGGCGCGCAACCTCATGCAGCAGCGCCGCCTTCTCGACGCCGGGCATCCAGCGCCAGTCCTCGAACGCCTTGCGCGCCGCCTTCACCGCGAGGTCGGCGGTCTTCGGGCCGCCGGACGGAATCCGGTCCACCGCGCGCCCCGTGGCGGGATTCCGCACGGGAATGCGCTCCTCCCGCGTCTGCACCCATCGGCCGTTGATCCAGTGTGTGTTCATCCGGCACTCCTGGCGTTGCTTAATCCTTACCCTCCCGCGCCTCCTTCATCGCTTTTTCCCGGGACTTCGCATCAAGCGTGCGATCCAGCTCCTCAAGCGTATCCGCCAGCCGCGCGAGCATCTTTTCCAGCAGGTCGTAGCTGATATTCAGCGCCGGCTCGATGCGCACCGTGCGCGCGCCGAGCAGGGTGCCCGCCACGAGCACGCCACGTTTGAAAAGCCCCGCCGCCACCTTGTAGCCCACGTTCTTGTCGTGGAACTCGAGACCGAGCAGCAGACCTTTGCCGTTGATCGCCCGGATGATGTCCGGATACAGCGCGTGCAACGCGCGCAGCCGTTTTACAAGGAACTCCCCTTTCTCCGCCGCCTGCCGGGGCAGGTCCTCCTCCAGCATGACGTTGATCGCCGCGATCCCCGCCGCGCAGGCCAGCGGATTGCCGCCAAACGTCGAGCTGTGGATGAACGGATTGTCCTCGAGCACCTTCCAAATTTTCGGCGTGCTCATGAACGCGCTCAACGGCATGACGCCGCCACCCAGCGCCTTGCCGAGGCACAGGATGTCCGGCGTCACGTTCCACAACTCGCAGGCGAAGTTGCGGCCGCACCGGCCCATGCCCGTCTGCACCTCGTCGAGAATCATCAGGATGCGGTAGTGGTCGCACAATTCGCGCACACGCGGAAGGTAATCGTCCGGCGGGGCAATCGCGCCCGCCTCCCCCTGCACCGGCTCGAGGATGATCGCCGCGATGTCCTCGCCCAGCGCGTCCAGCTTGCGCAGCTCGCGCTCGAGGTCCTTGACGTCGCCGTAGTCGACAAAGAACACGTCCTCCAACAGCGGCGCAAACGGCTTGCGATACACCGCCTTGCCCATCACCGACAGCGAGCCCATCGACTTGCCGTGGAAACCGCCGGTCGCGGCGATGAACCCGGCCTTCTTGGTGTAGAGCCGCGCGAGTTTCAACGCGCCCTCCACCGCGTCGGTCCCGTTGTTGATGAAGAAGCAGTCCTGCAAGTCGCCCGGCGCAAGTTCGCCCAGCAATTCCGCGAGATAGCCGCGCAGCGGATCAAGCAGCTCCTGCGAACTCAGCGGCATGCGCGCGAGCTGCGCCTGCACCGCCTGGATGATCTTCGGGTGGCGGATCCCCATGTTGTAGACGCCGAACCCGCCGAGGCAGTCGATGAACTTCCGCCCCATCAGGTCCTCGATGATCGACCCCTGCCCCGTCCACTCGATCGCGGCGAAATCCTCCGCCTCCGCCACGGACTTGCGGTAATGCAGGAAGCCGCGGTTGAAGTAGTCGTCGAAATTCGTCAGCGTCTTCTCAAGGATCTGCTGCTTCGCCTCCGGCGTGAGGTCGTGCCCGCTCACCAAATCGAGATAGTCGCTCGACTTGCGGTACACCATCTCCGTCTTGTTCAACGCGCAGGCCGGCGCTTCAGGCGACTTCGCCTCCGGCTCGGCGATCGCGGCGATTCCCGCCCGCGTCTGGGCGGCACTTTTGGTGGGCTCCGGTGTCATGGCTGCGCCCTCCGGGGTTGGAACTACTATACCCCGCCGCTTGGGAAATGCGAAAAAGGGCCACTGCTATCGCTTGCACCCCAGCAGGATGTGCGAGTTGACACGATTTTGCCGAAGAATTCCGCATTTCGGCCGTGTTTCGTGCTGCATTTCACTCGCGATCAACCGATTACAAAATTTCATCCCGCGCCCCGTGCAGGGTCTGTAATTTACAGACGCTGCAAAAACAAACGCCCGCCGGAGGAGGTCCGGCGGGCGTTTCAAGGCCGATGGCCGCGCGATTTTACTGCGCTTTGATTTCGGTCCAGAGCCGGTCGTAGACCGTCGCGGCTTCGCCGACATCTTCGAGGAATTCGCAGCGGGCCACGATTTCGTCGGGCGGATAGATGGCCTGGTCTTGCAGGATTTCCGGTTTGATGAACGCGCGCGCCGCGGCGTTCGCGCTGGCGTAGCTGACGCCATTCACGATCTTCGCGTTCACCTCGGGCTCCATGATGTAGGAAATGAACGCATAGGCGTTCTCCACGTTGCGCGACTTGGCGGGGATGCACAGGTTATCCATCCAGAACGTGCCGCCCTCCTTCGGGACGACATAGCCGAGCTTTTCCGGCGCCGCGGAGACCGCTTCGGCCATCTGGCCGTTGTAGCCGTGCGCGAGGTCCACATCGCCCGACGCGAGGATGTTGTGGAAGTCGCCGCTGTTGTAGGTGCGCACGAGTTTCTTCTGCTCCTTGAGCAGATCGGCGGCTTCGCGCAGCACCTCGGGATCGGTCTCGTTGAGCGACTTGCCCATGTATTTCAGCGCCACGGCAAAGCACTCGCGCACGTCGTCCAGCATCAGGATGCGCCCCGCATTCGCGGCGTCAAACATCGCGCCCCAGCTCTCGACGCCGTTCGGGAACTTCTCGCGATTGAACCCGACGCCCGTGGTGCCCCAGAAATAAGGCAGCGAGTGTTTGTTCTCGGGATCGAATTTCTTGTTGAGGAATTTCGGGTCGAGGTTGCCCCACGTCGTGATCTTGCCGTGGTCGATTTCCTGCACGAGCCCCTCGGCCGCAAGGATCGTGACCATGTAGTCGGACGGCACGACGAGGTCGTAGTCGGCGACACCGGATTGCAGTTTTTCCAGCAGCGCCTCGTTCGAGTCGTAGGTGTCGTAGTTCACGCGGATGCCGGTTTTTTGCGAGAACTCGGCGATGACTTCATCCGGCAGATAGGCCGACCAGATGTAAATGTTGAGGACGTTCCGGTCCTTTTTGCCGCAGCCCGCCAGGAGCGCGACGCCGCAGCAGAGGGCGGCCGCTGTCATCAGGATTCTCTTCATCGCTTATTTCCTCCATCGCCGGACTGCTGTTGCAGCCGTTGCGCAAACAAAATCATAACCACCGTGACGAGGAGCAACAAGGTGGAAACCGCGTTGACCTCCGGCGTCACGCCCACCTTGATCATGGAGTAGATCTGGATCGGCAGCGTGGTGGCGCCCGCCCCGGCGACGAAGGAGCTGACGACGTAGTCGTCGATGGAAATCGTGAACACCAGCAGCGCGCCGGCGATGACCCCCGGCAGGATCAGGGGCAGCGTCACCCGGAAGAACGTCTGGATCGGCCCGGCGCCAAGGTCCATCGCCGCCTCCTCCAGCGACCGGTCGAAGCCCGCGAGGCGCGCACGGACGACGATCGCCACATAGGAGATGCTGAACGCGACGTGGGAGATGATGACCGTCCAGATGCTGAGTTGGAACTGCACCGCGCCGAAAAAGGTGACCAGCGCCACGCCGAACACGATTTCGGGGATGATGATGGGCAAAAACAAGGCGGCCTGCGTCGCGCCTTTTCCCCGGAACGCATAGCGCCCGAGGGCGAGGGCGGCGAGCGTGCCGATGATCGTGGAGGCCAGCGTCGTCGCGCCCGCGACGATCAGGCTGTTCTGCACCGAGCGCAAAATCAGCTTGTTCTCCATCAGCTTGCCGTACCACTGGAAGGTAAACCCCTCCCACCGGGCGGTTTGCCGGGCTTCGTTGAAGGAGAAGACGATCAGGATCACGATGGGCGCGTAGAGAAAGAAATACACCAACGCGGAGTGCAGGCCCATGAGCTTGCGCTCCCATCGGAACGGAGTCGCGCCGCGCGCCGCCGGTTCACGGGCGCCTACAAACTGGGGCGAGGTCTCGAGGCTGTCAGGCATCAGCATTCCCGCATTCTACAGTTCTTCACAACATCGCCTCCTGGCCCTTTTTCTTGGACCACCAGGCATAGGCGAGCAGCAAGAGCAGGACGACGGCGGTGAGCTCAAAGGCGATGGCGGAACCGAAGGGCTTGTTGCGCGCGATCGCGAACTGGTTCTGGATCAGGTTGCCCACCAACATGCTCTTCGCGCCGCCCAGCAGGTCGGACACCACGAATTGTCCGATGCTCGGGATGAACACCAGCACAATGCCGGCCACGATACCCGGCATCGTCAGCGGAACGGTCACGCGCCAGAAGGTGGACGGATGGTTCGCGCCCAAATCACTGGAGGCCTCCAGCAGGGTGAGGTCCAGCTTCTCAAGCGACGCGTAGAGCGGGAGAATCATGAACGGCAGCTCGCCGTACACAAGGCCGACCATCACGGCAAACTCGTTGTAGAGCAGGTCGAGCGGCGCATTGATCAAACCGGCCTGCATCAGCACGGTATTGATGAGACCCTCCGTCCGCAGGATGAGAACCCACGCATAGGTGCGGATCAGGAAGCTGGTCCAGAACGGGATCACCACCAGCGCGAGCAGCAGGTTCTTCCAGCGCGCGGGCGCGATGATCGCGATGTAGTAGGCGATGGGATAGCTGATGACCAGGCAGAGCCCGGTCGTCACCACAGCCATCCAGAACGAACGCCAGTAGATCGGCCAGTACAGGGGCTCCAGCGACTGCCTGTAATTAGCGAGGAATTCGCCCGAGAGCAGGTACGCGCCCCAATCCGCGATCGGCTTCAGACCGCCATACGTCCCGCGCGCGCCAAAACTGATCACAAAGATGAAGATCAGCGGCAACAGGAAAAAGAGACCGATGACCAGCCAGGCCGGGGTGATCAGCAGGTACGGCGCTTTCTTTGGCGTTGCGGCTTCTTCCTTCACACTCGTCCCCGTCCTCGTCCCCGTCGTCGTCCGCTTCACGCCCATCGTCGGGGACGAGAAGGAGGACGAGGACGATTACGATGTCTTCTCCATCACCACGGTGTCGCGCGGATTCCAACTCATGAACGCGCGCCCACCGACACGGAAACGTCCGCTCTCCTGGAACGGGCGGTCGTTCTGCTCATAGATAAAATAGCGTTCGCCGTCATCGCTGCGCACCACCCACACGGTGTTGACGCCCTGATAGACACGATCCTCGATGGTCACCTCGATGCTGACCTCGCCATCCGAGGTGCCGGACTTGGTGCGCAGGTCGAGCTTTTCAGGGCGCACGACGAAGCGGATCGGGTCCTCGGGCCGCCAGGCATCCGACGACGCGCGCACGCGGATGTCGGCGTCGGTCCGTCCGCCGATGTACATCAGGCCCTCGGCGATGGATTTGACGACACCGGTGAAGAAATTGGGGGCGCCCATGAATTGCGCCACGAATTCCGTCTTCGGGTATTCGAACACATGGTGCGACGCATCGAGCTGTTCCACGCGGCCCTGGTTCATGACCGCGATGCGATCGCTCATCGTGAGCGCTTCCTCCTGGTCATGCGTCACGAAAACAAAGGTAAGTCCGAGGGATTTCTGGAGGTTCTTCAATTCCAGTTGCACCTCCTTGCGGAGCTTCTGGTCCAACGCGCCAAGCGGTTCGTCCAGCAGCAGGACCTCCGGCTCCATCGCCAGCGCGCGGGCCAGGGCGACGCGCTGGCGCTGGCCGCCGCTGAGCTGGCCGGGCATGCGATCCTCATAGCCGGCCATGCGGACGAGATTCAGCGAATCGCGCGCCTTCTGTTGCGCGGCGGACGAGGACAATTTCCTGTACCGCAGTCCGAACGCCACGTTGTCGATCACATTGAGATGCGGGAACAGGGCGTAGGATTGAAACACCATGTTGACCGGACGCTTGTAGGGCGGCAGATGCGTCACGTCCTTGTCGCCGATGAGGATGCGGCCCTCGGTGGGCAGTTCAAAGCCGCCGATCATCCGAAGCAAGGTGGTCTTGCCGCACCCGCTGGGGCCAAGAAGGGAGAAGAACTCTCCCTTCTGGATGGTGAGCGAAACGCGATTCACGGCCGCAAAATCGCCGAACCGCTTGCTCACCTCCTGAATCTCGACGCTGATGGACTCGCTCATTGCTCCGTATGACGGGCAACAGTGACGGGAGCGCGGAGAAAATGCAATCGCGAGAACGCGAATTCGCGCGTCAGGCGTGCTTCAGCACGGCGATTGCCTTGTCGAGGTCGTTGACGCGCGCGACGATGAGGCTCTGCTCGGCCTGCGCGTCGTCCGCGGAATACGCGTATTCGACATTGATGCCGGCCTTCGCCCAGACATCCACCGCGCTGGCCAAGCCGCCGGGCACATTCGCGACGGCCAGCAACGCGATGTCGCGCACGACCACGAGGTGGCCGGCGCGCTTCAGCACCCCGACGGCTTCGTCGTGCTTGTCCACGATGATGCGGAGGTAGCCGATGTCCAGGCCTTCCGACAGTGAAAGCGCCAGCATGTTGATGCCGTGCTCACGAAGCGTGTCGATGACGGCGGACAGGGTCCCGGGCCGGTTCTCCAGGAAAACGGAAATCTGTTTGCCCGGCTTCGCGCTGAAGAGTTTTTTGCTCATGACGGCTTTACCCTACCATAAAAATCACGACGGCACGGAGAACATTCGGGGCATCAAAAGCACAGCGAGGCCTTGCGCAGGCGGTCTTCGAGTTCCGCCAGCGCGCGGTCTTCGTCGGCCACGTCCCGGGCTTCGAACGTGGAGGAGAAGCGCAGGAAGGAGCCGACGTCATCCCACGGCACGGTCGACACCGACCATTCGCGGATGAGGTACTGCGAGGCGTCCTCCGCCGTGGCGAAGCGCGTCTCCCCCGCCGCCACCGGCGCGCGGGTGTAGAGGAAAAACGTGCCGCCGGGCATTTCCGCATCGAAGCCGACGCGCTGCAGCACCTGAACCAGTTTGGTGAGGCGGCGCCGGTAGTGCTCGCGGATGCCTTCGGAAAGCTGGATGTCGGCGATGCCGGCGCAGGCGGCGTGCTGGATGGCCTTGAACTGGCCGGAATCGCAGTTGTCCTTCACCTCGGCAAACGCCTGCACGGCCTTGCGCGCGCCCGCGACGAACCCGAGGCGCCAGCCGGTCATGTTGTAGCTCTTGCTCATCGAGTGCAGCTCGATCGCGACGTCCTTGCCGCCGGGACGCGCAAGGATCGACAGGCGTTTCCCGTAATTCAGCGTGGCATACGCGGCATCCTGCACGATGAGGATGTTGTGCTGTTTCGCGTAGGCGATCAGCGCGTCGAAAAATGCCTCGGTCGGCGCGGCGCCCGTCGGGTTGTTCGGGTAGTTCACGTAGAAGAGCTTGGCGCGCTTCGCGAGGGCGGGATCAATCGCCTTCAGGTCGGGGAAGAACCCGTTCTCCGGCTTGAGGGGCAGTTTCACCACCTCGCCGCCGAGGTACTTCGCGTGGGTCGCCATGACCGGATAGCCCGGCACGGTCTGGAACACAACGTCGCCCGGGTTCACGAAGCACAGGGGCAGCATCGCGAGCGCCGGCTTGGAGCCGATGCTGTGGTTGATCTCCGTGTCGGGATCGAGGTCGGCGACCCCGAAAAATTTCCGCATGTATTCCGCGGCGGCGAGCTTGAACTCGCGAATGCCGTTGTCGGCATAGCCCCGGTTCGCGGGATCGTCCACCGCGCGCTTCAGCGCGTCGCGGATGGCGGCGGGCGCCATCTGGTCCGGTTCCCCCACCCCGAAGTCGAGCAGTTCAACCTGCGGCCGGGCGGCCTTGGCGGCGGCCTTCGCGCGCTTGATCTTCTCGAATTTGTAGATTTCGTTCCCGGTGCCGAATTTGGCGCCACCGATGCGATCCGCGAATAACGATTGTAGGTCCATAATGTAAAATCCCGGCCCTCACTGATGAGGGCCGGGAAATTACACTCCGCGGACGACGAAATCAACCGATCGCCATCATCGAAAACACCATGACCAGCAGGGCCACGGTTTCGGCGATGCCCAGGCCCATCAGGTAGTTGCCGAAGCCCTTGCCGGTTTCCGCCTGGGCGTCGGCCGCCGCGGCGCCGATCACGCCCTGGAACCACGCCGACATCCCGATGGCGATGCCGCCAAAGATGCCGACGGCGATCATCATCGGGAAATTCGTCGGGGTCTTCTCGACCGCTTCGACGATGCTGTTCATCAGGATCATGCCGTAGATCGTCTGCGAGAGCGGCGCGCCGATGAACGTCACCAGGATGAATGGCGCGGCCTTGCCCTGAGCGAAGCATTTCTTCCACGCCCCGACGGCGGCCGGACCGGCGGCCCCCGCGCCCAGGGCCGATCCCATCGCGCCAAACGCCAGCGCCGCCGCGGCGCCAAATTTACCCCAACCCATCATCAGTTCCGGTGTCATGGTTCAGTCTCCTTACGTGAAGTCGCTAGGCTTCTTGTTCGTTTGCTTCCGTCCGCACCCGCCGGAACGGCCGGTACGGGAGTCCCGTCCAGGCCATGCCGATGTGCGACGAAAATTCCAGGGTGTTCAGGCGTACGCCGTGGACCAGGACGCCCATGGCGCACAGCATGATGTTGAGCGCGTGGCCGAGGAACAGCAGCAGGCCGGCGACAAGCCCCGCCAGCACGCCCTCGACCCCGCCGCCCAGGATCATCTTGTTGAAGGAGGAGGCCACGGCAAACCCCGCGGTCCCGACGGCAAAGAGGCGGATGTACGACACGACATCGACGAAGTTGCTCACGAGGTTCAGCGGCAGCATCACGTGGTTGAACCACTCGGTTTTGAAATCGCGCGGCGCGGTCATGAACAGGATGATGAGGATGACGCTGACGATGAAGAGCGGGCCGATCCACCCGGGCAGCGACTCGCCCAGCACCAGGTTGCGCGCCATGAAGAACATGGTCCATGTGCTGCCGATCCAGCCCAGCTGGGCGAGCGCCTTGGGACTGTTCCACGCCCGCAGGATGATCCAGAGGTGCGCGATGGTGAGGTGGACCGCACCGATGAGGAAGCAGAGGAACATGACGTTCTTGGGCTGCTTGAGCCACGCCACGCTCAGGCCGTCCAGCACCGCGGGCAGATTCCCGGCGCCAAACCACGAGCCGGTCACCGCACCCCACACGATGGTGAACACGCTCATGATGTAGAGCAGGTGGAACGGATACGCGGGCGCCTTCGGCATCTTGTGCCGGCCCCACATCGTGAGCGCGAGGAAGATCAGCCCGTACCCGGCATCCCCCACCAGCATCGCAAAGAATATGCTCAGGAAGAAAAGGAACACGGCGCTGATGTCGATTTCCTCGTAACCGGGCAGCACGCCGATGAAATCGAAAACGGCCTTGATCGGGCGGACCCACCCGGGATTGCGGATCAGCGTGGGCACCGTCGCGCCCGCTTCGGGATCCGACACCAACACGCCCCAGCCCATCTTCGCCGCCTTCGCTTCAAGGGCCGGGACGCTTTCCTTCGGACAGTAGCCGCGCAGGTAGGTGACCGGCGCAGCTGCGCCCATGCCCTCCCGGGCTTCCACAAAATGCACGGTTTCCTCCGCCGATGCGGCCAGCGCAAGCAGGGCCTGCCGGTCGCCGGCATGGGCTTCCAGCGCGTGGTGCGTGGCGGTCAGGCGTCCTTCCGCGTCCGAGATGCGCCGGTCCAGCTCGTTCAGCGAAAGCTCCGGCAACCGGACTTCAAAGGCATCCAGCTCCACGGGCGCGCGGCTGATGGCGGCCAGGAAGGTGCCGGATTGATCTTCCCGCAGCGTCTGCACCACCACCCCCTCGGGGACGGAGGGCATGCGCCCCGGCGGCGCCTGGTACAGGCGGATGTATACGCCGCGCGCGCGCAGTTCGTTCACCACGGTGGGATCGAAGGATCCGAACGGTTCGATCCGGCGGCGCTCCTGCCGCAATTCCTCCAGCTCCTCCTGCACGTCGCGCTGCGAGGAGAGCAGAGACCAGATTTTTTCCGCCACCGCGTCCGCCGGCTGGCCCGTGGGTGCGGCTTCTCTGCGGAGGGGTAGCGCCTCGACCGCCCGCTGGATGTGGGCGAGGCGGGCGCGCGCCTGCTCGAGGTCGCGGCTTTCCGGCGGCTTCACCGGCGTCAGGTGCAGGACGCCCAGCTCGCGCAAGGTTTCCAGCGTCGCCTCACGGTCCGACGCCAGGCAGAGCAACAACACCTGCTGCATCGGCACAATCATGCGGCCACCTCCGCGGACTTGCCTTTCGCAATCTTCGCCCGGGCCACTTCCGCCGTCTGCGCATCGCCCAGGAAAATCCGGATGACCCGGATGTGCGACTCGGCTTCGGGGATCTTGACCTTTTCGAACAAATTCACGCGCTGCGATGTGGTGCGCAGTTCCGCGGCCAGCAGGCGATGCTGCTCCATCAGGATTTCACGCTCCACCTGGAGCCGGACCAACTGCTCGACCGCTGCGCGACCGTCATCCACCCACGGCGCGGTGGCATGCAAATCCACCTCCACCGGGGCAAAACTGATTTCCTGCAGAACCGGGATGTTCACACCGGCGATGTTGCCCGTCGTGGTGCGGACCTCCTGCAATTTAACCCAGGCCGACAGCTCCACCGGCTCCGCGAACAGGCGAACCCAGGCGTTGAGCCCCGCCGCCAGGCGCTCCTCCTCGCCGTGCACCTCCTCCATGCGCTGCTCCAGCTGCCGCATCTCCATCTGCAGTTGCTGCTTCTTCAACTGCAACGTCGGCAGATAGCGCTTGAAGCGACGCAGCGCATCGCGCTGGGCCTTCAACTCGTTCTTGGTGTGTTTGATCTTGGCCATGGTCAGAAGGCACAAAGGCACAGAGGGACAAACGAAATATTCAGAAATCGCAGATAGTCGGCACGGGCACGGCGCCCATACCCTTCCGCTATATTGCTCGGCACGGAAACGGCAGCACGCCTCATTTGACTCGTCAGTCCAATTTGCTCGGCTTTTGGCATATCATGCGAAATTTGGTAGACGACCGAAGCAAGGCTCATCCCCTTCTGCCAGACCAGCAGGTCCCGATATGACTTAATTGCGGCCACTTTGTGCCTCTGTGCCTTTGTCCCTTTGTGCCTATTTCTTCGGCCAATACTTGTCCGTCATCTTGCTCGGGATGCCGGTCTCCGTGGCGTCGAAGCAATCGGCGAGGATCTGCCAGCCGAGGTCGAGGGCCTGTTCGAGCGGGATGTTGACGGAGAGGTCCATCATCTCCTTCTCGAAGCGCACGCCGTACTTCAGCAGTTTCTGGTCCCACACGCTCATGCGGAACCCCATCGCCTGCTTCTCGAGCGTTTCCTTGTAGGCGGCGTAGAGCTGGATCATCGAGTTCATGATCGTGCGGTGGTCCGCGCGGGTCTTGTCGTTGACCAGCTGCTTCAGGCGGCTCAGCGAGCCGAACGGCTCGATGCGTCCGTTGCGCAGGTAGAACTGGCCCTCGGTGATGTAGCCGGTGTTGTCCGGCACCGGATGCGTCACGTCGTCGCCGGGCATCGTGGTGACCGCGAGGATCGTGATCGAACCGGCGGTGTCGAAGTCGACCGCCTTCTCGTAGCGCGCCGCGAGCTGGCTGTAGAGGTCGCCCGGATAGCCGCGGTTCGACGGGATCTGTTCCATCGTGATCGCGATTTCCTTCATCGCGTCGGCAAAATTCGTCATGTCGGTCAGCAGCACGAGCACGCGCTTCTTCTGCAGCGCGAACTGCTCCGCCACCGCGAGCGCGATGTCCGGCACCATCAGGCACTCCACCACCGGGTCCGCGGCGGTGTGCACGAACATCACAGAGCGGGCCAGCGCGCCCTTCTCCTCCAGCACATCGCGGAAATAGAGATAGTCGTCGTGCTTCAATCCCATGCCGCCGAGGATGATCACGTCCACCTCGGCCTGCAGCGCGATGCGCGCGAGCAGCGGGTTGTACGGCTCGCCGGCCACCGAGAAAATCGGAAGCTTTTGCGATTCGACCAGCGTGTTGAACACGTCGATCATCGGGATGCCGGTGCGGACCATGTTGCGCGGGATGATGCGCTTGGCCGGGTTGACGGACGGACCGCCGATCGCGGTCATGTTCTCCTGGATCGCCGGGCCGCGGTCGCGCGGCTGGCCACTGCCGGTGAAGATGCGCCCGAGCAGGGCCTCGGAGAACGGCACCTGCATCGGATGGCCGAGGAAGCGCACCTGCGCGTCCGTCGCGACGCCGCGGCTGCCGGTGAAGACCTGCAGGTACACGCGGTCGCCTTCGAGACGGATGACCTGCGCGAGCGACGTGCCCTGCGCGGAGGTCACCTGCGCCAGCTCGCGGTAGCCGACGTCGGACGCCTTGACGACGATGACGTTGCCGGCGATTTGTTCGATTTGTTGGTAGGTCTTAAGCATACGAGGTCACCTCCGCCAGCATCTGCTCGGCGCGCGATTCCAGTTCCTTGAATTCCGGGCCGTCCATCGCCACGCGGTTCCAGTCGCGCGTGAGCTGCGTGAGCCGCTGGAAAAACTGGCGCGCCGCGTCCTTCTCCGCGAACTGCATGCGCGTCTTCAACACCTTGTGGATGCGCCCGAAAACATACTGCTGCCGCTCCGACGAGGTCGCGGAGTCGACCTCGTGGTAGGCGTCCTGCTGCAGGTAGACGGAGTCGAGGTACTCGGCCTTCAGGTAGGTCACGAAGTCGTCGATCGACGTGCCCTCCTCGCCGACGACCTTCATCATCTGGTTCACCTCGTTGCCGCGCCGCAGCATGCCGCGCGCGAAGGTGACCTGTTCGTCGGGCACGACGCCCGTGTACTTGCTCCACGAATCGAGCGGCTGGATCGCCGGGAAGCGGCGCGCATCGGAGCGCTCGCGCGACAGGCCGTGGAACGCGCCGACCACCTTCAGCGTGCTCTGCGTCACCGGCTCCTCGAAGTTGCCGCCCGCGGGGCTCACCGTGCCGCCGATCGTGACCGAGCCGATGCCGCCGTCGCGCAATTTCACCACGCCGCCGCGCTCGTAGAACGCCGCGATCACGGACTCCAGGTACGCAGGGAACGCCTCTTCGCCCGGAATTTCCTCCAGGCGGCCCGACATTTCGCGCAGCGCCTGCGCCCAGCGCGACGTCGAGTCCGCAAGCAGCAGCACGTGCAGGCCCATCTGGCGGTAGTACTCCGCGAGCGTCACGCCGGTGTATACCGACGCCTCGCGCGCGGCGACGGGCATGGAACTCGTGTTGCAAATGATCAGCGTGCGCTCCATCAGGCTGCGCCCGGTGCGCGGGTCCTCGAGATGCGGGAACTCGCGCAGCGTCTCCACCACTTCGCCCGCGCGCTCGCCGCACGCCGCGATAATCACGATGTCCACATCCGCGTACCGGCTCGTGATCTGCTGCAGCACCGTCTTGCCGGCGCCAAAGGGACCCGGGATGCAGTAGGTGCCGCCGCGCGCCACCGGGAAGAACGTGTCCACGATGCGCACCTTCGTCACCAGCGGCTCCGTCGGGCGCAGGCGTTCCGCAAAAAGTTTGATCGGCAGCTTCACCGGCCACCGCTGGTGGAACAGCGCGTCATGTTTCCCGCCGCGTTCGTCAACCAGCACCGCGGCCACCTGGTCCACCCGGTAGTCGCCCACGGCGGCGACGGACTCGACAGTCAGTTTGCCGCGCAGGTTGAACGGGACCATGATGCGGTGCTGGAAAATGCCCTCGGGCACGGTGCCCAGCGTGTCCCCCGCCTGCACCACGGCACCCACCGTGGCCACCGGCGTAAAGGCCCAGGTCTTCTTGCGATCCAGCGACGCGAGGTACTTGCCGCGCTGCAGGAAAAAGCCGCTTTCCGCCGCGAGTTCGGGCAGCGGGTTCTGCAAGCCGTCGTAGATGCTGCCCAGGAGGCCGGGGCCGAGTTCCACGCTGAGCAATTCGCCCGTGAATTCCACCGTGTCGCCCACGTGCAGGTCCGACGTATCCTCGAACACCTGCAACTCGGCCACCGTGCCGCGGATGCGGATCACCTCGGCCTTGAGCCGGAGATTGCCCGTGCGCGCGTAGCCGACCTCGTTCTGCGCGACCGGCGAGGCGAATTCCACGCGGATCAGGTTCCCGTTCACGCCCTTGATCTTGCCCAGATGTGTTGTTGTCATCTCAGTCCACTCTCCAGCCGCGGTTCAAGGCTTCAGCGCTTCGCGGACGCTTTTGACGGTTTCCGCGAGGCGGGTGCGCCCGGCCTCGTCCGTCAGCGCCGCCCAGCGCTCCGCCAGTTTCAACTTCAATCCGTAGGCGAGCAGCGCATCGAGGCCGAACGGCTGCTCGCGCGCCCACTCTTCCAGCAGCGACCAGCGGAAACGGTCCAGCGACAGCTCGCGCTCCAGCGGGTTCGGCTTCGCGCAGGCGTCCAGCACGGCCATTTCAAGATAGTTGCTGAACCCCTCGTGCGGGCGCAGGTACGCCGCGGGGTCCACATCGAGCCGGGCGGCCCGGGTGCGGGCCAGCGCGTTGCCCAACTGGGTCTGCGCCGCCCTCCAGCGCGCGGCGAGAGAACTGCGTGCGGAAGAGGCATCGTCGGCCACAAGCGCCGCCAGTTCCGCCGCGGCCACCGGATCGGCCACCCGCCGCACATCCTCCAGCAGCCCGGCCACCGTCATCGGCGGCGGGGCCCCGAGCGAAAGCGCGGGCAGACTGGCGATCAGGTAGTAGAAGGTCATTTCTTCGCAGCGCCTTCGCGGGCCACCTGATAGACGATCTCCGCCAGATGCGGGCGCAGGAAGGAGGACAGCGACTCCGCAATCGCCTCGGGCGTGAAGTTGTGTGTGACGTGTCCGCCCTCAAGCGCCACCTTGAAGCCCTTGAAGATGCGTTCGTCGCCCTTGATGACCAGCCCCTGCTGCAGCTTGTCGTGGTACTTGTCCTTGAAGAAATTGATCAGGCGCGCCTGGTCCTGCGGGCTCACCATCAGCTCGATGCGGCGCTCGCGGTCTGTGCGGCCGACATAGGCTTCCGCCAGCTTCACCAGCATCTCCTGCACCGTCTCGTACGTCAGCGAGCCTTCCGCCGCCTCCGCCGCGAGGTTGGAGACGATGTTCTCGACGCCCTGCCCCACGCTGATCAGCAAATCGCGCGACGCCTGCCGCAGCGTCTGCAAACTGCGCTCGGTGTACTGTTCGGAATCCTGTTTCGCCTTCGCCAGCAGCGCCTCGGCCTTTTTCTCCGCCTCGGCGACCAGCGCCGCCGCCTGCTGCTTGGCCTTCGCGACCAGGTCCGAAGCCTGCCGCTCACCCGTGTCCACCGCCTCGCGCTGAATCCGCTCAATCAGGTGCTGCAATGCTTCCGCCATAATCGCCTCGCTGGTTTGCTATCGCTGCTGTTTTGTGCCGCCAAAGCGTGCGCCGGTAAATGGGGCTACCTCTACCAGAGGCTCCCCGCATTTCCAACCGGAAATGACGCCGGAATCCCAAAAGATGGCAAAATATAGTGCATTCCCCGATGGTTTCCACTCGCACCCCTATACTCCACCCGACCCGTGTGGTACCTTCGCCGCATGCGTATCAAGCTTTCGCCCGTCATGGGGGCGGCGATGGCCTTGTGGGGGTGTTCCGCCGCATGGGCTGCCAGTCCCGACCGCGAGGTACTGCCCGTCAGCATCGTGTGGAACGTGGGCTTTGGCTCAAATGTCTACGTGACGGGCGGCCATCCCGACCTTGGGAATTGGACGCCCACCGGCGCGGTGAAACTGCGGTGGACCAGCGGGAACATCTGGACCGGCCGGATCGCGGTGCAAAAGGGCGTCACCCTCGCCTACAAATTCATCGCGCGAAGCGGCGCCAGCAACCAGCACTGCAACGGCGCCAATGTGCTCTGGGAGCCCGACCCCAACCGCACCAACCACATCGCGCCGGCCCCGGTCGCGCCGTTCGCGGGGAAGTCCATCTACTACTACTCCGGATGGACCACCGCCTTCTTGCTCTACACGTCGGGCGGCAACACCAACTTCTTTTCAATCCCCCTCGTGAACATCGGCCCCGGCCGCGAGCCGGGCGAGTCGCTCTACCACGCCTCCGGATTCGGTGAGGCCGGGGAGTGGATTCAATTCGTGCTGACCAACAGCCTGGGCCAGATCGACCGCGCGCCCTACACGAACGGCGTTGGATTCCTCGGGCGCGACTACTGGACGCCGCTCGACGCCTTCGTCCTGCAACAGGGCCAGCTCTACAGCTACTGGCCGAGCAACACCGTCTCCGCGCAGCGCTTCGAATCGCGTTACGTTGACTCCTCGTACCCGCCGATCAGCGGGCGCACCGTGCGCATCATCCTCCCGCGCGGCTACGACAGCCATCCATGGAAACGCTATCCGGTCATCTATTTTCAGGACGGCCAGAACCTGACGAATGGCGCGAATCCCGGCGGCACCGGCGCGTGGAATGCCGACATCACCTCGACCATCGAAATCAGCCAGGGCCGCATGCGCGAGGCGATCATCGTCGGCGTGGACAACTATCCGGAGCGCCGGCGCTGGGAGTACAATCCGCCGGGCGACACCTACCCCGGCGAATTGCCCGGGCGCGCCGATGCCTACCTGCAATTCCTCATCAACAACGTGCGGCCCACCATCGACACGCACTATCGCACCCTGAACGATCCGCGCAACACGCTCATCGGCGGATCCTCCATGGGCGGCATTTGCAGCCTGTACGCCGGTCTGGAGACCAACGTCTTCGGCGGCGTCCTCGCGATGTCGCCCGCCGTCACCCGCGCCCCCAACTACAATGCCTCGCTGCCCGGAAAACCCAAACGCGAGACGCGCATCTACATGGATACGGGAACGGATGAGGGCCAGATCGGAACCCTGCCCGGCGGCTATTACTGGGACGAGCCCTGGTCGGCCTACGACCACCTGCTCACCATCGGCTATGTGCCGAATCTGGACCTGCTGATGCGGATCGGCTGCGGCCACGGCCACAACGAGGCGGCGTGGCGCGCACGCCTGCCCGGCGCCTTTCGCTTCCTGCTGGACGTGCGCGACGAGCCAAACCGGCTGGCACATCTCTCCGCGCCGCCCGCGCTCCGCACGCTCCAACGCGAAGGCACGCAGCTCACTGCCGGACACGACGCGCTCGCCCACCAACGGTACGAACTGGATTCCGCCCCGTCACCGTCCGGCCCGTGGACACCGGTCGTCACCACCGCGCCCATCGCCGCAGCGTGGTCCTACCCCGTCGTCACGGGAACGGTCGGCGATGCCGCCGCCATCCTCCGCCTGCGCGCCGTCGCGGATTAGCTCACGGCACCGGGAAACGCGCCGTCAGCGCGAGCACGTCCTTGCGGACGGCCTGGATGACGGCCTCGTCCTGCGGCGCCTTGAGGATGCGCGTAATCGCGTCGGCGATCCGGTCCATTTCGTTTTCCTGCATGCCGCGCGTCGTCACCGCAGGCGTGCCGATGCGGATGCCGGAGGTCACGAACGGGCTCTTGGTGTCGAACGGAATCGCGTTCTTGTTGACCGTGATGCTCGCCTTGTCGAGCGCCGCCGCCGCGTCCTTGCCGCTGACGCCCAGCGCGCTGAGGTCCACCAGCATCAGGTGGTTGTCCGTGCCGCCCGAGCAGATGCGCAGCCCCGCGTCGGCCAACCCCTGCGCCAGCACCTGCGCGTTGCCCACCACCTGCCGCGCGTAGGCGCGGAACGCGGGCTGCAGCGCCTCGTGGAAGCAGACGGCCTTGGCCGCGATGATGTGCATCAGCGGGCCGCCCTGGATGCCGGGGAACACCTGCTTGTCGATTTCCGCCGCAAACGGCTCGCGGCACAGGATCAATCCGCCGCGCGGCCCGCGCAGCGTCTTGTGCGTCGTGCTCGTCACGAAATCCGCATACGGCACCGGGCTCGGGTGCACGCCCGCCGCCACGAGGCCCGCGATGTGCGCCATGTCCACCATCAGCAGCGCGCCCACGCTGTCGGCAATCTGCCGCAGGCGCGGGAAATCGAACTCGCGGGAATACGCGCTGGCGCCGGCGCAGATCAGCTTCGGCCGGTGCTGCGTGGCCAGCGTGGCCACCTCGTCGTAGTTGATCCGCTCCGTGTCCTTGTCCACCCCGTACGGGATGACGTTGTAGTAGCGGCCCGAGAAATTCATCTTGTGGCCGTGCGTCAGATGCCCGCCGTGCGCGAGGTTCATCGCGAGGATCGTGTCGCCGGGCTGCAGCACCGAGAAATACACCGCCATGTTCGCGCCGCTGCCGCTGTGCGGCTGCACATTCGCGTGCTCCGCGCCGAACAGCTTCTTCGCGCGCTCAATCGCGAGGCGCTCGGCGTCGTCCACGCACTCGCACCCGCCGTACCATCGCTTGCCCGGATAGCCCTCGGCGTACTTGTTCGTCATCACGCAGCCCGACGCCTGGCGCACCGCGCGGCTCGCGTAGTTCTCCGACGCGATCAGCTCCAGGTTCTCGCGCTGCCGCACGTCCTCGTGCGAAATCGCCGAAAAAATCTCCGGATCGCCCGCGGCAATCGCGTCCAGCCCCGCCGACGCCGCGCCGGCCAGCTCGATCTTCTCCACGCGGCGGCTGTGGCGCCCGCCCTCGAACGACGCCCCGAACCATGCGTCGAGGATCGCCGGCACATTCGCGGCCTGCGTCGTCGCGGACCCCATCACGAGCACGTTCGCGTCATTGTGCGAGCGCGCGAGCCGGGCCATGTCCGGATCGAGCACCAGCGCCGCGCGGACCTTCGGGAACCGGTTCGCCGTCATGCTCATGCCGATGCCCGTCCTGCAGATCAGGATGCCCTGCTGCGCGGACCCCTCGGAAACCCGCTTCGCCACCGCCGACGCGAAATCGGGGTAATCGACGGATTCCGCGCTGAAGCTGCCGACATCGTCGAGCTCGACGCCGCGCGCCGCGAGCGCCTTCTTGACCTGCTCCTTCATCTCCACACCGCCATGGTCGGCGCCAATTGCAATCTTCATAGGTCCTTGTTCCTCAGGGTTCGTCTTAAGTTCGTCGCTCTCTTCCAACACCGTCAACACCACGTCCGCCATCGCCCGGTCGATCCGGTCCCGCGTGAACCGGTACACATCCAGCGACTGCCCGATCGGGTCCGGCACGTCCTCCGCCATCTTCGACGCGCCGAACGCGTTCAACAGCTTCACCCGGTCGCGCGCCTCCGGGAACAGCCGCTTCACCACCTGCGCATGCCCCGCGGTCATCACCACGATCCAGTCCGCCGCATCCACCAGGTCCGCGCTCAGCGGACGGCTGCGATGCCGGCCCAGGTCAATCCCCCACTCCTTCAGCGCCACCCGCGCCTCGTCGCTCGCCGGCATGCCCGGCAGCGCCGCCACGCCGGCCGACCCGACGGTCCACCCCGGCCGCCGGCCGAGGCGATGCCGGAAGATCGCCTCCGCCATCGGGCTCCGGCAGATGTTGCCGGTGCAGACAAACAGGATGTTGCGTTTCGGGGACATGCGGAAGGGAAGATGAAAAAGATTTTTACAGACGTTGGAAGTCTAAAAAAGAGTTTTAACAGACGTTGCAAATCCGGCGGCGCCGCCGGGAAACCGTACGCCCCGCGCGCTCATCAATGTCCCGCTTTCGGGCGGATATTCAAGGCCTTGAGGCCGAGCACGACGTCGACGGCGCGCTGCAGGTCGTCGTCCCCGCGGATACGGTCGCGCAGGGCGCGATCCAGCGCCTCCTCCTCCAGCCGCTGGCGGCGGTCGCCCGCGCCATCGGGTTCGTACTCCTGACGTCCGGGCCGCGCGGACACGGGCAGATTCGGCGCGAGCCCTTCCGTGCCGTCGAGCAACAGCCCGTTGCCGGTCACGGCGTGGCGGGTGGCGATGTACAGCACGTGTCCGCCGGGGAGCGGAAGGCCCTCGCGAATGGACGGGTCGCCCGCGGTGGCGCGACCGACCACGAGGCTGCCCAGCAGGCTGTCGGACGCGACGGCGGCGAACAATTCGGCGGCGCCCGCGGTGCGCGCATCCACCAGCACGATAAGCGGGATCGCCAGCGGCGCGGCGTCCGCCGGGGCGCGATGCGATGAGAGCTCGTTGCCGTCGCGATCGCGGAAGCTGAACAGCAGGGAACCCGGGGACGCGAACAAACCGGCGAGCGACGCGACGCCTTCGACGTCATCCCCGCCCGCGCCGCGCAGGTCGAGGATCGCGCCGGCGCGTTCCTCCGCCGCCCACGCGCGCACGAGGGCGGCGAGGGAGGTCGCGGCCCCGGGGAACCATCCGTTGACGCGCGCGTAGCCGATGTCGCGCGGGAACAGCTCGACGAGTTCGAGCGCGGGCATGCGGCCGGGCGCGAGGGCAACGCTGACGGTCGAGGTCGCCAAGCCGTTGCGCTGGATGAGCAGCGTGAGATTGGTCGTCTCGCGTTCGCGCAGCGTCGCGAGAATCGTGTCATACGAGAGGTTCGTGACGGGCTGCGCGCCGATGGCGAGCAGGCGGTCGCCGGCGCGCAGGTCCGCGGGGTACCCGTCCGGCACGGAGGCGACGACGGGTGCGCCGTTCGACATCGTGAGCGTAAAGCCGGGGTGCAGGCCTTCGCCCGCGTTCCGCCGCGCCTGGAGCGCGAAGGCGTCGCCCGCGTACACGCGCGCGGACGGATCCACGGTGCGCGCGATGCACTCGTAGAGGCTGGCGCGGTCGGCCTCGTCCCCGATGCGGATGCCGTGACCGGCGAGTTCGCCGAGCATGCGGTCCACATCCGCGGCGACGGGATGCACGGCGGGCGCGACGGCGGCGGGCGGAGCGGCGGGCGCCGCCGGGTCCTGCGCGAGCGCGAGCGAAGCGGACAAACACCCGGTTGCGGCGATGCGAATGATGCTCATGGCGGCCATGCGTGTGCTCCCCCGTTCACGCGCCCAAGGCGCGCCACGCAATATCCTTCCGGTAGTGGGCGTTGGCAAAACGAATTCGCGCGGCGGCGTCGTAGGCGCGGGTCACGGCCTGCCGCAGGCCGGGTCCGGTCGCGGTCACGCCGAGCACGCGGCCGCCGTCGGTGACCGCCTGTCCGTCGCGCAGCGCGGTGCCGGCGTGGAAGACGACGACGCCGGGCAGGCGCGCGGCGTCGGCGAGGCCGTGGATCACATCGCCCTTGCGGTAGGCGCCGGGATAGCCGCCTGCGGCCATGACGACGCACACGCAGGAACCGTCCTGCCAGCGGACGTGTTCCTCGCGTAACTGCCCGTCGGCGCACGCATCGAGCGCGGGCAGCAGGTCGCCCGCCCAGCGCGGCAGGATCGCCTGCGTTTCGGGGTCGCCGAAGCGCGCGTTGAATTCCAGCACCTGCGGGCCGTAGTGCGTGAGCATCAGGCCCGCGTACATCACGCCGCGGTACTCGATGCCGCGCCGCCGCAATTCGGCCAGCGTCGGTTCGAAGACGGTCGACCGGATGACGGGCCAGAGGTTCTGGGTGACGACCGGCGCGGGGCAGTAGGCCCCCATCCCGCCGGTGTTCGGGCCCTGGTCGCGGTCGAAAATGCGCTTGTGGTCCTGCGCCGAGGCGAGCATCACGAGCCGCTCGCCATCGGTCAGCGCGAGGATCGACGCCTCCTCGCCTTCGAGGAATTCCTCGACGAGCACGCGGGACCCGGCCGCGCCGAACGCGCCGCGCACCATCGTCTCATCAATCGCGTTTTCCGCCTCGTGCAGCGACGCGCAGATGATGACGCCCTTGCCCGCGGCGAGGCCATCGGCCTTCACCACCACGGGGGGGCGCAGCGTGCGCGCATAGGCGCGCGCGGCGGCGGGATCGGTGAACGCCCCGGCGCGCGCGGTCGGCACGCCGGCCTTCACCATCACGTCCTTGGAAAACACCTTGCTGCCTTCCAGCTGCGCGGCGGCCTTGCTCGGGCCGAACACGCGCAGGCCCGCCGCCTTGAAGCGGTCGGTGATGCCCTCGCACAACGGCGCTTCCGGGCCCACCACGGTCAGGTACGGGCGGTGCTCGACGGCCCACGCCAGCAGCGCATCCACATCCGTCGCGGCGATCGGCAGGTTTGTCGCCAGCGCGGCCGTTCCGGCGTTGCCCGGCGCGCAGACGAGGCGCGGCTTCGCGCTGTCCTGCGACAATTTCCACGCCAGCGCGTGTTCGCGCCCGCCACCGCCCACGATCAAGATCAAAGGTTCATTCATGGCAAGGTGAGCGAGTGTAGGAGGCAGGCACCGAAAGAACAGGGAAAAATGACCCGCTCCGGAATCCGCTCGCGCGGGTGCGCGGGCTCGGCTATGTTGGCGCGATGTGCCGCCGTCTTGTCATCGCGCTCGGGGTGATATGCCTCGCGCCGCTGCACTGGTGCGCCGCGATGGAGCGCCACGAGTTCCGCTGGCGCGCCGCGTTGCCGGATGGAATGGTTTCGGGCCGGTTGTATCGCGCGATGATCCCGGGGCCGGTGTTCGACGGCAGCCAGTCGTTCCCCGCCGACCTGCGCGTCCTGGATGAGGAGGGAAACGAGTGGCCGTTCCTGATCCACAAGCCCGAACCGCCGGTGACGCGCGTGTTGCGCACCCGTGTGCTGCAACGCGGCGAGACGAATGCGCCGTCGCGCCAGCTCCGGGTCGAACTCGAGCTGCTCGACGAGCGGGGCCGGGCGTCGACCGCCACGCACGACCGCATCGCCATTTCCATGTCCGGCCAGGACTTCGTGCGCCGCGTCGAACTCCTCGGCAGCGCCGACCGCATCGCGTGGGAACGCGTGGGCCAGGGCTACTTGATCCACCAGATGCGCGACCGGCAGGCCAATGTCCGCCTGCTCAACTACGCCTACACCGACGCGCGCTTCCTGCAACTGCGAATCCACCCGTCGGCCCACAAGGCCGATGAACCGCTGGAGGCGCAGGCGTTCGAGGTCTTCGTCCGGAGCGAGGCGGAACCGCCGCTGCACGCGTGGACCGTGCCGGCGGAACCCGAGGCGCCCGGCGCGGAACGCACCGGCATCCAGACGGTCTACCTCGACACGGGCCATCGCTTCCTCCCCGTCCGCCGCATCGAACTGCACGCGGCGGAGCCGCAATTCGCGCGGCCGGTCAAGGTGTACGGGCGCAACGACGCCACGAACCAGTGGCGCTGGATCGCCGACGGCGGACTGCACCGCATGGCTGGCCAGGAACGCCTGCACGTGGACCTGCGCAATACGCCGTTCCGCTTCCTGAAGGTGGACCTGTTCCACTACGAGGAGGCGCCGCTGACGCTCACCAATGCAACGATCAGCATGGAACCGCTCTATCTCGTCACCACGCCGCAGCGCGACGCGCACGCGCATCTCTATTTCGGAACCGACAGCTACGAGCTGCCACACTACGAATGGGCGCGACGCCTGCGCCCCGCGCAACTGGCCGACGCGGCGCCCGCCGGGATCGACCGGCGCGAACGCAACCCCCATCGCCTGTACCGGGAAGTGTGGGCCTACGGGCGCCTGCTGCTCGCCGCGACGCTCTGCATCGTCGCCCTGCTCGGCATCGGCAGTTTCCTCAAGCGCATGCGCGCGTCCTGATCAGCGGGGAATTTTGCCGCGAATGTCGCGGACTCAAGAACACCCCCGTTACTCCACTTATTCAGCGGTTCCGCCCGCAGCGAGCAGGTCGCGCGCGGCGGCGATGACCGGGGCGGCGGGCAGCAACGCGAGGTCGGGGCCTTCGCGGACGACGCGGTGCCGCGGGCCGTAGGGACCGGTGCGCACGGGATCCGTCGGGCCAAACACGGCCACGGTCGGCGTGCCAACGGCCGCAGCGACGTGCATCGGGCCGGAATCAACGGTGATCAACAGGTCCAACTCGCGGATCAATCCACCCAGCTCAATCATCGTCGTGCGTCCGCACCAGTTGTGCGCGCGCTCGCCGATCGCGGCCGTCAACTCCGCGCACGGCAGCGCATCCGCAGGCCCGCCGAGCACCAGGAACTGCGCGCCGGTGATCGCGCGCCCCACCTCGGCAAAATGCACGATGGGCCAGTTCTTCTCCGCGCGTCGCGAACACGGCAGGAGACCAATCCGGGGCCGCGGCAGGTTGAGCGGAAAGGCGGGAAAGTCCACGGGAAACTCGACGGGGTGATCCGGGAGGCCGAGATACCGGAGGGTGTCGCGACATTCCTCCACCGCGTGCCGGTCCTTGTTCGTAGGTCCCGCGACGGCATCGTAGAACAGGCGGGAACCCTCTCGGCTGAAGGAGGGACCGATCCGGCGGGCGGCGCGCGCGGCCCTCGTGACGAAGGCACTTTTGAGCAATCCCTGCAAATCCACGACCAGGTCATAGTCCTGCGCGTGCAACTCGCGCAGGAAGCGGGCGCTGTGGCGCGCGAACGAACGGCGCGGGAACGGAATCACCCGGTCCACCGGCTTAAAACACCGGACGAGATCCACGTAGAGATCGTGGCACGCCCAATCCACCTGCGCCCCGGTGTGGCGCCGGAGCAAATGCACCGTCGGCAACGCGTGAAACAGGTCGCCGAATGAACTGAGCTTAACGACCAGGATGCGCTTCATAACCACGAATCAACGCCAATGGACACGACTACCCTCTCCCGGAATTGATAACCGCGGATTCATCTGTGCCATCTGCGGTTAATCCGCGGTTCACTTCTTCGCCGATTCCAGCAAATGGAGCATGACCGCCTTCTGGATGTGCAACCGGTTTTCGGCCTGGTCGAACACGACGGAACGCGGCCCGTCGATCACCTCGGCGGTCTGCTCATAGCCGCGCATCGCGGGCAGGCAGTTCATGAACATCGCGTCCTTCCGCGCCGCTTTCATCAGCCGGGCATTCACCTGGTACGGCGCGAACACCTTCACGCGCGACTCCTGCTTGTGCTGCGGGATGTGGTAGCTCATCCACGAATCGGTGTAGACCACGTCCGCGCCCTTCGCGGCCTCCAGCGCGTCGGCGGTCACGACAATCTTCGAGCCGGTTTTCTTCGCGATCTTCCGGGTGCCGGCCAGCACGCTGGAAAGCGGCTCGTATTCGTCGCCCTTCGGGCAGCCGACGCTGATGTGCATGCCCATCTTCGCGCAGCCGAACAGCAGGGAATGCGTCACGTTGTTGTTGCCGTCGCCGAGATACGCGAGCTTCACGCCCTTCAACGCGCCCTTCTTCTCGCGGATCGTCTGCAGGTCCGCGAGGATCTGGCACGGGTGCTCATAGTTCGTCAGCGCGTTGATCACCGGCACGCTCGCGAGGCGCGCCATCTCCTCAATGTGCGCCTGCTCGAACAGGCGGCCCATGATGATGTCCACGTACCGGCTCACGACCCGCACGAGGTCGGCGACGTTTTCCTTGCCGGAACTGAGCGGCGACGTGGCGAGGTCGTAGAAAATCGCGTGTCCGCCCATCTGCGTGGCGCCGGTCTCGAACGAGACCCGCGTGCGCAGGCTGGGCTTCTCGAAAATCATCAGCAGCGTCTTGCGCCGCATCGCGTCGCCATAGTCCGCCGGCTTCGCCTTCACGCGGTCGGCCAGGTCCAGCAGCGCGGTCAGCTCAGCGGACGACCAGTTTTCCAACGTAATCAGATGCTTCATATCCAGTCATTCCTCTCAACCGGAGAGACAGGATTTACAGGATAAACGGGATAGGAACTCCATAGTACCGTCCTTTATCCTGTTCATCCCGTCATCCCGTCCGTCTCCCCTTCAACTCATCAGGTCTTCATAGTAGCGGTCAATTTCGCGGTCGCGGTCAAAAATCATCAGGATCAGCACCGCGCGGACCCACATGCCGTTGCGGACCTGGCGCCAGTATTTTGCGCGCGGATCAGCGTCCACCTCGGGCGCGATCTCGTGGCGGCGCGGCAGCGGGTGCATGATGATCGCGTCGGACTTCAGGACCTGCAGGTGATCGGCGCGCAGGTGGAACCGCGTCGTGTCGATCGCCTTGCTCTCGCCCGCCTGGTCCCACTCGTCCTGGATACGCGTCATGTACACCGCATCCACATCGGGCAGGATCTGGTCGAAGTCCGAGGTGACCTCGTACGCCATGCCCGAGGCGTCGAGCTTTTCCAGAATGTCGCGGCCGATCTGGAGCGGTTCCGGCGCGACAAAATACTGCTTCACGCCGGGGTAGTGGCGCAGGAGCAGCGAGAGGGAGCGCACCGTGCGCCCGCGCAGCAGGTCGCCGACAAAGGCGATCTTCGAGCCCTCCAGCCCGCCGCGCCGCTTTTCGAGCGAGCGCTGCAGCGTGTAGATGTCGAGCAGCGCCTGCGTCGGATGCTGGTCCTTGCCCGACCCTGCGTTGACCACCGGAACGGGACGGTCCGTGCCCGAAAGCATCCACGCGATGCGCTCAGCGAAGCCGCCCTGCGGGTGACGCATGATGATCATGTCGAAATAGGAGCTGAACGTGCGGACGGAGTCCTCCTGCGACTCCCCCTTCACCTCGCTCGACGTGTGCGCGTCGCGCACCTCCGCCGGCTGGATGCCGAGGATCTGGCACGCGGCGTAGAACGAGAGGAACGTGCGGGTGGAGGGCTGCGCGAAATAGAGCATCGCGCGCTTTTCGGACAGCAGGTCCTGGAGGAACTTCATGCCGCCACGGGTCTTCGCGATCTTGCGCATTTTGGTTGCGAGATCGCCGATCCGGTCGAGCATCGCGCGGTCGAACTGCTGGGCAATCAACGCGTGATGCGGACGCCCGTTCCGGTTGAGCAACGGGCCTTTCTGCTCGGGGTCCAGGTCGCGGAACCGCTCCCACGCCATGCCCTTCAACGGACTCTGTTGGAACGCCATGTCTAGGCGATACGGGATGTAGCACGGGGAGGCAATAGGAAAGTGCGAGGGAGGAGTGCGGGGGACAAGGGGAAGGCAACTCAAACCGCCGCTCATGACCCCTCGTCACTCGCACTCGCCACTCGCCCGCTCCCGCCAAGACTCACTCTGGCATTTCTCAATCCTCCCCGGCATACTGCGCACATGAATATTGCGATTCTTGGCGATGGCGGATGGGGTACGGCGCTCGGGCTGGTGTTGCACCGGAACGGGCATCGCGTGCGCATGTGGGGGCCGTTCGGCGAGTACATCCGCGCGATCGTCGACACGCGCGAGAACCGCAAATTCCTGCCCGGCGTCCCGCTGCCGGACGCCATCGAATGGACGGCGGACAAGGCGGAGGCGGTCGCCGGGGCCGAGGTAATCGTACTGGCGGTCCCGTCCCGCTTTTTCAAACAGGTCGCCGCCGATTTCGCGCCGCTGATCAAGCCGGGCACCCACGTCGTCAGCGTGGCCAAGGGCCTGGACAAACAAACCCACCGGCGGCTGACGGAAATCGCCGAGGAGCAACTCGGCCACGGCCCGGTCGCCGCCCTGTCCGGGCCCAGCCACGCGGAGGAAGTCGCGCGCGGCGTGCCGTCCGCCGTCGTCATTGCCTGCACGGACCACGAGCGCGCAGTCGCGCTGCAGCAGGTCTTCAACAGCGCGGAGTTCCGCGTCTATACGAGCGAGGACGTCGTGGGGGTTGAACTGGGCGGCGCGCTGAAGAACGTCATCGCGGTCGCGGCCGGGATCAGCGATGGCATCGGGTTTGGCGACAATACGAAGGCCGCGCTGATCACCCGCGGGCTGGCGGAAATGACCCGGCTCGGCATCGCGCGCGGGGCGCGGGCCGAGACCTTCGCCGGGTTGAGCGGCATCGGCGACCTCATCGTCACCTGCGCCAGCAAACTGAGCCGCAACCGGGGCGTCGGCGAGCGCCTGGGCAAGGGCGAAAAACTCGACGCGATCCTCGGCGGCATGGAGCAGGTGGCGGAAGGCATCTGGACCTGCCGCGCCGCGCTCGACCTCGCCAACGAACTCGGCGTCTCCGTCCCCATCACCGAACAGGTCGTCGCCGTCGTCCACGACAACCGCAACCCGCGCGAAGCCGTCCAGGCCCTGATGGGCCGCGAGCCGAAGCGGGAGAAGTAGGGGAAGAGGTGACCAGTGACCGGTGACCAGTAATCAGTGTTCTGTTACGGATTACTGGTCACTGATTACCGATCACCGGGGCCCGTCTTCTTCCCAAACCGGTGCTCGGTCCCGTTGAGCAGGCGCTGGATGTTGGCGCGGTGGCGGAAGATGATCAGCGCGGCGAGGACGGTCAGGGCGGCGGGGACCACCCAGCCGGCATCGCGGTAGTACACCCACCCCACAACCGGCACGGATAGCGCGGCGGCGATCGAGGCCAGCGACACGTAGCGCAGGGTGAAGAAAAACACGGCCCACACCGCGAGGCCCACGGCCACCGCCAGCGGCGCGATCCCGAGCAACGCGCCCGCGCTCGTCGCGACACCCTTGCCGCCCTTGAACCCGAGATAAATCGGGAAATTGTGACCGATGATCGCGGCCGCGCCGCCGGCCAGCGCGGCGATTTCCAACGACTGGAACTCCCCCGCCCACGCGCTTGCAACGCCTGGAAAAACAAAGGCGGGCACAAAGCCCTTCAACGCATCGAGGATAAACGTCGCAATGCCCCACGGCTTGCCGACAGAGCGCAGGACATTCGTCGCGCCGATGTTCTTGCTGCCCACCGTGCGGACATCAATGCCCTTGAGCTTGCCGAGCAGCAGCCCGAACGGAATGGCGCCGAGCAGATAGGAGGCGAGGATGAGTAGGAGGTAGTTCATGGCAAGGAAACGAGGGAAGAAGGGACGAGGACACGAGAGAAGAAGCGTCGAACGATGGGGCAAGGACGTTGGTGTCGGACGGGCTTCATGCGTTCCCCGCTTCCACCCATCGGACGGCTTCGCGCAGGAGTTGGGCGGTGTCTTCGCAGGCGAGTTTGCGTTTGATGCTGGCGCGGTGGACTTCGACAGTGCGCGCGCTGAGGCCGAATTGTTCGGCGATTTTCTTGGTCGTCAGGCCCTGCCCCAGGCAGCGGAAGATCTCCTTCTCGCGGTCGGTCAGGCTGTCCACGCCCTCGGCGCCACGCGCTTCGTGCGGGGTGACGACCTGGCGCAACAGTTTGGCGGCGACGTCGGGACTGGCGTACAGCTCGCCGGCGAGGACCTTCCGAAGCGCATCGACGATCACCTCGTCGGCGTTTTCCTTCATCACATAGCCGCGCGCGCCGGCGCGCAGCGCTTTCTCCGCATATTCCAGCTCGTCATGCATCGAGAGCACGAGGCACGGCAGGTTCGGCTTCTGGCGGAGCAGATCGCGGATCAGGTCAAGTCCACTGCCGTCCTTCAGCGAAAGGTCCACGATCGCTGCATCAACCTCGGTCCCACCCGCCACGGCCAGGGCGTCCGCCCGGCTCCCCGCCTCCGCCGCGACGGTGAATTCGGGAAACCGGGACAACAACAGCGCCAAGCCATGCCGGACAATGGCATGGTCATCGACAATCAAGAGTCGGATCGGTGAAGGCATGTTTCGCGGCATCAGTATGCAGATTCAGCGCGCGAGGGCGAGTGCAGACAACGTGGATATTAACGCACAAAGGCGGTCCCGCGAACGGGACCGCCTTTGTTGAATCGCATGTCAGCCGATTAGGAGCGACGGAAGCGGCGAATTCCGATCACAGCCGCACCCAGCGCCGCGAGCGCAAACACGGACGGCTCGGGCACCACCTGAACCCACGTGTTGAGCGGGTCGTTGTTTCCGGTGTAGCCTTCATTCCCCCAGAACAACGCACCATTGTTGGGATTGGAAAGAAGGATTTGATTCGGAGTACTCGGATTCGGATCCTGATCGATCAGAAGCCCGGACTGGAATCCGCTCAAACCGTAGAAGAAGTTATTCGCGGTCGGAGCAGCCGTTGAAAACAAGCGGAGGTAAACGTTTCCAGAGAGAAACGTAGGTTCTGTAACGCTTGCCAGAGCCTCGGGGTAATCGTCTTGATAGAAGAAAACTCCGTCAAACTGAGCAAACTGAGAGGATAGAACAACATCGCCCCCGGTCGCAGCAGTAGGATTGTTAGGATCAATCGCGCCCACACCAGCAATCGTAGCCGCAGGAGTCCAAATCAACTGCACAAGGAATCCGGCACCAAGAGCAGCACCGCCACCCAAGGCCGTGGGAGCCGCAACACCTTGCTGGGGAGACCAGTTTACGGTTATTGTTGCAAGACTTGAGCTAGCGGCCGCACACGCGACAGCAATTGATGTCAGTAGCTTTTTCATTGATGTTCCTTTCGATTATTTAGACGCGATCACGGCCAAGTGTAGGGCTTAGGCTCGATCCATGTAAAGTTAGTTGAGCGGATGCTCTTGTACCAAAATCCTTGTCCAGGGATCAGCATATTCGTACCTGGAAACCATGTTGATCCAATTCGATTTTCTTGTCCGCCATAGGTTTGGTTGTTCGGGTTCCAGAATATGGCTATATCGCCCGCGACACCCGATTTCGCAACGACGGAATTCGTGAAGCGCATTGACGTGGGATAGGGATTTGCGATCGCGTTGAAACCGGGCAAAACAGTTGCCGTGTTTGTAGGCAGAGTGTTTTTATCTGGGACTTCACCCATCAGGTAGACGGCATAACTGTTGCTCGGTGCGTTGTTAGGGATCTTTATCCAGAAGCCTCTTCCGGGAAACAGTCGATTCGTCCCCGGAAACCATGCAGTTCCAATCTTGTTTTCAGGGCGGTATGTCTGTGCAACGGGGTCCCAAACGTTTACCAATGTGCCGGCAGGCACTTGCTGCCCGAGAAGATTGGTAACCGTGATGGGGACATTTGCACCATCAAGGCTGAAGAAGTTGTTAGCAATATAGTAAAAGTTGCTGCGAACTGCATCGATCTTCACGTAGCCCACGGCGTTGCGGCTAAGGACTTGGGTTTGGGCGAAGGAGGACGTGGCGAGGATCGCCAGACCTGCTGCTAAAACGAGTGACTTGTTCATGGTTTTCTCCGCGTTGGTTGATTTGATACCCGAAACGACCTGCGACTGTCTACACGATTTGTACGAATTTTTTGTTACCAACTGAGTAAGAGGCTACACGTAGGCGGAGTACGTGTCAATACGTAGACGCGAATTTTGGGGAATATTTTTCGGAGGGGGAAGAACCACCGCGAATTGACGCGATTTTGCGCGAATTATGAGGAGTTTTTAAACCACGGAGACTCGGAGGCACGGAGTTTTTTGGGGGGGGATTTAGGGGAGGTTTATGGTGAGGGTGGTGCCTTGCGGTGACGAAGTGACGTTGAGGGTGGCGCCGATGCGGGTGGCACGGTGGCGCATGATGCGGAGGCCGGCGCCGGCGGAGGTGGCGGCGGGGTCGAAGCCGCGGCCGTTGTCGATGATCCGCAGCGCGCGGGGGCTGAGTTCCACGGTGATTTCGCGCGCGCCGCCGTGGCGGACGGCGTTGTGCACGGCCTCCTGCGCGATGTGATAGAGGTGGATGGCGGCGCCGGGTGCGAGCGAGGGTGGCGCGCCGGTTTCGCGGAACGAGCAGGCGATGTTGAAGACGTCGCAGGTTTCCTCGGCGAGGCGGCGCAGGCCGGGCACGAGGCCGTCCTCCCCCACTTCCAGCGGCGCGAGACCGCGCGCGGTGCGGCGCACCTGGGCGATGGCGTCCTTGAGCAAATCCACCAACTTCTCGACCTGTGCGGGCGTTTCGGGCGACGGCGCGACGCCGAGCGCGCGGGCGAGGTATACGGCGCCGGTGAGTTTCTGGCCGAGCGAGTCGTGCAGATCCTGGCCGATGCGCTGCTTCTCCCGCAGCGTGGCGGTGTGCATGGCCTCCTCGAGGCGCGCGCGTTCGTCCATCTCGGCGGCGAGCTGGCGGTTGGCGGTTTCCAGTTCGGCGGTGCGCTCGCGGACGGTGCGCTCGATGGCGCGCGCGCGGGAGGAGAGCAGGCCGAGGACAAGCGCGAGCAGGAGCGTGGCCGCCGAGCCGCCGGCGAGGATCAGCAGCCACGCGCGGCCGGTGCGGGTTTCCTGGTAGTCCGCACCCGCCTCGCAGCGGAGCACCCAGGCCTGGTCCGCGAGGGCAACGGGAAATTCGGCGGAGAATCGCGCGGTCGTCGCGACCGGCGGGCGCCCGTACACGGGGTCGAACAGCGTGACTTGCAGTTGCCGGACACGGGCTTGGCGCAGGGCGCGATCCAGCAGTTCCTGCGGCCACAGGCGCGCGAGGGTGAAACCGCGGAACGCCTCGCCCGCGCCGATGGGCGCGGACACAAGGAAGCCCGACGCGCCGCCCGGCTCCGCGGCGCCGATGGAGGCGCCGAGGGCCGGCCCGCCGCCGGTGGCCATCCGCGCGATGGCTTCCGCCTGGCCCGGCAGGGTCGCGAGGTCGAAGCCGAGCGGCAGGTTCAGTCCGCCGTCGGGCGTCTGGTAGGTGAGCGGGAAGTAGTCGGGACGCAGGCCCGCGGGCTGCGGGCCGCCGGGGCCGAATTCCAGTATGGACGATTGTGGACTTTCGATTTCGGATTTCGGATTTTCGGATGATTCGAGGGCCACGCGGACTTCGAGCGGGATGCGCTGCGCGAAGCCGAACGGGCCGAGGATGGATTTCTGGTGCGAGAGACCTTTGCGGGCGAATTCCGCGAAATCGGCGGCGCTGATGCCTTCCGACAGCGTATGGAGGTCGCCGAGCGACGCGAGCACGCTGGTGAAAAGCGCCATCTCGCGCTCGACGGCCCGCGCCAGCGCCTGCGCCTCGGCCCGGAATTCCGCGTCGATCCGCTGCCGTTCCCGCAGGCGCGCGGATTGCGCGGCCCAGAGGGTGAGGCCCAGTCCGAGGACGAGGACGAGGAGGAGGACGAGGCGAAGGGAGCGGGAGGGAGTGGCGGCGCGGGGGGGCATGGAGGGGGAAGAGGGTGTCGGGTTTCAGGTTTCGGGGAGGATGACAAATATGGACGATAATCGGTAGAATTGTTTTTTCACCGACACCCGAAACCCGGCACCTGCTCCCCCTGCCCGACACCCACTCATTTTCTCCGTGACCTTCGCGCCGGTCTTCGCCACAACAGCACGCGCTATGGCGATTCGCATCGAGGTTGGACTCAAGGACGGCGTGCCGGACCCGCGGGGCGCGGGGGTCGCGCGGCAGGCCCACGCCTACCTGCATGTCCCGGTGACGGCGTGCGCGACGCGCGACGTGTTCCTGGTGGACGCGCCGCTGGCGGACGCGGAGGCGCGCACGGTGGCGGCGGCGATCGCCGACCCGGTGACGCAGGACACCGCGATGAACCGCCTGCCCGCGCCGGCGTCGTTCGCGTGGCTGGTCGAGATCGGTTTCAAGCCCGGCGTGACCGACAACGTCGGGCGCACGACGCGCACGGTGGTGCAGGATGTGCTCGGGCGGGCGCTGGGCGAATATGAGGACGTCTACACGGCCACCCAGTATTTCCTGTCCGGCGCGCTGGACCGCGAACAGGCGGACCGCATCGCGCGCGAGCTGCTGGCCAACCCGCTGATCCAGACGGTGCGCGTGTATGCGCCCGGCGAATGGGCGTTGGCCCCGGTGAACACCGAGCCGCCGGCGATGCACGACGCGAGCGAGCCGCAGGTGCGGACGTTCGACCTCGAGGTGGACGATAACGCGCTGATGAAAATCAGCCGCGACGGCATCCTCTCGCTGACGCTGGAGGAGATGCACGCGATCCGCGACTACTACCGGCGCGACGACGTGCGGGCGGCGCGCGCGAAGGCCGGGTTGCCCGCGCAGCCGACGGACCTCGAACTGGAGTGCATCGCGCAGACGTGGAGCGAGCACTGCAAACACAAGATTTTCGCCGCACGCGTGCAGTACACCGACGAGACGGGCGCGACGCGCGTGATCGACTCGCTGTTCAAGACGTTTATCAAGGCGACGACCGAGGAGGTCGCGAAGCGGATCGACTGGCTCGTGTCGGTGTTCAGCGACAACGCGGGCGTGGTGAAGTTCAACGAGCGCTGGCACGTCCTCTTCAAGGTAGAGACGCACAACAGCCCGTCCGCGCTGGACCCGTACGGCGGCGCGATCACCGGCATCGTCGGCGTGAACCGCGACGCCATGGGCACCGGCGTCGGCGGCGAGATGCTGTGCAACACGTGGGGCTACTGCTTCGGCTCGCCCTTCTACGACGGCGAGCTGCCGCGCGGGCTCATGCACCCGCGCCGCATCCGCGACGGCGTGCACCACGGCGTGATCGACGGCGGCAACCAGAGCGGCATCCCGTGGGCGCGCGGCTGGGAGCGGTTTGACGACCGGTTCCTCGGCAAGCCGCTCGTGTTCTGCGGCACGGTCGGCAAGCTGCCGGTCACCGTCGGCGGCGGGCCGTCGGAGCGCAAGGAAGTGGTCCCCGGCGACTTCATCGTGCAGGCGGGCGGGCGCGTCGGCAAGGACGGCATCCACGGCGCGACGTTCTCCTCGGAGGAGCTGCGACAGGAATCGCCCGCGCAGGCGGTGCAGATCGGCGACCCGATCACGCAGCGCAAGATGTACGAGTTCCTCATCGAAGCGCGCGACCTCGGCCTGTTCCGCGCGCTGACCGACAACGGCGCGGGCGGCTTGAGCAGCTCCATCGGCGAGATGTGCCGGCTGAGCGGCGGCGCGGAGGTGGATTTGACCGACGCCCCGCTCAAGTACGAGGGCTTGCAGCCGTGGGAGATTTTCCTGTCCGAGGCGCAGGAGCGCATGACGCTCGCGGTGCCGCCGGCGCAGTGGGACGCGTTCGCGGCGCTGGCGAAGCGGCGCGACGTGGAGGTCGCGAAGGTCGGCACGTTCACCGACACCGGCGTCCTGCGCGTGTGGCATCGCGACCGCCTCTGCGGCGCGCTGGGCCTCGACTTCCTGCACGACGGCTGCCCGAAGCTGGAGATTCCCGCCGTGTGGGCGCCGCCGCGCGTGCCCGCGCCGCGCGCGCTGCGCGCCGGGGACCGCTCGCGCTGGCTCGTGAAGCTGCTCGGCGCGCTCAACGTCTGCTCGAAGGAGGAGAAGAGCCGCATTTACGACGGCGAGGTGAAGGGCCTCAGCGTCGTGAAGCCGTTTGTCGGCGTGCGCAGCGACATGCCCAGCGACGCGACGGTGATGCGCGTGGAGTACGGCAGCCGCGAGGGCATCGTGATCGCCGAGGGCGTGAACCCGTTCCTGTCCGACCTCGACACCTACGCGATGGCCGCGTCGGTGGTGGACGAGGGCGTGCGCCGCATCGTCAGCGTCGGCGGCCGCTGGGATCGCATCGCCGGCCTCGACAACTTCTGCTGGCCCGACCCGGTGCTGTCCGAGAAAACGCCCGACGGCCCGTACAAGATGGCGCAGCTCGTGCGCGCGAACCAGGCGCTCTACGACGTGTGCACCGCGTACGGCGTGCCGCTGGTGAGCGGCAAGGACAGCATGAAGAACGACTCGGTGCGCGGCGGGCGCAAGATATCGATCCCGCCCACCCTGCTCTTCTCGACGCTCGGCAAGATCGACGACGTGCGGCAGGCGGTGACGATGCCGTTCAAGCGCGAGGGCGACGCGATTTTCGTGCTCGGCCTCACGAAGGATGAACTCGGCGGCTCGGAATACCACCGCCTGCGCGCGAAGGCCGCGGGCCAGCCGCACCGGGTCGGCGGCGCGCCGCCCTCGCTCGACATCGAGGGCGCGAAGTCGCTGTACCACGCGCTGAACGAGGCGCAGGTGCGCGGGCTGCTGCGGTCATGCCACACGCCGACGCTCGGCGGGCTCGCCGTGGCCTTCTCGCTTTCCGCGCTGGGCGGCGAGCTCGGCGCGCGGATCGAGCTGGAGCGCGTGCCGGAACAGGGCGCCGACCTCGACGCGCTGCTGTTCGCCGAAAGCAACAGCCGGTTCGTCGTCACCTGTGCGCCGGAGCGCGTGGCGGAGCTGGAGGCCGTGTTCCGCGGCCTGCCCTGCGCGCGCGTCGGCACGGTCGAGGCCGCGCCGGAACTCCATGTGACTTTCTTCGGGCGCCCTGTGGTCGAACTGCCCCTTGAGAAAATGAGGAAGGCCTTCAAACAGGGATTGTAGGTGTCGGGTGTCGGCGAGGAATTTTCAACGTCTGTAAAAATGATTTATAGCACTTACAACGTCTGTAATAACTTTCTTGGGAGCCGCCTCCCTCCCTCCCCGACACCCGACACCCGACACCTTCTTCCCCTCGACTCCCCATGAATCCCCCCATCCTCATCCTCACCGGCTACGGACTGAACTGCGAGGCGGAGTCGGCGCACGCGTGGCGGCTGGCGGGCGCCGAGCCGCGGCTGGCGCATTTGAACGACGTGGTGGAAACCCCCGCACTGTTGCGCGAGGCGGCGGGGCTGATGGTGATTGGCGGCTTTTCGTTCGGCGACCACCTGGGCTCGGGCCTGGTGTACGCGAACCGCGTGCGCACGCAGTTGCGCGACGAGGTGCAGGCGTTCCTCGACCGGGGCCGCATCGTGCTGGGCGTGTGCAACGGGTTCCAGATCCTGGCCAAGCTGGGCCTGCTGCCGGGGCTCGACGGCGATTATTTTACGCCGACCGTTTCGCTGCAGCAGAACGACTGCGGTCATTTCCAAAACTTCTGGGTGCGCCTGCGCTTCGAGCCGGACAGCCCGTGCATTTTTACGAAAGGCCTGACGCAGATGGACCTGCCGATCCGGCATGGCGAGGGCCGCGTCTTCACCGCGTCGCGCGCGGTGCTGAGCCGGATTGAGCGCAAAAAACTCGCGCCGTGCCGCTACATCGATCCCGCGACGGGCAAGGCGACGCAAAAATTCCCGCACAACCCCAACGGATCGGTGAAGGCGATCGCCGGGCTGTGCGACCCGACGGGGCGCGTGTTCGGGCTGATGCCCCACCCCGAGGCGTACCTGTTCCCTGAGAACCATCCGCACTGGGATGTCCAGAAAGTGCGCGGCGAGCTGCCGGAACACGGCGCGGGCCTGTCCTTTTTCACCAACGCTGTCGAATACCTGCGCGGCGCGTAGGAGGGACGCGGGCGAGTGTCGGGGGAATTCCTCCCTCCTCCGTGCTACCACGGCAACGTTTTGGGCGCAGCGCGCTCGGACTCGGACCCCATGCCGCCGAGGGACATCGACGGGGATTCCGCGGTGGGCGCGGCGACCGGCGGCACCGCCACCGGAGCGAGCGACAGCGACTCGGCGGGGCGAATCTCGAACGGCGAAAAGGTGGTGCCCGCGACGGCGGGTTCACCGAATGCGGACGCCGGCATGCGGCCCGGTTCCGTGCCGGCCGTTGACGCGGCCCGTGTGTCCCAGAGGCCGGAGGCTTCGGCGCCCTTGAACCCGCGCGATGCGTTGCGCTCTTCGCGCTCATCCACCGGCTCCTCCCGCGCGTGTTCCTGGTACACAGGAGCATTGGGCGCGATCAGGCGCTGCGCCGGCGGCGCGGACTCCTCGCGCTCGCGCGAACGCGCGGCACGCTCCTCCACATCGCGCGCGGCGGTGACGGCGGTGAGGTCCACGAGGCTGGCCGACCCGTCGCCCCAGTCGCTGCCCCACCCGAGCACCGGCTGGAACGTCGGGCGTTCCTGCGCGCCGCGTTCCGCATCGGGCCGCGCGCGGGTGGACTGCGCGGAGCGCTCCTGGTTGGTGACGGGCGCGATCATTTCGTCGATGAATTCCGCGTAGGGATCGGCTTCCTCCGCCGCCGCCTCGCGCGCGGCGCGCTGGTCCGCGGCGATGCGTTTGGCGCGATTGGTCGCCACCTCATCCGCCAGCCAGCCCCACCCCGAGGGCGTCGAGGCATCCGGCTGCCCGGTCCGCGCATCGCGGGATCGGTTGAGCGCGCCGCGGTCCGGCGCCAGGTCGGGGCGCGGCGCGGGCTGGACGGAAAGCGGGGCCGGACGTCCCAGTTCGGGCGGCGCGGCATTCAGCGCGCCGGGCGGAAGCGTGTCTTCGGGCCGCGCCTCCGGGATGGGCGGGGCGACGGAGATCGGCGTTTCGTGCAGGTTCACGCGCGAACTGTAATCCGGCGGCGGCCGCGGACGCCGCGGCTCCGCCTGCGCGCCCGCCCGGCCGGCCGGCAGCAGGCACAGCACCACACCCAACGTGACCCAACGGTTCATGCGTGGACTATACCGCAGAGGGACGCCGTTACCAAGTCAAGGATCGTCCAGCGGCGTGCGGGTCTTGAATGCGATAGACGTAAAACATGGCCCGGCCACGCCCTGCGGCTGCGTAAGTAGCTCAAGCCCGTCAGCGGCTGTAGAGCGAAGGATGGCGGAGAGGGTGGGATTCGAACCCACGGTACGGGTTAACGTACACACGCTTTCCAAGCGTGCGCCTTAAACCACTCGGCCACCTCTCCACGGCGGCGGGGAACGGGGGCCGAAGCTAACGATTCACCTGGCGCCGCGCAAGCGGAGAGTTCCGCGGGTTGCTCACGCGGACAGGGTGTTGGTTTCCGCGGTGGCCGGTTGCTGCGCGGCGGCGGCGTAGCAGCGGAAGTCGGCGAAGGGAAAGATCTGATCCATATGCTCCAGCGCCTCGAGCTTGCGCGGGTCGATGTCGTTTTTGCGGACGGCGTCGCACAGGTAGTGGAACCGGGCGAGCTGGTCGCGCACGCGCTTGTTGGCGTAGTCCACCGCGGTGCCGCATTTCATGATGAACGGCCAGTCGGACGACTGCGCCAGCAGCAGCGAGCGCAGGGCCTGGTTGAGCAGGCGTTCGCGCATGGAGCCGGACGGCTCGGCGCGGAACGCCGTGGCGAGCTCCACCATCACGCCCGCGGCGCGGTGCAGCTCGGGATAGATCCATTCATTGCACCCGCTGAGCCAGCACTCGTTGTAGCCCTGCCAGCCCCAGCTTGAGGCGGAGGGCGTGGCCTGTTGCAGCACCGGGTGGCGGTCGAGGTAATCGCCGGGCGTGACGAGCTCCACGTCCTGCTGGTCGAAGACGGCCTTGCGGATGAGGAAGTCGATGAACTGCGGCCCCTCGAACCACCAGTGCCCGAACAGCTCGGCGTCGTAGGGCGACACGACCAGCGGCGGGCGGTCCATGCGTTCCGCATGCCACGCGACTTGTTTCTGGCGGCATTCGAGGAAGTGCCCCGCGTGCAGCGCGGCCTTGTCGCGCGCGATCTTCGGATCGTACAGCTCCTTCGGCGCGTCGCGCCCGGTGACGCGGTGGTATTTGATGCCGGTCAGGATGCGCGTTTTCCCGTCGAGGATGTAGGGTTTGATGTATTCGAAGTCCGCGTCGAACCCGAGGTCGCGGTAGAAATCGCGGTAGTCAAAGTCGCCCGGATAGCCTTCGTGCGAACTCCACACCTGGCGCGAGGATTCGGGATCGCGCCCGAAGGCCGCGACGCCGTTGGCGCACGCGAGCGGCGCGAACACGCCGTGGCGCGGGCGCACGCTGGCATTGAGGATGCCGTGCGCGTCGACGAAGAAGTAGCGGAACCCGTGGTCGCCGAGCACCTGCTCGAGGCCGGGATAGTAGGCGCATTCGGGGACCCAGATCCCGCGCGCGGCGCGCCCGAAACAGCGGCGGTAGCTTTCCGCGCCGATGCGGACCTGCGCCTCGACGGCCTCCGGATGCGTCTTCAACAGCGGCAGGTAGCCGTGCGTCGCGCTGGTCGTGAACAGCTCGAGCGCGCCGGCCTCCTGGAAGCGGCGGAAGGCCTTGACGAGATCGCGCCCGTGGCGCGCGTCGTAGATGCGGACGGTGTCCAGGAACCAGTCGCGGTAGTAAACGGCGAGCGCGTTGCGCCTGGGGTCCGCCGCCGTGCGGGCGACTTCCTTGTGCGAAAGCTCGATCAGTTTTTCGAGGTGCTTCAGGTAGCGCCGCTGCAGCAGGTCATCCTGCAGCATCGCGCACAGCGTCGGCGACAGCGAGAGCGCGAAGCGGAACGGGATGCCGTCGGCCAGCAGGCCGTCGCACACCTTCACCAGCGGCACGTAGCACTCCGTGATCGCCTCGAACAGCCAGCGCTCCTCGAAGAATTCCTCGTATTCCGGGTGCCGGACATACGGCAGGTGTCCGTGGAGGACGAGGCTCAGGTACCCGCGCGGCATGGCACTCACGACTGCGCCGGGGGCGGCTCCACCGCGAGCAGCGGGAGGACGACGGCGCCGTGGGGCAGCGGTTTGCGGATGGAGAAGGAGCCGTCGGGTTGCAGCGCCACCGGCTGTCCGTAGAACGAGACCTGCGTGCCGGGCTTGGCGCGGCCGTAAATGTGCAACTCGACGTTGACCTCCAAGGCGACCTGTGCGCGTCCGTTTTCAAAACTGGACAGCGACACGTAGTGTTCCAGCGGGAGCGAGGCGGGCGGCGCGGGAGGCGGCGTCCGATCGGGCTCGGGGGCCGGCTGCGCGGGCGCCGGTCCGGCCTCCGCCGACGGCGCGGGGGCGGGCGGCAGTTCCGGCGCGGCGCCGGAGGTGTCCGGCACATGGCGGGACAACTCCTCCGCGCTCGGCCAGTCGTGGTACGGCGCCTCGGGCGCCACCGGAGCGGTCGGATCGGCCGGGGGCATCGGATGCAGTCGCGGCGCATCAGCCGGCGGAACGGCGCGCGACTCGACGGGCGCCTGAATGGCCACTCCGACAGGCGCGGGTTCCTCCGCGGCAGGCGCTGGCGGCGCATCGGGCTCAACAGCCTCGTCCGCCATACGCAGATTCGCGGCGTGCGCGCCCGCGACATCAAGCGCGGTCGTGTCGTAAAGCGCCGATTCGGACGCAGGCGGCGTGGAGACGGCGTTTGAACGCGCGAGCGGAACCAAGCCGCCGGAAGGGCGTCGCAACCCGAGTTCAGCGACATAGCAGCGACCGTCTTTCCACAAATCAACGTACCAGTGTCCCTGCAGGCCCTGGACCTGGAGATCGAAATAGGAGTGCGCCTGCTGCGCATCGTGGGCAACCCCGGTCACGTCGTACAGGCGCAGGATCATCGGGGGACCGTCGAGGCCCGTCTCGCGGGCGGCGGCCTGGAAATCCTCCACGTCCACGTTCCAGTAGGCATGGGCGCGGTGCGGGTTCACTTCCAGCAGGACGAGTTCCGTGCCGAGGCGCGGCGGCGGATACAGCGACGACACCTCCTGCGTGATCGCGCGCAATTCATCGGGGGAGAATGCGTCGCCCGGTTTCGCCCCTTCGGGCCGTTCCGGCGGTGTCGGTTCTGGAGAGCTGGTGGGTTCCGCCATAAATCACGCTGCCACGAGAAAACCCCGCGGCAATATTCGGCGCAGTCTAGCGGCGCATCGCGGGGGAGTAAAATTATTTTCAGTTAAGGACGCGGTCGCGCACGAGGGGCGCGGCCCGGCGCAAGGAGCATGCTCATGCCGGCCCCTCAGCCTTCGCGAGCCAGGCCAGCGTGTCGTCGAGCCCCGCGTGCGCGCGATCCACCCACGCCTCGCCCCAGAAAAAGTGACAGCTCGTCTCCGCGCGCAGCAACCGCCAGAGCGCCTCGTCGAGCGCGCGCCACACGTCGGGCCCCGCGCCGCGTTCGCCCGCGCGCCAGCGCGCATCGTGCACGGCCCTGCTCACGTCGGCCAGCCGCGCCCACGCGTCGCGCTGCATCTGCGAACCGGTCCACTGGACGAACCCGATGCCATGGTGGAACCCGGTGTTCCACGCGCCGGTGCGCACGATGACCTGCCCGTGCGCGCCGTGCGTGTCGAGATAGTCGTGGATGAACGACGGGCGCACATTCGTCTCGCCGTGCCGCACCTGATGCAGGTACGGGTGATAAAATGCGCCCCAGAAATTGGACTCCCACCGGATGTTCCGGAACCAGCCGCCGTTCTCACCGTCGGTCACCGTGCACACGAGCGGCTCGAAGTCGCACCACTTGCAGCGCTCGTTCACCTCGTGCAGGAACCAGCCGACCTCCATGCCGCCTTCCTGCGCGATGGACAGCTCGCGGTCGCGCGGGATGATCACGATCTCCGCGCCGCCGAACTTCGCGATGTGCGGGCGGTAGCGCAGCTCCTCCCAGCGCATCGGCGTCATCGGCACGATGTGCTCGCTGTCCACGATGACATAGCGGTAGCCCGCCTCGGCGAGCAGCGGGATCAGTTCCATGCAGAATCCGCACTCCGGCGGCCAGAACCCGTTGAACCGACCGCGGTCGAACAAATGCCGCCCGATGCCGAGCCAGCGCTGGATATGCTCGCGCCGGTCCGCCGCCGGGATCAGCGGGAGCACGGGGTGGTAATAGCCGGTGCCCATGACGTCGAGCGCGGGATTGCGCCAGTTCCACAACACGTCCCCGCACTTCACCGTGCCATAGACACGCGACTGGAAATCAGGGTTGGAAAGCGCCTCCAGCAGCGTGCCGGACGGCGCAAGGTGCACGCGCGCCACGTCCTCCCACCCCCACACGGCGCGCGGGATGCGGTCATAGGCGAAGAGACACTCCTTCGCGTGCCAGCGCTCCTGCTCCACCGGATCGCCGAGCATCGCGTCGAGGTTGCCCCACGGTTGGTGGAGATTCAGGACCAGGGCATGATGAATCGTTTTGGGCATGGCGGTCACTTTATCGGTGGGCCGGCGCCGTGGCGAAATCAAAAAAGCCTCTACAAGATCGGTGTCAGCGGCGCGCCGACCACTTTGTAGAGGCGCGTCAGGATTTCCTTCGTTGAAAGCACGCCTTCCGCGCCGGGAAATGCGCCGGCCTCGCGGTAATGGCGGTGGAATTCCGGGTCGAGCGGGTGCCGGTACTCGCCATCCGGATGAAGCTCGAAACTCGTGGTGTTCTGGACCGGCCAGACATCGACCGGGCTCCACGACAACACGCCGTCCAGCAACCCATTGACGACGCCGAGGCCGAGCGGCAACTTGCGCTTTCCAATCGTCCAACTGTTGCGATCCTCCATGTCGCGCTCGATTTCCGCCTGCAACGCGCGCGCAAACGCCTCGTCCTCCACCAGCAACCCGACCTCGGTGTTCAGGTTCTCCGAGCGCGGGTCGAGGTTGTAGGACCCGATGTAGGCGATGCGGCCATCGACCACCAGCGACTTGGCGTGGATGCACAGGAAGGGCCGGCGCGATTGGCGGTCCTCGTTCAGGCGGACCTCGGCCATCGCCTTCATCACGGGGTAGCGCGGAAACAGCTCCGGCCAGTCGGCGGGCAGCGGGCGGAATTCGTGGATCTCGAGGCCCAGCTCCTCCACGTAGACGCCGCGCAACCGGTAGTTCGCCGAATAGGCGAGCAGGTTGTCGGTGGACGCAAAGCTGTTGGAGGAAATGCGGATGCGGACGCGCGGCGACTGGCGGCCGAGTTGCTTGAACAATTTTCGCGCCGGTTTGCTCAGCACGAGGTACGGCGTCTGCATCACCACCGACGCGCGCGCTCCCTCCAGGACGTGCTTCAACGTGCGCGTAATCCGCGCCTGCTCGGTCAGGGGGAGTCCGCGCTTCTTGCCCGGTGCGTCGGCGATGAACTCCACCGCGCGCACCGCCCGCAGGTGGCGCTCCACCCACGCGCCCCACCCCGCGACGTCCCCGACCTCGCGATCCAGTTCGCCAAAGAAGGGCCCGAACGCGAAGTCTTCACGCGTCTCCAACCGGGGAAAAGCCCCCGACTCCCGCGCGCGCCGCACGTCCACCAGATCGACGCTGCGATGCGTGTGGCGGTAGCCCCAGAACGCCTCGAACGATTCCTCCGCCTGCCGCGCCACCGGCCCGATCGCGAGCACGTCGCGGTCGCGGAAATTCATCTCCGTCGAGTGGTCGAAATACGTGTTCTCGATGTTGCGCCCGCCGGTGAGCAGCGCCACGCCGTCGAACAGCATCACCTTGTTGTGCATCCGCTGGTTGATGTCGTGGAAGCGGGTCAGCCCCTTCCACACGGTGTGCAGCAGCGACGGATCAAGCCGCGCGAAAGCCGGCCGGTAATGCCGGATCTCCAGGTTCGTGTGCACCTGTGACAGGAACGCCGCCGTGGCGGGATCCTTCTCCGACACGAGCTGGTCGGCAATGATCCGCACGCGCACTCCGCGCCGCGCGGCCCCGATCAGTTCATACATCAGGAGCCGCCCGCACTCATCGTTGCTCCAGATGAACGTCTGGATGTCGATGCTGCGACGCGCCGCGCGAATCAAATGCACGCGCAGCAACAGCGCCTCATGGCCGCCGCTGACGATCGCGAGCTGATTCGTCGCGGATGCCGGCGCCGCGTCCATGAACGGACGGAACGGGGATTCCGCGGCGCCGGTGGAACGCGGCGTGCCCTGCAGCATCAACAAGGCGAACGCGGCGATCCAGCCGGAGGATACAAACTTCACGTTCACGTGCCCGTACACGCTCCCCGCGAACGTGAACGCGCACGCGAACGGGGCTGACCGCTAAAAATCATTCTTTACGATGTCCGTCACGCGGCGGCAGATCTCGCGGGCATAGTCGGTCCACAGGCCCTGCCCCCAGTAGCGGTAGCAGCTCGTCTGGCTGACCAGCAGGTGATAGAGCGCGTTGCGGTAGCGCGGATCGGTCGTCGGCACGCCCTTCTTCAGCACCTTCTCGTTGAATAGCGAACTCGCCTGCTCCATCGGCCCGAGGACGTTGTCATAGCCGTGCACCCAGGAGATGTTGCTCGTCCAGCTCCCGCCTTCCATGTGGAAGCGGTGGTCCTCCTTCTTGCACGCCTCGATCGCCGTCGCGAGTTTCTCCGGCCCGACGCCGGGCTGCACCTTGCTCCAGAGCCGGTGCTGGTGCAGCGGCTGGCAGACTGGCAGGTCCGACTCCTTGATCCCCATCGCGAACAGGTGTTCGAGGTACTCGGACCCGTTCATCAGCGGCGTCTCGGAGTGCGACGACTCGCGGACCACCTCCATGAACTTGTGCGGGAACTCGTTCATCATCACGCCGCCGTTCTCGCCGTCGGCGATCTGTGTGACCAGCGGCGGCACATGTTTGCCCGCCAGTTCCCAGCGGCCCAGGCTCTTCGCCTCGTACCACGGCTGCATCTGCGCGACGAGTTTCGTGTCGCTGCCCTGCGTCTTGATGATCGCGATGATCGACGCCTCCTCGCCTTTCGAACTGCGCACCACGAGGCGGTGCGGCAGGTGGCGCTGATGGATGCCGTGCCCGTTCAGCTGTTCAACCGTGTGTTCCTGCACGAGCACCCAGGTGAACCCGCAGTCGCGCAGCGTCTTCACGAACGCATGCGCCACGTCGGGCTGGTTCGGCAACGCCATCTCCGACGGTGAGAACCCCTTGACGCGCTCCAGCGCGTCCCAGCCGAACAGCGCGGCGAAGTGCTGCTGCCACGCGAGCACGTGCAATTTGAAATCCTGCGGCGGCGTGGACGGCGCGACGGCATGGCTCCACGGACAGCCGAGCCATTCGACGCAGCGGTTGTACGCGGGGTCCACCGTGATCCGCCGCAACGCGTCGATCACGTCGTGCGCGCCCATGCCGAGGAGGCCGTGCCAGAGGCACCCGGAATATTCCAGCATCGCGCGCGGCTGCTTCCCCTCGCCCACGAGCTGCGGCACGAATTCGCCGATGCGTTTGTAGCACCAGTGGAACACCGGGGCGTTGTGGTTGTCCCCGATGTGCTGGTTGTCCATCATGTACTTCAGGTTGCTGATCAGCGCCGCCGTGCGCAGGTCGCCGCCGCCCGCCGGGATCAACGGCTGCTGCATGTGCAGCGCAATCGCCGCCGCGCTCTTGATCCGCCCGAAATCCACGCCGCCCGCCGAGCGGTACGCATCCTTCGCCTTGCCCGCCCGCTTGTACACCTGCTGCTCCTGCCCGCTGATGTCGGGAAGGGTTTCCGCCTGAATCGCGCCTGCTTGCATGAATGCCTCCAAAGCCACCGGCGCCAGCCCCCATGGCCGCACCGCCGCAAAAGGATGCCGCGTAGCCCCCGCGCGGGGCAAGAGGGAAAGCAGGTTCAGGCTTCGGTACGGATGGACTGCACCCCGACACCCGACACCATCCTCACCCGCCCTTACTTCTCGCGGATGTGCTCGTAGATGTTGAGGTAGTCCTGGGCGGGGTGGTTCCAGGAGTGGTCCTGGCGCATGCCGTTCATCATCAGTTCGCGCCAGTATTGGGGATAGTGGAACCACATGCCGATGGCGCGGCGGAGGGCGGACTCGAGGCCCTCGTTGTTGAAGTCGTTGAAGGAATAGCCGTTCCGCTCGTGGTACGGCTTGTGCGCGTGGTTCGCGTCGAACACGGTGTCGGCGAGGCCACCGGTGTGGCGCACGACGGGGACCGTGCCGTATTTCAAGCCGATCAACTGCGTGAGGCCGCACGGCTCGAACGCGCTGGGGATGAGGACCATGTCGGACCCGGCGAATATGAGGTGCGACAGGTATTCGTCGAAGCTCAACTCGAGGTGCACGTCCGGGTTGTCGTTCAGGTGCCGCTTGAGGTTCCAGAAGTCGGCGTTGATGCCCGCCTCGGGGCTCGTGCCGAGCAGCACGAACTGGCAGTTGTTGGCGAGCGCGTAGAAAATCGCGTGGCGGATCAGGTTCACGCCCTTCTGCTGGTCGAGCCGGCTCACCACCGCGACGATGGGCTTGTACTCCTGGCGCAGCCAGAAGCGGTTCCGCAGCGCTTCCTTGTTGCGGTATTTCCCGTCGAGGTTGTTGATCGAATACTTGTGCGGGATGAACCGGTCCACCTCGGGATTCCACTCGCCGTAGTCGATGCCGTTGAGCACGCCGCCGCATTTGCCGCGGTAGTACTGCAGCACGCCCTGCAAGCCGTGGCCGAGGCCGGTCCACATGATTTCATTCATGTAGGTCGGCGACACGGTCGTGACGAAGTTGGAGAAGACGATGCCGCCCTTCATGACGTTGACCGCGCCGTGGTGACGCGGGTCGAGCAGGCGCTCCATCGTCAGGTAGTGCGCGGGGTTCATGCCGATCTGGCGCAGCACGAACTCGCCCGTCACGCCCTGGTGGTGGATGTTGTGGATCGTGTAGCAGACGCGCGGATGCGTCATGCCGAAGCCGCGGTACGTCTCGAACAGCATCACCGGCACGAGGCCCGTCTGCCAGTCGTGCACATGGATGATTTCCGGGTGCTTGTTCGTCTTCAGCATGAATTCGAGCGCCGCCTTGCTGAAGAACGCGAAGCGGTCCGGGTCATCCTGGTGCCCGTAGATGAGCCCGCGGTTGAAGAAGTTCTTGAAGAAATGCGGCTCGATGAAGAAGCACTTCACGCCGTCCACAAACCCGAAATACACGTCGCAGTGCACCCAGAAGTGGTGGTACGGCACCCAGAGGTCGCTGTAGCACTTGGTGAACCCCCAGATGCGGTCGTACTTCATCACGTCGTACTTCGGCAGGATCACCTCGACGTGGTGCCCGCGGATCGACAGCTCCCGGCTCAGCCCCTGCACGACGTCCGCCAGCCCGCCCACCTTCGCGACGCCCGCATATTCCGATGCGATTTGTACGATGTACATGATGGTCCCCCTTTAACGAAGGCCGCACTTTTATCAACTTAACCGGATAAGCCTAGTCCAAATGCACAATACTTTCGAGCACGTCGGGGTGGCGTTGGAGCACGGGATACAGCTCCGTCATCACCTTCTGGTACGCGTCGGGCCACGACAGGTGCGCGCTCCAGCATTCCATGTCCGCCAGCAGCGAGGCGGCGAGGCAGACGCCGAAGGCCTTGCGCGACGGCGTGCGCGCGCTGTTCAACACGTCGTGAATCCGGGTGACCACGGGAATTTCGGAGATGTTGCCTTCCATGTCCGCCAGCGTCGAGCGAAGCAGCACCTGCAAGCGCCGCCAGTGGCGCGCGCGGCGCCGATGCAGGACGGCAGGCAGGAGCGTGTAGCGGTCGAGCCGTCCAAGCTCTGCGCCGATCGCCTCCCCGTCGGGCAGCTCGGACATGAGCTTGGTCACGACGGCGCCATAGTTGCGCTCCCACAACTCGTGTTCCTCCCGCTCGGACAGCGCGCGGCCTTCCAGCAGGCGCGCGGCCTCCTTTTCGGCAAAGATGATGTGGTCGGTGAGATACGAGCCGAGATATGCGACGGTGATCGCCTTCTCCACCGTGAAGCGCTCGCGCCGGACGATGAGCTGGATGCGCTGGCGCAGGAAACGACCAAAGCCCCGGTTGCCGGGATTGCCCGCCATCCGGTACAGCCGCGCAAACGAGCGGGCCCTCAACTCATGCACCAGCGGCGGCGGCAGCAGCGGCTTGGTCGTCATGGAGCCCATGGACATCGTTCCTGTGTCAGCTCTCCTTCACAACCGGCGCAACCGGCGCAGCGACCGCGGACGCCTTGGGCGCGGGCGGCGGAATCGCCTTGATGACGCGCGGCTTCAGGAACACCGCCGCGAGCGGCGGCAGCGCGAAGCACACCGAATGCTCCTGGTTGTGCCAGCGCTTCGGCTCGCTCGCGAGCTTCACCACGCGGCCCACGTCGCTTCCGCCGAATTCCTTCAAATCGGAATTGAGCACCAGTTCGTATTCCCCCGCCGCCGGCACGCCGAGGCGGTACTGGGTGCGCACCACGGGCGTGAAGTTGAACACGCACAGCACCGCATCGCCGGGCGTCGCGCCCTTGCGCATGAACGAGAGGATGCTGTTGTCGTGGTCGTGCAGGTCGATCCACTCGAACCCCTCCCAGCTGAAGTCGATTTCATGCAGAGGCTTGTGGGCCGCATACACCCGGTTGAGCGCGCCCATGTACTCCTGGAGCGTGCGGTGCGAGTCGTATTGGAGCAGGTGCCAGTCCATGCTCTCCGCGTAGTTCCACTCGTTCCACTGCCCGATCTCGACGCCCATGAAGAGCAGCTTCTTGCCCGGGTGCGCATACATGTAGGCGAGCAGCAGCCGCAGGTTCGCGAATTTCTGCCACAAGTCGCCCGGCATCTTGTTCAGCATCGAGCCCTTCCCGTGCACGACCTCGTCGTGCGAGAACGGCAGGATGAAATTCTCGTTGAACGCATAGATCATCGAGAACGTCAGGCTGTTGTGGTGGAAGCGGCGGTGGATCGGATCCTTCTCGATGTACTGCAGCGTGTCGTGCATCCAGCCCATGTTCCACTTGAGGCCGAACCCCAGCCCGCCGTCGTACACCGGGCGCGACACCTTGGGCCACGCGGTCGACTCCTCGGCGAAGGTCAGGATGCCGGGATACTCGCCGTGCACGAGCTCGTTGAATTTCTTGAGGAACTCGACCGCCTCCAGATTCTCGCGCCCGCCGAACTGGTTCGGAATCCACTCGCCCGGATTGCGCGAGTAGTCGAGGTACAACATGCTCGCGACCGCGTCCACGCGCAGGCCGTCGATGTGGTACACCTCCATCAGGAACACCGCGTTGGAGAGCAGGAACGAGCGAACCTCGTTGCGGCCGTAGTTGAAGATCAGCGTGCCCCAATCGCGGTGCTCGCCCTTGCGCGGGTCGGCGTGCTCGTAGAGGTGCGTGCCGTCGAAATACGCCAGCCCGTGCCCGTCCTTCGGGAAATGCGCGGGCACCCAGTCGAGAATCACGCCGATGCCCTCCTGGTGGCAGCGGTCCACGAGATACTTGAAGTCGTCCGGCGTGCCGTAGCGCGACGTGATCGAATAGTAGCCGATGGTCTGGTAGCCCCACGAGCCGTCGAACGGATGCTCCGACAGCGGCAGGAATTCGATGTGCGTGAAGCCGAGTTTCTTCACGTGCGGCAGCAGCGTGTCCGCCATCTCGCGATACGTCAGCCAGCGGTTGCCCTGGTCCGTCACGCGCCGCCACGAGCCGGGATGCACCTCGTAGATGCTGACGGGCTTTTTGAACCAGTCGATCTTCTTGCGCTGCTCCATCCACGCCTGGTCGTTCCACTTGTACGCGTGGTAGTCCCACACCACCGACGCGGTGCGCGGGCGCAGCTCGGACGCGAACGCATACGGGTCCGCCTTTTGCGCGAGGTAATCGTTGTGGCCTTTGACCTCGAACTTGTAGAGGTCGCCCGGCCGCAGCGCGGGGATGAACAGCTCCCACACGCCGGTGCCGCGGTTCTGCATCGGATGATGCCGCCCGTCCCAGCGATTGAAGTTGCCGATGACGCTCACGCGGATCGCGTTCGGCGCCCACACCGCGAAATGCACGCCCTCGACGCCGTTCACCGTGATCGGGTGCGCGCCCATTTTTTCATAGGTGCGGTAGTGCGTGCCCTCGCCGAAGAGGTACTGGTCGAAATCGGTGATCTGCAGCGGGAAGCTGTACGGATCGTGCAGTTCCCACACGTGACCGTCGAACCCCGTCATGCGCAGGCGATAGGCCCCCTTCTCCACGCCCTCCACGAACAGCTCGAACAACCCGTCCTTGTGCGTGCGCTCCATGCGCGCCGGCGTCCCGTTGCGCACCACATCCACCTGCGCCGCGAACGGCTGGTACGTCCGGATGACCTGGCGCCCCTCGTGCGTATGGACGCCCAGCACATCGAACGGCGCCCCGTGCATCCCATAAACAATCGCTTTGACCGCCCCATCCGGCAAAGTGGACTTCATATACGCTCCTCGCAAGACAACCAACGCATGGCCAGATTGTCATAATGCATTCATGGCCTGATTGTCACGAGGATAAAGGCACGGAGGGGCGGTGACCAGTGTCCGGTGACCTGTAACCGGTCACGGATCACTGGTCACCGGTCACTTCGTCAGAACCCGTACGCAACTTTAAGCTGCTGCTCCGTCGGGCGCGCGGGATAGATCTCGCCGCGCGGACCGCGGTACTGGCCGTAGCCGACCTTCGTCAGCGTCACCGGCGTGTACGAGCCGTTCGAGTTGTTGATCATCACCGTCTCCGCCGCATTCGCGCTCTCCAGCGCGTCCAGCCGGTGCCGGGTCATGTCCTGCCCCTGCCCGTACCGCTGGCCGGCCCACGCACCCGCCGCCGCGCCGATCGCCGCGCCGAGCACGTCGTTCTTGCCGTCGCCCACGTTGTTCCCCAGCACGCCGCCCAGCGTGCCGCCAATCAAGGCGCCCGTGATCGCCGAATTCGCCTCCGACCGGCGCGCCTGGTACTGCGGCGACGCGCACCCCACGGCGCCCGCGCCCACCGCCAGCACACCCAACAGAAGAACCATGCGTTTCATAACCAGAACTCCTTTCGCGTTCTGGACATGAGACGCCGGCCGCGGAACTTTATTCACGGCGCCACCGCCCGTTTTGCAACGTCTGTAAAAACAGTTCGCACCGGCTTGCAACGTCTGTAAAAAGGGGGCGAGGGTGTCAGGTTTCAGGTGTCAGTGGGGATCGTCTCTTCACTGACACCCGACACCTGACACCTCTTCCCCATGTCCACGCTACCCTCAGTCAGCATCGGAGTGCCGGTTTATCGCGCGGCGCTGCAACGCGACGAAGCGTTCGCGCTGCGCCACCTCAACCGGCATCTTGCGGAGTATCCGCTCGCGTGGATCGCGCCCGACGGGCTGGACCTCTCCGCGATGGCGCGCTGGCGGCCGGACGCGCGGACGCTCCGCTTCCACCCGGATTACTTCCGCTCGGCGCGCGACTATTCGCGGCTGCTGCTGTCGGAGGCGTTCTACCGCGCGTTCGCGGACCACGAATTCCTGCTGATCCACCAGCTCGACGCGCTCGTGTTTTCCGACCAGCTCGCACACTGGTGCGCGCGCGGCGACGACTATGTCGGCGCGCCGTGGATCAAGCAGGACGCGTCGGGCCATCGCTGGGCGACGGGCAACAGCGGTTTCGGGCTGCGCCGGATCGACGGCATGCTGCGGGTACTGACCTCGCGCCGCTTTTCGCGCGCGTGGCCGGCAGGCCTCGTGAAACACCTCGCGCATATCGACCAGCGCGCGCGCCTGGTACCTGAACGCATGCTGCGCCGACTCGTCCCCGTGACGCGCGACCTCGAACTCGCGACCAATCGCTGGGCCAACGCCTCGATCGACGACGTGCGCCGGCGCATGTTCTGGACGATGCAGGGCGGCGTGCGCCAGTACCTCGACCGGATCACCTACCCGGAGGATGTGTTCTGGGCGCAGGTCGCGCCGGTGTTCGACCGCGCCTATCGCGTGACGCCGCCGGACCTCGCCGTGCGCTTCGCGTTCGAGAAGGAACCGCGCTGGTGCTACGAACAGACCGGCCGCCAGCTGCCCTTCGGCTGCCACGCGTGGTGGAAATACGACCGCGCGTTCTGGGAACCGTTCTTAATTCAGTGACCGGTGACCAGTGATCGGTGACCGGTCGTTCTCACCGGTTACCGGTCACCGGTAACCATCCTACTCGTCGTCTTCGTCCTTCGCCTCCGTGCTGCCGCCGGTGTGGGCTTCGGAGGCCTTCGCCTTGATCTTTTCGACGAGGGTCTTCTGCATCTCGGGGTCGGTCTTCAAGTTGTCGCGCACCGCATCGCGGCCCTGGCCGAGCTGCACGCCGTCCATCGACAGCCACGAGCCGCGCTTTTCGAGCAGGCCGTACTGGATCGCCGCGTCGACGATGGAACCGCTCCACGAGATGCCCTCGGCATAGAGGATGTCGAACTCCGCCTCGGTGAAGGGCGGCGCGACCTTGTTCTTCACGACCTTCACCTTCGTGCGGTTGCCGAACACCTTGCCCGAGGGGTCCTTGAGCGTGCCGATGCGGCGCACGTCGAGGCGCAGCGACGAGTAGAATTTCAGCGCGCGGCCGCCGGGTGTCGTTTCCGGGTTGCCGAACATGACGCCGATCTTCTCGCGGATCTGGTTGGTGAAGATGCAGCAGGTCTTCGATTTGTTGATCGCGCCGGTGAGTTTGCGCAGCGCCTGCGACATCAGGCGCGCCTGCAGGCCGACGTGCGAGTCGCCCATTGCGCCCTCCAGCTCCGCCTTCGGCGCGAGCGCGGCGACGGAGTCCACGACGATGACGTCGAGCGAGTTGCTCTTCACCAGCGTCTCGGCGATCTGCAGCGCCTCTTCGCCGGAATCCGGCTGCGAGACCAGCAGTTCGTCCAGGTTGACGCCGATTTTCTTGGCATACGCCGGGTCCAGCGCGTGCTCCGCATCAATGAACGCGGCGAGGCCGCCCATCTTCTGCGCGTTGGCGATGATGTGCAGGACCAGCGTGGTCTTGCCCGAGGACTCGGGGCCGAAGACCTCGATCACGCGGCCGCGCGGCACGCCGCCCACGCCGATCGCGAGGTCGAGCGTCAGCGCGCCGGTGGGAATGGCCGGCACCTTGACCGTGTGCTCCTCGTCGCCCAGGCGCATGATCGCGCCGTCGCCGAATTCCTTCTGGATCTGCGCGAGGACCGCGCTCAACGCGGCGGGTATTTTCTTGTCGTCTTTGACAACTTCCTTGGAGGCGCTTTTCGGCGGCATGGGGGATCCCTTTCGGCGGTGGTTATCGGGGCAGAATGAGGCGTTGATTCATAGGCGACGCCCCCCGCGATGTCAATGCGCGGCTCCGCGCGCGCGGATTAACGGGGGCCGACGACGCGCCACGTGCTCACGTCGAGGCCGTTGGTGAACAGCAGCGGGCTCTTGAGGATCGTGAAACCGTCCATAAACGCGGCGGCGTAGCGGCTCGCGGACCCGTTCTGGAACACCAGTTCGTCGAACCCGTCGCCGTCGAGGTCCGTCGCGGCGCGGAAGGTCCACGGGCTCACATCCTTTCGCGCACCGGTGAGGTGGAAGGCGTCGACGAGCTTCCCTCCGTCGACGCGCACGATGCCGTACACGCCGGAGTTGCCCTCGCGCAACACGAGATCGGCCCGCGCATCGCCATCGGTGTCGGCCGCGGCGACCACGCGCCACGGGTCGATGTTGAGTTCCCGCCCGGTGAGGTACTGCACCGACGTCCACACGTTGCTGCGCTGCAGGACCACGGCATAGACGCCGGAATTGCCGCGCTGCATCACGAGGTCGCCAAATCCGTCGCCGTTGAGGTCGCCACCCGCGACGACGAACCACGGCGACAGGTCCGCCGGCGCCTTGAACAGATGGTGGATCACCGCGACGCGTCCGCTCGACAGGTAGCCGACGAGATGCTCGCCGCCGTCGCGCGCGATGAGTTCCGGGACGCCGTCGCGGTTCAGGTCCGCCGTGGCTGCGATCTGCCACGGGCGGATGTCCTGGCCGCCGAGCGGGAAGAAACCGCCCGAGCCTTCCGTGCCGTTCATCGCCTGGACGTACAGCACGCCGGCCTCGGACTGCATCAGCAGATCCCCGACCCCGTCGCCATTAAAGTCGGAGGTGGTCCCGAGGATGCGCGTAGCGCCCTCGCCGAGGCCCAGCAGCAGCGCGCCGGACACAAACCCCTTGGCGTCCACCCGGTTGGTCGCGAGCCCTCCGCGCACGGCCTCGACGCGGATGGTGGCGGTCGCCGTCGCGCCCGGGGCGAGGTCGCCCAGCGAGAACACCACGCGCGCGGCGGTTTGCGTGACCGAGCCGGTGGAGGACGAGGCGGAGAGGAAGGCGACCTGTTCGGGCAGCGTATTCGTCGCCACCACATTCGTCACCAGCGCGCTGCCCGCGTTGCTGAAGACCAGCGAATAGGCATAGGTGTCGCCGCGCTGGACGGGGTCGGCCGAGTCGCTCACGTTCACGCGCAGGTCGGAGAGGATGTAGGTTGTCTCCGTGTCGAACACGGGGTTCGTGAAATTGGCCGCCGAGGCGGAGACCAGGTTCGTGAGCAGGCCCGACCGCACCGCGCGGACACGGACGGTTACCGTGGCAATGGAGCTGCCGGCCAGGTTCGTGATCGAAAAAAAGACATTCGTGGTGGCCTGCGTGATGGTGCCGAAGCTCGACGCCGCGGAGACGAAGGTCAGGTTCGTCGGGAGCCGGTCGTGCACCACCACATTCGTCGCGGGCGCGCCGCCGTAGTTGAGCACCTGGATGACGTAGTTGAATTCGACATTCGTCGCGACGTTGTCGGCGGAGTCGTTTTTCTGCACGAACAGCGCCGCCGGGCCGTCGCCGGGTGGCGGCGGGGGCTGCGCAACGGCCCACAACGGTGCGAAGGCAAGCAGCAGGCAGCAGATGCGAAGTTGGTTCATGGGACAGCCTCTTCCAACACGCGGCGGCGCAGGAGCTGCAGCGCGGATTGGGTGCTCATTTCTTTAATGATAGCGCGATTCCCGGAAAAACGGAATGTCCGAACCACGGCGCCCCGGCCATCGGCCACCGCGCCGACCACCGTGCCGACGGGTTTTTGCTCCGTGCCGCCGGACGGGCCGGCGATGCCGGTGAGGGCGACGCCATAGTCCGCGTTCCAGCTCCGGCGCACGCCCTCGGCCATCGCGCGGGCGACCTCTTCGCTGACGGCGCCCACGCGGGTCAAGACCTCCGCGGGCACGTCGAGTTCCCGCGCCTTCGCCGCATTCGAGTAGGCGATGACGCCGCCGGGGAACACCTCCGAACTGCCGGGCACGGACGTGAGCTTGTGTCCCACGAGGCCGCCGGTGCAGGACTCGGCCACGGCGACGGTCCGGCGCCGCGCGCGCAGCAGGTCAACCACCGCCTCTTCCAGTTCGCACGGGCGCTCGGCATAGATCCACTCGCCCAGCACCGCGCGGGCGCGATCCGCGGCGCGCGCCAGCGCATCCGCGTGCGACGGCTCGGTCGAAAGCCGGATTTCCACGCGGCCCGGTTTCGCGCAATACGCAACCTCCACGTCCGGCCCGGGAAACTCCGATTCGGGCAGCAGGCGGAGGATGTCCGACTCGCCGATGCAGCAGGTCATCAGGATGCAGCGCAGCGGCGGCGTGGCAGCCATTTCGCGCAGCAGCGGCAGCACGCCGGTCTCCAGCACGGCGCGGAATTCGGCAGGCGGGCCCGGCAGCAGGAAGAGCCGGTGTCCATTGAGCGTGAGCAGCTCGCCGGGACACAAGCCGACCGCGTTCTCCAGGATCACCGCCCCCTCCACGACGAGCGCGTGGCGCGCGGCGATGTCGGTGAAGCGGCGCCCGGCGCTTTCGTAGCGGACGCGGATGCGCTCCTTCGACGGCTCATGCATGACAATCGCGGCGCCCGCGAGGTCCGCGGCGACATCGCGGGTGAGGTCGTCACTGGTGGGGCCGAGTCCGCCGCTGGTGATGACGATGGGTGAGCGCGCGAGCGCCTGCGCGATCGCGTCGCGGATCGCCGCGCGATCATCCGGGACCGTCGTCTCGCGCACGAGCGGGATGCCGAGTTCAGCGAGCAGGCTGGCGAGCGTGACGGAATGCGTGTTGACCGTCCGCCCGGAAAGCAATTCGGAGCCGGTGCAGATCAGCTCGGCGGCGGGTCTAGCGGGCGTACCCATTCGGATGCGCCTGGTGCCACTTCCACGCGTGTTCCATGATGACGCGCAGGTCGGGATATTTCGGCTTCCAGCCCAGCACCGTATGCGCCTTCGTCGCGTCGGCGATGAGGCGCGGCGGGTCGCCGGGGCGGCGCGGGGCGACCTCGGCGCGGATCTTGCGGCCGGTCACCTCGACGGCGGTATCGACGACTTCCTTCACGGAATAGCCGCCGCCGTTGCCGAGGTTGAACGGGCCGCGCACGTCCTTCTCCAGCGCGAGGATGTGCGCCTGCGCGAGGTCGACGATGTGGATGTAGTCGCGGATGCAGGTGCCGTCCGGCGTCGGGTAGTCGTCGCCAAACATCATCACCTTGTCGCGGCGGCCCTGCGCCACGAACAACACGTTGGGGATCAGGTGCGATTCCGGCTCGTGGTGTTCGCCGAATTTCTCCGTCGCGCCGGCGGCGTTGAAGTAGCGGAGGAAGACGGACTTCGTGCCCTCGCGCTCATCGCGCCAGTTGAGGATCTTCTCGAAAAGCAGTTTGGATTCGCCGTAGGGATTCGCCGGGCGCTGCGGCAGGTCCTCGGTCATCGGCATGCGGTCTGGCACGCCGTAGGTCGCGCAGGTGGAGGAGAAGATGATCTTCGGCACGTCCGCCGCCTTCATCGCGTCGGCCAGGTTGATGCCGCCGACGACGTTGTTGCGGAAGTAGAGCTGCGGGTCTTCCATCGACTCGCCGACCAGCGCGAACGCGGCGAAGTGCAGCACCGCGGCCGGCTTTGCGGAGCGCATCGCCGCGATGATGTCATCGCGGTTGCGCAGATCGCCCTCGATCACACGCGCCCGGGTGTCCACCGCGTCGCGGTGCCCGCGCTCAAAGTTGTCGAACACCACGACCTCATGGCCCTGGTTGAGGAGCAGCTCCGTGGTCACGCTGCCGATGTATCCGCCGCCACCGGTGACAAGAACTTTCATGGCCGCACACGATAGGCGTGCGCCCGCGAACGGGCCAGAAAAATCAAGCGTCCGGCGTGGAGTCGTCCTCCGGCTTCTCCTCCTTGGCCTGGGCCTGTTCCAGCGCCCAGGTCATGTCCTGCGCCTTGTCCCACACGTGGCGGGCGACATAGATCGGGGTGTCGTGCTGCACGGCGATCGCGATGGAGTCGCTGGGCCGCGCATCGACCTCCAGCACGCTGCGGCCCAATTCGTTCTCCTGCACGAGGTAGAGGCGCGCGAAAAACGTGTCCTCCTTGAGGTCGTTGACCACGATTTTCTGCACGCGCACGCCGAGTCCGGCGAAGATGCTGGCCACCAGGTCGTGCGTGAGCGGGCGCGGCGGCTTGATCTTGCGCATCGAAAGCGAGATGGCCATGCCGACCGACTGGTCCACGAAGATGGCGATGGTCTTGCCGTTGCTGCCGAGGAACACCCCGACGCCGGTCGGCGTGGGCAGCAGCCCGCGAATCACCACAGGTATGTCATCCGGCATGCGATCAGGCCTCCGGGCCGCGCCTCACAAATCCTGCGTGACGTAGATGACCATGTAGAAAATCCCAATGATCATCACAGCTGAAAGCGCGGCATCCATAATCGAAGTCTAGCGCAATCTCCGCGAATTCGCAGCAGCAAACAATCGCCGCTGTCGGTAGCAAATGATATGGCCGGAGTGGTAGCAAGTGAAGTGGCCGCTGGA
>CALKUH010000031.1 GCA_937996795.1 uncultured Verrucomicrobiota bacterium | reverse complement strand
AGACGGGCTTGAGCTACGGATGGCAGGCCATAACGCGAGCGCAGAGCGAAGGATGCCCTGCGTAGCACAAGGCGCAGCCGCAGGGCGTAGCAGGGCCATGTTTTACGTCTATCTCATTCAAAGCATGTCGAAACCTGGCAAGACGTACGTCGGAATGACGAGCAACGTTGAGGCGCGACTCGCCCGTCACAATGCGGGCGACGTGCCGGCTACCGACCGCTTCAAACCCTGGGAATTGGTCGCCTTTGTCGCTGTTCGCGAACAGCGACGCGCCATCCAGTTGGAGCGCTACTTCAAGAGTGGCTCCGGCCACGCATTCGCTCACAAGCATCTTTGGTAGCGCCCGCAGACGGGCTTGAGCTACGGATGGCAGGCCGTAACGCGGGCGCGGAACTCACGGATTCTCGCGCCGATCATTTCGCGACACGCTTTCAATACATCCCCTCCACCGCCGCGAGCAGGTGGTCGGCGATCAGGGCGTGACCGGCGGGGGTGGGATGGACGCCGTCTTCGGCCCAGAAGGCGGGATCGGTTTCACGGGCGGCGTTGGCGAAGTGTGTGTCGAGCGGGATGAAGGTGGCGCCGAACTCGGACGCGAGCGCGCGGACGATGGCGCGCTTGGGGTCGAGGTCCTCGCGCCAGCCCGCCACTTTCGGGACATCCAGCAGGAAGGGTTCGAGCAGAATCACCCGCGCACGGGTCTCGTCGCGGACGCGCTTCAACAGGCGGCGATAGGCCTCCTCATAGCGATCCGCTGGTGTGGGATCGTTGCTGTCGTAGCGACGCCAGGTGTCGTTGACGCCGATCAGGATGGAAAGCGTGGTCGGTTGAAGCGCGACGCAGTCATTCGTCCATCGCGCTTCCAGGTCGCGACTGCGATTGCCGCTGATGCCACGGTTAATGAAACGGAGCTTCGTGCGCGGGTGCTTCAACCCGTAACGGGCCGCCGTGATGAACGCATAGCCGTTGCCGAGCGAGGCGTCGTTGGCCCGCCCGCGCCCGGTATCGGTGATGCTGTCGCCTTGGAACAGATGCAGGTTCATTCGTGACGGTCTCCAGGTTGTATATTACAGAGGTTTGGGCGCGAGCGCGGCGATGGAGGTGGTCGAATTCCCGTGGCAAATCGCCACTGCAAGGGCATCCGCGGAATCCTCCTGCGGTGTTTCCGACAGCCCGAGCAGGCGCATCACCATGCGCGCGACCTGGTCCTTCTCCGCATCGCCGTAGCCCACCACCGCCTGCTTGACCCGGCGGGGCGGGTACTCATAGACCGGAAGGCCCGCGCGCGCGCAGGCGGCGATGACCACGCCGCGCGCCTCGCCCAGCGTGACGGCGGTTTTGACGTTGCGACAATAGAAGATGCCCTCCACGGCGGCGACTTCGGGACGATGGGCCTCGATCAACGCGGAGATGCCGCGATCGATTTCGGCCAGGCAGCGCGAAAGCGGGCGCGAGGCGGGGATGGAAAGGGTGATCGCCTCGACGAGCCGCCACGCGGAACCATGCCGCTCGATGATGCCGACGCCCGTCGAGCGCAGGGAGGTGTCTATGCCGATGATTCGCACGGCGGATGCCACGGAATCATGCCTGCGCCTGCGCCATCACCTCGTCGGCGATGTCCGCGTTGACGTACACGTTCTGCACGTCGTCGAGCTCCTCAAGCGCCTCGATAAACGCCATGAGTTGTTTCGCCTTTTCCGGGTCCGTCACCGGTGTCAGGCTTTCAGGCAGCATCGTGATTTCAGCCGTTTCCGTTTTCAGACCCGCCGCAGCCAGGGCCTCGCTGACGGCGCCGAACTGGGAAGGCTCGCAGATGACTTCAAACTGCTCGCCGTCCCGCTTCACATCGTCCGCCCCGGCTTCCAACGCAATCTCCAGCAGGCGATCCTCATTCACCGTCGCAGCCGACAGCGCAAAGTAGCCTCGCCGCTTGAACGAGCGCATGACACTACCCGAGACCGCCAGGTTTCCGCCATTCTTCGTAAAGGCGTGCCGCACCTCGGATGCCGTCCGATTCCGGTTGTCCGAAAGCGCCTGGACCACGAGGGAGACACCGCCCGGGCCATACCCTTCGTAGAGAATCTCCTCGAGCGCCTGCCCCTCCAATTCCCCCGTGCCGCGCTTGACGGCCCGCTCAATGTTGTCCGACGGCATGTTCACCGCGCGCGCCTTCTGGATCATGGCGCGCAGGGTGATGTTGGCCGCAGGGTCGCCCCCGCCGCTGCGCGCCGCCACGGTGATGTCCTTGGCAATCTTGCTGAAAATTCGGCCTTTGACGGCATCAGACGCCGCCTTCTTATGCTTGATGTTGGCCCATTTACTGTGTCCAGCCATGCGTACCCGGGGGTGTGGTTGTTAGTCTTCAGGTTCCGCCGTGCGCTGTTTCTGCGCCTCGGCGATGATTTTGTGCGCGACGTTGCCGGGGACGGCATCGTAGCGCGCGAAGGTCGATTCAAAGGTGCCCTGCCCGTGCGTCACGCTGCGCAATTCGGACGAGTAGCGGAACATCTCCGCCTGCGGAATTTCCGCTTCGATGACTTGCAGCGCCCCGTCATTTTCCATGTTCACGATACGCCCGCGGCGATGGTTGAGATCGCCCGTCACGTCGCCCATGTAGCGGTCCGGGATCGTGATGCGCACGCGCATGATGGGTTCCAGCAGGACCGGGCGGGCCTTTTGCATCGCGTCCGTGAACGCGCGCGCGGCGGCGATCTTGAACGCGATTTCGGAGGAGTCCACTTCGTGGTGCGAGCCGTCGTATATCGTGACCTTTGTCTGCACCACCGGCGCGCCCGCAAGCACGCCGCGCCCCATGCCCTCCTGCAAGCCCTTCTGGATGGCGGGCAGGAAATTGCGCGGCACGTTGGTGCCCACCAGCGCATCCTCAAACCATTCCGATTCGCCATCCGTCATCGGGGTGAGCCGGATGTACACCTCGCCATACTGCCCTCGTCCGCCGGACTGCTTCTTGTGTTTGTAGTGGCCTTCCGCGCGCGCCGTGATGGTTTCCTTGTAGGGCACCTTGGGCGTGGACAATACGACGTCCACGTTGCTGCGCTTTTTCATCCGCCCCACGGCGATGTCGAGATGGATGTCGCCCATGCCGGCGAGGATCAACTCCTTCGTCTCCGTGTTGCGTTCCACGCGGAGCGTGGGATCCTCCTCCGCGACGCGATGCAGGCCCACGCCGATCTTGTCGTCATCGCCCGCTGTTTTGGGCGAGACGGCGACGGTCATCACTGGCTGCGGAAATTCCATTGGCGGGAGCACCAGGTCGCGACCCGGCGCGCTGATCGTGTCGCCGGTTTGCGTCACCTTCAATTTCGGCAGCGCGATGATATCGCCCGCATGGGCTTCCGAAATGGAGGCATCCTTGCGTCCGTTAACCAGATGGATGAAACCAATCCGCTCCTTCTGGCCGCGGGTCGCGTTGTAGAGCTCCGTGTCGGCGCGCAAGGTGCCGCCCAGGATGCGCAGGAAAGACATCTGGCCGACATACGGATCGTTCACCGATCGCCACACCCGGGCGGCCAGCGGCGCCTCTGGAGCCGGGTCGACCGCGGCGCCTTCACGGTCGCGCGCGGGAACATCCAGCGGCGACGGGAACAGGTGATACAACTCCTCCAGCAGTTCCGTCACGCCGATCCCCTGCAGGGCTTCCACCTCGAAAACAGGCACGAGATGTCCGCGCCGGACGGCTACGCGCAGTCCGCCCACCAGCTCGTCATGCGTGAGGTGCTCACCGCCGAGATATTTCTCAAGCAGCGCGTCGTCCTCTTCCGCGGCATCCTCTTCCAGCACATTCTTCGCCTGCTCCGCCTCGGCGGAAATTTCGGAGGGAATCTCGCTCTCAATGATGTCGATGATGCGACTGCGATCGTGGGTGGGCAATTCGATCGGCACGCACTTGCGCCCCCACGCGGTTTGGATGCTTGCAAGGGTGGCGTCAAAATCGGCGTTCTCCTTGTCCAGCCCGGTGATCACGATGCCGCGCGGCAGATTCAACGCCTCAAGGCGGTGCCACGCGCGGTTCGTTCCGACCTGGATGCCGGCGGTGGCATCGACGACGAGCAACGCGGCGTCGGCCGCAAGGGTGGCCGCCACCTGTTGGCCGCAGAAATCCGCATAGCCGGGCGAGTCGAGGAAGACGAAATTCACACGCTGGCCGTCCTTCGCCGCGTACGTGGCACTGAACGGCTTCGCCCACACGGTGATTTTCCGATCCCGCTCCTCGTCCGTGCAATCCGCCGCGCTGGTGCCGGCGGCGGGAGATCCGAGGCGGTCGTTGATTCCGAGCTTGAACAGGATGGCGTCCAGCAGCGTGGTTTTCCCGCAGCCGGTGTGGCCAACGAGCACGATATTGCGAGTATTCGCGACCGGAATGTCCTTCATGAGACTGCCTTGCCTGGGGTGAAACAGCCGACCGGCAAACGCGACGCCGGAAGGCTTTGATACACGAGCGGCGGACGCCCCGCAACGCCATTCTGTGAACTAGCGGCCGGCGAGCAGTTCGGCCCATTCGCGCTGCAGTTGCGCGCGATCCACCGCGCCGGCATGGACCTTGCGCACGACCCCTTTGGCATCAATCAGGATCGTGGACGGGAGTGCACGAACCGGCGCCACCTGCTCGAGCCAGGCCTGAGAAGCCTGCACCAGCGGGAAGATCACAGGATAGCGGCCGGCAACCGACGCGGGGTCCTCGTCCGGTGCAAACGCGGTGAGCACGCCGACAATCACTCCGCCCTGCCCGCCGGACGATTCCTGCAAGGCGTTGAGATCACCCAGCAGGGCCTGCGTTGAACCGGCGCCCGGTGTGTGGATCGATAGGAGCATAGGGCGTCCGGAAAAGGCACCCAGCATGAAGTCACCCTCGCCGCCCGATACGTAGCGAGCAGGTTCGGCAGCAGGTGCCTGGGTCTTGGCGACGGAGGCGGGAACGGATGCCTTGGGAGCAACGGGCTCAGGTGGCTGCACCTGGCAACCGGTACCCCCCATCAAGAGCGCCACCGTGGTTATCCAAATCCGGGCTATTGAAGCGCTTGAATCGTGCTTGTTCTTCATAGGACATTCAGGGTAGGTTTTCGACGCGTAACCACTAGGTTTGCGCGCATGGATATACATGAGCAAGAATAAAACATGGGCTCCGCCGGGTTGGCCGTGGGAACTGGATCTCCTCTCGCTGATCTTCGTGGTCATCGCGCTGGCAGTCCCCTACTCGATGATACCGACCGATGCCGCGATGGATGTCGCGCGGGCACGCGAGGAACAGCAACACGTCCTTTGGGCAATCGGCATCGTGGTGATCTTCGTAATGCACCTGGCGGTTGCCGGGGCCACGCTGGAAACGATCTCGACGCCCTTCATCAACCTGCTCTCCCCCATCGGCTTTGCCGTTCTCGCCTACTACCGCTCCCACACGGCGATCATGGAAACCGGACGGGAATCCGCGCTAACCGGATCCGTCGCGCAGTATGCGCTCGTGGTGGCGGGCGTCATGGTCCTGAGCCTCATCGTGGCGCGCATCCGTATGGCGCGTCACCTGTTGAGGTTCCGCGGCGTCAAGTGGGACCTCGTCAGCCCCTGCAAATACGACGCAAGCTACCGGCAGCTTGCGACGGAGTTCCAGCCGCTCATCTATCCGCCGCGCGTCGTCCGGGCGTGTACGGAAGGCGTGCTGATTGAAGGGTTCTTCTATCTCATGGCCATTCCGTTTGAAATGTTCCAGGGGCTCGCGCCCGTCGCCGGCGTGCGCCACTCGTCCAATGGCCGCTACCTCGCGTCCTCCGCGCGAAACCTCATCCGGGTGGAATTGCTCGATAACGCGGAACCGCTCTACATTTCACCAGCGAACCGCGCGGAGTTCCTCTCGTATTGCGCCCACCACATCGCGCATCTTCGCCCCCACGCCACGGGCGGCACTCGCACGCAGGCGGGCGAAACGACGCACGGCGCACGGCAGACGGCGCACGGCACCGCCCATGGCACGCGCAGCGGGCATGGCGAGGCATCCTTCTATACACACACCAATCACCGCTCACCCGATCCGAAGGCCAAGTGATTGTCCGATCCTGCGATCCTTCCCGACGTATTCGATCCGCGCGCCATTGAGGCGGCGCGCCGCCTGCACGCCGCTGGGTATGAGGCGGTCTTTGCCGGGGGCGCCATCCGCGACCTGCTGCTCGGCCGGCCGGCCAAGGATGTGGATATCGCGACGAACGCCCATCCCGATGCCGTTGCGTCGTTGTTTCCCGGATCGAAATTCATCGGAAAGTCATTCGGTGTAACGCTCGTTCCCGTGCGGGAGCAGTGGTTTGAAATTGCGACCTTCCGTCGCGACATCGGAAGCCGCGACGGGCGTCATCCGGAATCCGTGGCGTTCGCCACCGCGGAAGAAGACGCAAAGCGCCGCGACTTCACCATTAATGGCCTCTTCTACGATCCGATCCGCCTGCGCCTGATTGATCACGTCGGCGGCCAGACCGATCTGAAGCAACGCAACATCAGGGCCATCGGCTCCCCCTCGGAGCGTTTCCGCGAGGACCACCTGCGTATGTTGCGCGCCGTGCGCTTCGCGTCGGTGCTGGAATTTGAAATCGAACCCGGCACGCTGGAATCCATCCGTCAGGATGCATCGTCCATCGCGCGGATCAGCATGGAGCGAATCCTGGATGAACTGACGCGCACGTGGACGGAATCGCCGCGCCCGGGCCGGGGCCTGCGTCTCCTGGAGGGATCCGGCCTGCTCGCCATCCTCCTGCCGGAAGTCGCCGCGCTGCGCGGCGTCGCACAGCCGCCGGAGTTCCACCCCGAAGGCGACGTTTTCACCCATACCGCGCTCGCGATGGATGCGCTTGAACGGCCTGACGCGATCCTTGCCTGGGCCACGTTGTTACACGACATCGGCAAGCCTGCCACCTATGTGGAGGAGCCGGGCGAACACGGGGCGAGAATCCGCTTCCCCAACCACGCGGCGCGCGGCGCGGAAATGGCTGACGCGCTGTTGCGCCGCCTCCGGGCCTCCAATGACCTGCGGGAAAATGTCGTCCTCGCCGTCCGCCAGCACATGCGGTTCGTTGATTGGCCGCAGATGAAAACCTCGACCCGACGACGCTGGATGGCCCACCCGCTTTTCCCGACGGAACTCCAGTTGCATCGCGCGGACTGCCTCGCCTGCCACGCGAAACTCGACACCTACGCGCAGGCATCCGCGGCGCTGGAGTCCTGGAAAAACGAACCGCGCCTGCCTGCGCCGTGGATCAGCGGCGGCGACCTGATGGCCATCGGCTTGCGTGAAGGCCCGGAAATCGGGATCTGGCGACGGCGCGCATTTGACGCCCAGTTGGAGGGGACCTTCTCCAGCCGCGAGGAGTTGCTGGACTGGCTGCGCGACGCGATCAGCCGGACGGAGGACGGCGAAGGGCTATGACGCCCGCCACGCCGATCCCCATGAGCAGGTTCATCAGCATGAACACCTCGCCGTCGCCGAAGTTATTTTCCACCAGTCCGTTGAAGTGCAACGCCGTGAACCCGGTCAGCACCCCCAGCGCGGGTCCGGCCCACGGCGAATGCTCCGCACAGGCTCGGCGGTAGCCCCGCGCGAGCCAGACGAACACGGCGCCCATCCACGCCAGCCACGCCGCGAGCCCCAGCCACCCCGTTTCGAGGCGGACCTGAAGCACATTGTTGTGGAGATGATTCAGTTTTTTCTGCACCGGAACGCCGTGCTTCAACAAATCCTCGTGCGTCACGCTGCGCCAGCCCATCCCGAGCGGATATTCGCGCAGCAGCGCCGGCGCGACCATGCTCCACAACGCGTACCGTCCGCCTGTGCGGATTTGGAATTCCTCCTGGATCAAGCGCAGACGCGTTTGCACCGGCGGCAGGAACGCGGCGCCGATGGCGACGAGCAGCAGCAGGAACACCACGCGGCTGCGCCGGCTCAACAGGCCGAGCAGGATCACCGCCAGCAACGTTGCCAGCCACGCGCCGCGCTTGAAATGCATGATCAGCGCGGTGCTGTTCAGCAGGATCGCGGCCGCGAAGAACCAGCGCGGCGCGCCCGGCGAACGCATGATCCAGAAGGCCAGCGCGATGCAGAGTGCGACCGCGTAAAACTGCGGGTCCCGCATATTGCCGAACTCAAAGAGCGTCGGCGGCAATGCCCCGGCCTCCAGCGTTCCGGACGAAAGCGCCGACTGGAAAACTTCGCGCGCCTGCGCATAGGCCAGTGGAATGCGCACCGCGTCGTACACGCCCTTGAGCGAGCAGGCCGCGACAAACCAGATCAACAGACGGCGCAGCCCCTCGACGCCCCACGCCTTCTGGAAGAGGGGCAGCATCAGCGGGACCGCCAGCAGGAACAGGCGATCCGCCTTCGCCAGCGCATGCGCGGGACGCACCCCCACCCCCACACTGAACAGCACCGCCGCCGCGAAGCAGGCAATGAATGGCGTCAGCGGCGCGCGCAGCAGTTCCTCGCGCCAACGGGTAAACAGCGCCGCAACAAAAAGGACGGCGACAAGATAGGCCCAAATCTGGCCCGCGGCGATGGACACAGGAAGCAGCGCCGCGTGCAAGAGCAGCAGGACGCGCAGCGAGCGGCCGACCAGGGGGGACGACGCCGTCATTCGTCCCCCATCACATCCGCCAGCCGCAACGGCTGATTGCGACGGATGTACTCGATTACCGCGGTGCGTGTGTCGATGTCGAGAATCCGGGTGCGCGTTTCCGGCCGCTCCGAAATGGCGCGCACTTTCGTGTAGCGTCCGCCACCGGAGGCCAGCACATAGGAATTGATCGCAAGGCGCAGGCGCTGGCGCGGATGCGGAACAGTCCCGTCCGCCAGCACAAGCCCCGCGGGGCGGCGCACACCCGTGGCATCGGTTTCCCAGCGATACCGCGCGCCATGGAGGCCCATGAACGCATGCGCGCGACGCTGTTCGGCATTCTCGGACAGGATTTCGAGCAATTCGGAAGGCGTCACCTGGAGCACCGCCACGCGGTTTTCATAGGGGACGATGCGCCAGACGTCCGCCATGCGGATGTCGCCGGGATTCAGATCGGTCTCATCCAGGATGCCGTGCAGAACCAGCGGGGCGCCGCTGGCCTCCGCCAATGCGCGGGTCAGCAGTCGCTGCACCGGGGAACTTCCGAACTCGTCGGGTGTCCACGTAAAGCGATCCTCCGCGCGGCCCACGCGTCGAGTCAGGTATTCCTGCGCGCGTTTGAGTTCCTTCTCAAAGCGTGCCGAAAGGTCCGCATCCGGCGGCACCCCCGGCCCCATTTCGTGGAGCCGCGCGGATTTATGCACCACACGGCGCTGCACGGTGTCATAGACCAGATCCAGTTGCCCGAGCCAGATGCCGTGATAGCCGGCCTGGGTGTAGAGCAATTTCCCCTCAATCCAGGCCTCTGGAATCGGTTGATGGGAATGCCCCCCGATGATGGCGTCGAATTCGGGGAATTGGCGCGCGATCGCATTGATTTCGTTCGCGTGATCGTCGCCCTGGCGCTTGTAGCCCTGATGCGTCGCCAGCAACAGCACATCGGGCTCCTCCGCCCGCACTAGCGGCATGATCCGTTTGAGGGCGTCAACGGAGCGCTCGAAGCGCGCGTCTCCGATCAGGTCCGGCGTGGACCACGTCGGCACCGCGGGCGTGATGAGTCCAACGATCGCGATGCGCACACCATCCCGTTCGACGATCCGGAAGGGACGAATGCGCGGGAACGGATGAGGGCGTCCGGGAAGCGAAACCATGTTGGCGGAGAGCATCGGGGTCGCGGAGGATTCGATCAACGCGGCCATTTTGCCCAGACCCCAATCGAATTCGTGGTTGCCGATGACCCACGCATCGTACTTCAGCGCGCCGAGGGCTTGAATCATCAGCCGGCCATCGGTCAAAAAACTCTCCGCCGCGCCCTGATACAGATCGCCGCAATCAATCAGGAGCACATGAGGCGACGCCTCGCGCACTTCACGGATGCGTGTCGCACAGCGGAGCAAGCCGCCCATGTCCGGTCTCCCGTCGTAGTCTGTCGTCGGGAAAAAATGCCCGTGCAGGTCGGTCGTATGTAGGACGGTTATGGATACCGGACGCGCCGATGCATCCGGCGCGCACAGGAGAAACGCAAACAGGGCCGCCGGGAGGGCCGCCCGGATGCGCTCAGGCGCTCTTGAGAAGATCTTCCGACAGGCCCATCGCATGGCGTTGACCGGCCACCACCGATTTGGTGATGCGGAATTCCTTGAGGTTTCCCTTCAACGGCGCCTCGTACATCACATCGAGCATGATGTGTTCGAGGATCGCCCGAAGCCCGCGCGCGCCGGTTCCCTTTTGCATGGCGATGCGGGCCAGTTCGCGCAGCGCGGAATCCGTAAAGCTCAGGTCCACCTGGTCCATGGCCAGCAACTTCGCGTATTGCTTCGTCATGGCGTTGCGCGGCTCGGTCAGGATGCGCACCAGTTCATCCTCCGTGAGCTGGTGAAGCATCGACACCACGGGAAGGCGTCCGATGAATTCAGGAATCAGGCCGAACTCAACGAGGTCCTCCGGTTCGACACGCACGAGCCCGCGCGACTCCTCCGGAGGCGCGGCATCCGTCCCGAACCCGAGCGCGCCACGGCCCAGACGCCGCTTGAGAATCTTGTCGAGCCCGATGAAGGCGCCTCCGCAAATGAAGAGGATGTTCTGCGTGTTGATCTTGATGTATTCCTGCTGCGGGTGCTTGCGCCCGCCCTGGGGCGGCACGTTCGCCGTGGTGCCCTCAAGAATCTTCAACAGCGCCTGCTGGACGCCCTCGCCGGACACGTCGCGCGTGATCGACGGGTTGGCGCCTTTCTTGGAAATCTTGTCAATCTCATCGATATACACGATGCCCATTTCAGCGCGGGCCACGTTGTAATCCGCCGCCTGGACCAGTCGCAGGAGGATGTTTTCGACATCCTCGCCGACATAGCCCGCCTCGGTCAGCGTCGTGGCGTCCGACATGCTGAACGGGACATCCAGGACACGGGCCAGCGTGCGCGCCAGCAGGGTTTTGCCGGAACCGGTCGGACCGATCAGCAGGATGTTGCTCTTTTCGATTTCCACGCCGGCATGCGGATCGGACGCGTCGCGCTGCGCCGAGGCGCGGACCCGCTTGTAATGGTTGTGGACGGCGACGGAGAGAATCTTCTTTGCGTGCTCCTGTCCGACGACATGCTCGTCAAGCGCGGCCTTGATCTCGTGCGGTTTCGGCACCGCGGCGCCGGGCGCGCGAGGACGATCGGCATTCGCGGCATCGCGATTGATGAGCGAGTTGCAGAGGACCACGCACTCGTTGCAGATGTGGACGCCGGGCCCCGTGATGAGGCGTTTCACCTCACCCTGAGGCTTGCCGCAGAACGAGCACTTTGGAGTCTCCGCGCGCACCATGCGATTAGCCCGCCTTTGCGCCGGTCTTCCGGCTTGTCGTCACATTGTCCACCAACCCGTACGCGCGGGCCTCCTCGGCGGACATGAAGTTGTCGCGATCCGTGTCCCGCGCGATGGCGTCGATCGGCTTGCCCGTGTGCTGGGAGAGGATCTCGTTCAGCCGGTCACGCAGGCGCAGGATTTCCTTTGCCTGGATGCTGATGTCGCTCGCCTGGCCCTGCACCCCGCCCCAGGGCTGGTGGATCATGATGCGCGCGTTGGGTAGCGCATACCGCTTGCCCGCCGCGCCCGCCGCGAGCAGCACGGCGCCCATGCTGGCGGCCTGGCCGAGGCAGTAGGTTACGACATCGCACTTGAGGTACTGGATCGTGTCATAGATCGCGAGACCCGCCGTGACGGAGCCGCCCGGCGAATTGATGTAGAGGTTGATGTCCTTCTCCGCATCTTCGCTTTGAAGAAACAGCATCTGCGCGATAATGAGATTCGCCACATCATCGTTGATGCCGGTGCCGAGGAAAATGATGCGTTCCTTGAGCAGGCGGGAGTAGATGTCGAACGCGCGTTCGCCGCGTCCGGTCTGCTCAATCACCATCGGCACCAACAAGTTTGCGCGCTCGTTCATGATGCGGCTTCCTCGGTGATGGCGGCGGTCTCAAGCAACCGGCCCAGCACCTTGTTCATCAACACGTCATCGCGGACCTGGCCCAGCGCATTGCGCTTCTCCATGTCGGCGCGCAGGCGATCCGCGGGCACGCCCCAGCCCGCCGCCAGGGAGCGGATGCGCGCCTCGACCTCGGCTTCTTCCACCGCAATCTTCTCTTCCGCGGCGATGCGGCGCAGGACGTAGCGCAACTTGACCTTCTCGGTGGCCGAGCGCGTGGCGGCGTCAAACAGCTCCTCTTTGTGGCCTTCGATATCGTCGGTGCTGATCCCGCGCTGCTGGTTCTGACGGACGAGCTCGTACACTTCCTGGCGCGTTTCCTCCTGCAGGATCGACTCGGGCACATCAAACGTCGATTTCTCCAACAGGTGGCGGACGATTTCACCCTGCAGGCGGCGCGACTCGTTGCGTTCCCGCAGCTGCTGCAGGTCCACCTTCACGCGATCCCGCAGTTCTTCGACCGTGGCCACCCCGACGCCTTTGAGAAATTCTGAGTCGAGTTCGGGCAGCTTTTTCTCGCGCAACGCCTTGACCGTGACGGCGTACACGGCTTTCCTGCCCGCCAGCGCCTTTTCAGGAAAGTCCGCCGGGAAGTCCACTGTCACTTCGCGGCCCTCGCCGATGGCGGCGCCGGCCAGCCCCTGCGCAAAACCGGGCAGGAATTGGTTCTGCTCATCCGCCATCAGCCAGAAATCCGTGCCCTTGCCCATGCCCTTGGCCTGGGGCGCAAGCGACTCGACCGGCTGGCCATCAAGTGTGCCCTCATAATCGATTTTCACCAGGTCGCCGATCTGCACCGCGCGGCCGGCGACATCCTCGAATCGCCCATTCTGCTCGCGGATGTTCTTCAACACGTCGTCGATGTCCGATTCGCCGACCGCGGGCGTCTTGCGGGTCAACGCGATGCCTTTGTATTCCGGCAGTTGGAAATCGGGCGCGACATCCAGCACCACGGAAAACGCAAACGGCTGCCCCTCTTCCAGCGACTGCTCGCGCACATCCAACACGGCGACAGTGGAGAGTTTTTCCTGTTTGATCGCCGCCTGGTAGCCCTCGGGGATCAGGCGCTCCTTGACGTCGCCCGCGATTTCCTTCTGGTAGCGGCGGCGGACGAGGTCGCGCGGCGCGCGGCCCGGCCGGAAGCCGGGGATGCGGGCCACACGGAGGTAGGAAGCGGTCACTTCATCAAAAGCGGAGCGAACCTGGTCGGCCGGCACCTCAATGTGGAGTTCACGGCGGCAGGGACCCGGCATTTCCATACGAATGTTCATCAACTCATGTCTCCCAAGGGGCGTTAAAAGCGGCATACCATAGTCGCCGGCGCGCACCCCGTCAACCTACCACCGCGGAACACTTTCGCCATATCCGTAGGGCACCACGAGCCCATATTGGGCGGATATCGCGCGAATCGACTCGACCAGCGCGGCATCGCCGGTGCGCGTATGTTCGCCAATGAGGTGGTAGATGCGATGCCAGGCCCAGCGCTGGCGGATGTCGGGGCCGCCCTCGGTGGCCCTCGCCAGGTCCAGGGGAAAGACCAGATCGCGCTCCAACGTCCCGCTCCGTCCGAGCACTTGAAACGCCGCCTCCGCGCCGCCGGGAGGCATGCGGCCATACAACACGAGCGGGCGATCGAGAAAAAGCGGCGTGAGCGCGCGCGGATACACCGCTTCGACCGGCACGCCGGAAAATCGGTAGCGCAAATCCGCGAGCACCGGGTTCCGCGTTTCACGCGCCCACCGATCCATTGCATCGACAAGGCCGGTTTCCTCCGGCACCACGAGAGCGTCTCCTCGATTCCGGTAGCTGGCGAGATCGAGCAGGAACCGGTTCACGCGGCGCCCGGCCCCCACGGAAAAGAGCGAGAGCCCGCCGTGGTTGGCCGTGGAAAAACGCTCGATGATCTCGGAGCTGCCCATGACCCCCGTCGTCGGACGCCCGTCGGTGACAAGCACGGCAAGCAGGGGCCGGTCCGGGTCGCGTTCAATCGTCGCCGCCGCCTCCAGGGTGCCATACACATCCGTGTTGCCCATGGCGCGCAACCCGTCGATGAACGCGAGCGCCTGCGCGCGGTTTTTTGGAGTCATCGGCTGCCAGCCTTCCGGGAAGCAGCGTTCCAGATGGTCGCTGAAGCCGATGATTTGGAATCGGTCGCCGGGATTGATATAGTCCAGCCACCGGCGCAACCCGCGCTTGCACTCGGCCAGCTTGGCCGGCGTGATGCTTTCGGAGGAATCCTGTAACAGCAGCAAATCCTTCGGCAGGACCGGCAACGCGTCCTCGCCGTGCCGTTTGATTTCGAGACGGAAATAAACCGCCCCGTCCTCATCCGCCGCGCGAAACACCTGGGTATCCACCGCGAGATAGCGTTCGACCGCCTCCGGGCGCGGCGCCTCCGCTGACGATGGACCGGAAAGCACGGTCGCCACCGCCGACCAGTCGCCGCCCGGCTCCAGAGCGCCGAGCAGTGTAGGCCCCCAACCCTCGGGCCACTCGAGCGCTCGCGATGCCGCTTCGATCCCCGGCTCACCCGCCCCGCCGATGGCAGGCATCCATTCCGCGGGCGACTCCATCGGAAGCGTCACGTCGGGCACCCGCACGCGGCGGTCGATGGTCTCCGTATAGCGACGCGGAAGGGCGGCCACCTGTTCATCGAGCACGGCACGGTCGATTTGGATGATCTCCTCGCGCGGATCCCACAGCGGACGCGCGGCGTCAGGTTGCGGTTCCATCAGCGCCTGCGATTCCCCCTGCAGGGTGCCGCGGGAGAGTTCAGGGGCGGGCGGAACGGGCAGGTCGAACCCGCCGGCCACCGGGCCATCGCCAACAGTTTGCGCGAGTTGTTCGAGCACCTCGCCCGGACTCTCGGGTCGGAACCGGGCGGGCGGACTTTCCACCTCGCCCGACATTTCCCTGGTGTCGCCCAGGACGATCGCCGGATAGTCCTTCCACGGATGCTGGTCATCCACGCGGCCCAGCGGAAAGGGCGGCAGGCGGTTGAGCAGCACGCCGTGGAGGAGGATCGACAGGAGCGCTGCCGTCACCCCCCACGCGGCACGACCGCCACGCTGCAATTTCCGCACCGGCATTTCGTCACGCGCTCCTTACGCGCACGGCGTTAACCCTGCAACGCCATCAGGAATTCCGCGTTGCTCTTCGTCTTCTTCAGGCGGTTGACGATCAGCTCCATCGCCTCAACCGCCGGAACCCCGTTCAACGCCTTGCGCAGAATCCAGATCTTGGCGAGTTCGTCCGGATGCAGCAAGAGCTCTTCCTTGCGTGTCCCGGATTTCTCCACGTTGATCGCAGGGAAGATGCGCTTGTCCACCAGATGGCGATCCAGCGCGAGCTCCATGTTTCCGGTGCCCTTGAACTCCTCGAAGATCACCTCGTCCATCCGGCTGCCCGTGTCCACCAGCGCCGTGGCGACGATGGTCAGGCTGCCGCCGCCTTCGATGTTGCGCGCCGCGCCGAAGAAACGCTTGGGCTTGTGCAGCGCGTTGGCATCGACACCGCCCGAAAGGATTTTTCCGCTGTGCGGCTGCACAGTGTTGTAGGCACGGGCCAGGCGGGTGATGCTGTCGAGCAGGATCACGACATCGCGACCGCACTCCACCATGCGCTTCGCCATTTCGATGACGATTTCCGCGACCTGGACATGTCGCTCCGGCGGTTCATCGAAGGTCGAGCTGAGGACCTGCGCCTTCGTGTTCCGCTCCATGTCGGTGACTTCCTCCGGGCGCTCGTCGATCAGCAGCACGATGAGATGCGCTTTGGGATGATTCGTCGAAATGCTGTTCGCGATTTTCTGGAGCAGCACTGTCTTGCCCGTGCGGGGCGGCGCCACGATCAGGCCGCGCTGGCCGAACCCGATCGGCGTCAGCAGGTCCATCACGCGCATCGAGATTTCCTCGGGTTTGATCTCGAGGTTGATGCGCTTGTCGGGAAACAACGGCGTCAGGTTCTCGAAGGGAATCTTCGCGCGCTGTTTTTCCGGCGCGCCGCTGTTGATCTGGTCCACCTTGAACAGCGCGAAGAAGCGTTCCTTGTCCTTGGGCGGACGGATTTCGCCCTCGACGTAGTCGCCGGTCCGCAGGGCGAACCGCCGGATCTGCGAGGGGGACACGTAGAGGTCTTCGGGACACGGCAGGTAGTTGTTGAGCGGCGAGCGGAGGAAGCCGAAACCGTCGGGCAGGATTTCCAGCACGCCGCGCCCGAACATCTGGCCGCCGAGGCGCGCATTCGCCCGGAGGATTTCAAAAATCAGCTCGTGCTTGCGCAGCGCGCCGAGTTCAACCAGGCCGTAGCTGTCGGAGATGGCCTTGATTTCCGGGACCGACATGGTCTGGAGTTCAAACAGCTTGAGGAGGCGCGCCTCGCCCTGCGGACGTGGAGCCGGCGGAAGTTCGCCGACATTGCCATCCGCCTGCGGGATCGCATCCACGCCCGCGGGACCCTGCGGGCCCTGCTCGTGCGCGACCTCGTCGTCATACCCCGTGTCGATGGGCGGCGACCACGGCTCCGGATGCCCGCTCCCGCCATGAGGTCCGCCGCCACCGCGGTGGCCTCCGCCATGGTGCCGGTGATGCCGTCCGGGACGGCGCCCGCGGCGATGCCGCATGTTGTTGTTCGGTTGATCGTCTGGCATGTCTATGCGCTCCTTTCCAACAGGGTCTTCCACTCGTTCATCACGGCGATGCGCAATGCATCACGCGTGCCTTCATTTTCAATCACCACGGAGGCTCGCCTCCGCTTCTCCGCCAGCGGCCATTGCGCGGCCCGCCGCAGACGGATCTGCTCCAAGCTCATCCCGCGCGCCATCAATCGCGCATCGGCCACGTCATCGGACGCCGCGATGCACCACAGCGAGTTCCAGCCTTCGGTCAGCCCGGCCTCAAAGAGCAGCGGGATCAACGCCGCGCAGGGCCCCTGCTCCACCGCCGCTTCCCGCCACGCCCGTATGCGGTCCCACACGGGCGGATGCAACACGCGCTCCAGCGCCTGCCGCAACCCCGCGTCGCGGAAAACCCGCTCGGCGATCCGCTTGCGATCCATCCGGCCATCGGGCATCCGCGTATCCAACCCGCACACCGCTACGACGGCGTCCCGCACCGCCGCATCCGACTCCAGCAACGCATGCACCACGTCATCGGCATCCAGCACCGCCACGCCGTGCTCCGCCAGGATGCGGCCCACCTCGGACTTGCCACACCCGATCCCGCCCGTGATCGCGACCGCCGGCGCGCGCATCCCGGCCTCACTCCTGGCCGGCGCGGAAGCCGGCTTCTTTCAATACGGCGGACAGACGCAGCAATTCCAGCGCCCGTTCCTGCGTCGGCACACGCTTCAACGCCTGTAGCGAGGCCTCCTCCGTTCCGTCCATGTCGCCCTTCTCAAACGCCACCTCCGCCTGGCGCACCAACTGGCGCGCCATCACCTCGTCCGCGCGGGTGATGATGCGGAAGACCGCGTACTTCACATTCCGCCAGAGCGGGATGAACTGCGTGCGGCCATCGGGATCGAACTCAAACCCATGGGCGGCCGAATTGGTCGACGGCGCCAGCGTGTTCACAAAATATCGCATCTGCAATTCAGGATGTTCTGATGAAAACTCGCCGAACGCGTGCACGTAGTACTGGGCGCCGTGCTCGTCCGCCCAATCCCGGAATTCCTGTTCGGTTCCCTGGAACAGCTTCTCGCCATATGCCTTCACCCGGTCGCGCAATCCCGCGTTCTCGAACTTCGGATGAAGCAGGATTGCGCACTTCCCGTACGCGGCGATCGAACTGCTCACGCCAAAATTTGCCAACACCGGGTCCGGCGCCACGTGGCGCGCCATCCATCCGGTCAATTCCTCAAGCTGTTTGTAATACACATTCAACCGGCCCCACCGCCCGGGGTCCCTCACGCTGTGCAGGGTCTCCACGACCAGCCCCGCGCCGAACAGAACCGCCACCACGCCCCGCAGCACCACCCGTCCCGCAGGAAGCGCGGACCAAGCCACCCCCAGAATCAAGCAGGAGAACAGGGTGAGGAAGACGTGGAACCGCGCGAACAACCAGAACGCCACTGCTGAAACGACAAACGCAAAAAGGAGGAAAAGCGTCCCGGAATTCGGGGATTTCTTTGAATGCAACCAGAGTAGAAGCGCGGATGGAATTGTCAACCCCAATAGCGCGGGAAAAAGGCTGAGCGCCAGCCGCCAATCGGTCGAATTCAGCGCCGGCACCCAGAGGATGCGCTGGTTGAACGTCAGGCGCGAGGGGTCGGCGGGCTTCTCGTTCAGGAACCGGAGCTTGGCCCAGAGCAATTCAGAAAAATGGCCGTAGGCGCCGTCCGGCCCCCAGACGCGATGCAGCAATGCGGTCACCCCCATGGCGCCGATGAGGACACCCGTGCGTGCGGCGAAGCCACGCCAACGCGGAGCCGTGCCCATCTGCGCATCCAGTCGCGCACGCAGTGCCGACAGGAGGACCACGGCATACACCAACCCCATCGTGGGCGATGTGAGCCAGCCTTGCGAATGGTGGTAGGGATTGAGCAGGCCCACCGCCACCAGCGCCAGCGCGTCAAAGCGCCACGCGCCGAACACCGCCCCCCTCGACGGGGTCTCTCGCAAGAGCTCCCAGGCGACATGCAGGAACCGGAGCGCCACGTAGAATTGGATGAGATCCCAATTGCACAAGGCAAGCGCGAGCGCGAGGGCGGAACCCGCGTGGCCCGCGAGGCGCAGGAGCGGCGCGCGAGCGCCGGGCGCCGACACCGCGAGCGCCCAGTGCGCGATGAGAAATGGGAGGGCGAAATTTTCGTGCGAGAGTTCCTGCCCCGTCGAACGGATCACGCTGGAAATCGACGCGGCATAAAACAGGCTGCCCCACAGCGCGGGCCCGACGCGGCGGGTCCATCCGTATAATCCCAGCGCGAGCAACGGCACGCCGAGGCAAAACCATGCGGACTCAATCCAGCGGATCCGGTTCGGCATGGGCACGGAGGACGGAAACAGGCGGGCAAGCGCCGCATAGATCGGTTCCGAACCCGACGTGTAGGTCGTGCGTGGATCAATGCCCTCCGGATATTGAATCATCGGGTCGTGCGCAGGAAGGCGCCCCGTGTCGTGGACCATTTTGACGCGCCGGTAGTAGAGGGCGCTTTCCAGGGTGAACTGCATGTCGGCGCCATGCCGGCGATACTGCGCTTCGAGGATCATCCGGCGCACGCCGAGCGCAAAGGTGAACACGAACAGCAAGCCCATGGCGCCCAGCAGCCAATACGGCAGACGAGCTTTCAGGGGTATCGGGGAGAACGCGTTCACAACAGGGTCATCTGGGTCGCCATGGGCGACGGAACAAGGGAGGTCATGCCGAGGCGGGACTGGAGCGCCTGAAGCGCGGGCACATCGGGTGGTTGCAAGCGAAGGGCATCAAGGTCAGGCAGACCGGGCACGTCCGTATGAAGCGTGACCATCGCCAGGTTGCGGCGAATCGCGTCCGCGGACTCGCGAAGGGCCGATTGCATCCGCTCGCCCTTCACCTGCGCCAGATTGGCGAGGAGGCTGTCGAGGGATCCGTGTTCCTGCAGGAGTTTGGCGGCCGTTTTGGGCCCGATGCCGGGTACGCCCGGGATATTGTCCACTGCATCCCCGGTCAGCGAGAGCCAGGCGGGAACCAAGGAGGGTGGCACGCCGATTTTGGCCTCCACCTCAGCGGGTCCCATCAAGAGCGCGTCCTTGACCGGGGCCACCATGGACACGCGATCCGTCAGGAGTTGGAACAGATCCTTGTCGTTGCTCGCCATCACCACGCGATACCGGCGTTGTTCAGCCGCCCGCGCGAGCGTCGCCATGACATCATCCGCTTCCTCCCCGTCCAGGCGCAAACGCACGATCCGCGCGGCATCAAGAAATGCATCCAAGAACGGAAGCTGACGCTTGAGTTCATCCGGCATCGGCGCGCGTTGCGCCTTGTACGACGGCAACAATTCCATCCGATGTGCGGGCAGCCCGCCGTCGGAAATCACAACGAGGTGCGTGGGCTTGAAACGCTCCTGCAAATGGCGAAGGGCCTTGGCAAAGCCCAGCAGCATATTGGTCGGGGTGCCATCCGGCGCATGCAGCGGCGGAATCGCATGGAAGGCGCGATACGCCAGCGCCATGGCGTCCACGATCAGGAATGACGGGGCATCGGACACAAGTGAATGATGGTTATGCGGTGGAACGCACCGCGAAGGCGGACGATCCCACGCTCAGAAGAGGAACGGGTCCGCCGGCGGGCTTCGCAGCCCGCCGGCCACAAGCATACAGCTTCGATCAGGGCGTCGCCGCCGCACCGCCCGCATTCGCCTCCGCGTCCACCGGCCCGCCGCGATTGATCGGCTTACCGGAGGGATCCACGAGGCGCGCGGTGACAAAGATCAGCAGATTCTTCTTCCGGCTGTACTCGCCTTCGCTGCGGAACAAGCGCCCGAGCAACGGAATGTCACCGAGGAACGGAACCTTGTCCTTCACCTTGACGAGGTCTTCGCGGATCAAGCCGCCCATGACGACCGTCTGGCCATCCCAGATCACGATGCTCGTCGTGACGTTACGGCTGGAGAAGACCGGCTGGGGAATGTTGAACGTGAAGGTCTGGTCACCCGTGAACAGGCCGGTCAACGCATCAAGGCGCGGAATGCTGACCGTCGAGCCGTACTGGAGCCATTCCACCAACTCCGAAACCTCGGGCACGAGGACCAGGTCGATGGTGTAGCCATCCGGGCCGACCGTCGGCGTCACGTTGAGGATCACGCCGGTTTCACGTTTCTCGAACGAGCCGGGCGTCACCACGGGAGGCGTCGTCACGTTTCCGCTCTCGTTGAACTGCGGCTGCGTGATCTCGAATTCGGTGGGGTAGAGAATTTCGCGGACGACCTGGATCTGTGCATTGACACCGCTGCGCGTGGTCACGCGCGGGGCGGAGAGCAGGTCCGTTCCACCGTGTTGCGAAATGGCCTGGATCACGAGGGCCACTTCCGGATTTGTCAGGATGCTGGCAAAGGTTGCGATGCCACCCAGAGGCGTGACACCGGTGCCGAACTGGGAGCGCGTGCTGGGCTCAATGGTTCCGGTATTGTTGTTGCGCGTGAAGAAGCGCAGCCCCTTCGTCACGCCATCCGGATCCGAGTTCATCTGGATGCGCTCCGCGGAACCAATGCCAAACGGACCCGTCTTCTGCGCGATTTCCCAGTTATCGGTCAGCAGCCACTGGAAGCCGAGTTCCTCGAGGTCATCCTGCGAGATTTCGACAAAGCGCGCCTCAATCTCCACCTGGTTCGGGATGACGTTCAGGCGCGCAAGGATGCGCTCGAAGGTTTCCAGGTTTTCCGGCGTATTCGCCACAATGAGCTGGCTGATGGCCGGATTGTAGGTGATCGAGGTGCCGGCCGGGAACGGAACGCCCGTCTTCTCAAAGAAGTCTTTTACATCGCTCTTCTTGATTACGGCACTCTTGGCGCCGATTTCCGTGAAGCCGCCCGCATTTTCGACGGCCTCCCCGCGTTCGATGATCACGTCCTGGATGGACGGCTGCACGGGATAGAGGCGGGTCACGACGCGACCGGAGACGACGCCCTCGGGCGTGATGATGACGGCGTTTTCTTCGAGACGATATTTCAGGCGCGCGACTTCGGTGATGTATTTGATCGCATCCAGCAGCGTGATGCGGCGCAGGTTGAGGGTGATCGTGGGAATGGATGAGCCGGGATCCGGCGACGCCATCGGCTGGGAGAGATCCTGCGCCGGCGCGCCGAAATCACCGCCACCGCCGAAGTCTCCGCCAAAACCGAAGGGATCATCCGTCGCCGCAGGCGCGGGTGTGGGCGCCGCTGAGGGCGTCGGCGCGGATCCGCCTCCGCCACCCGGAATATTCAGGTTGAGAATGATATTCACGCCCGCCTTGTCCGGGTCGCCAAGAATGCTGGCTTCGACAAGGAAGTTAATGACGTCCGTGATGTTAGCCTGCCGGAACTCGATGGACGGAATGATGATCCGCTCCATTTTCTCCTGCAGCCGCTGGGTGGCGGTTAGCGTTTCGACGGGGCCGCGTTTGACCACGGCATCGGGCAATTTGACGTCCTTGTTAAGCGGCGTGGTCCAGGTTTCACGCACCTTCTGGATCAGATCGGCGGCCGTGGCCTCACGGGCCTTGGTGCGAATCTTGTAGCGCACCTCATCGATCTTTCGCAGGAAGCGCATCGCATCGACGTTGTATTCATCCTTCTTGAGGACTTCCTCGAACAGGGCCTCGGCGGCATCGTAGTCCCGGACATTAAAATACTGGCGGCCCTCAATGATCAGTTCCTGGGTCGATTTCACCCGGTCCACAATTTCCTTGCGCTCTTTGACCGGAACAGGCTTGGCCGCGATGGCCGCTTTGCGTTCTTGCGCTTTCGAAATCTTCTTCGTGAGTGATTCAATCTCGCGAGGGTCCGCACCATTGGCACCGGCCAAACGGAGACTTTCCAGCGCGATATCATGCTCTCCACGCTCGAAAGCGACGCCGGCTTTCTGCAAATGCGCGGCGCCCAGACTCGCACGGACCTGCGCGAGCAGGTTTGTCGTCGGCGCCCGCGCCGGCACCTTGAGCTGTGCATCGGTCAATGCGGTGATCGCGGCATCCCAGTCGCCCGCCTGTGCCGCGGCAAAACCGCGCTCGGCGCTCTGACGCCCTTCGACCTCACGCGCCTGCCGACGAACCTCTTCCTGCGCAGCCACCAGTTTGGGATCCAAGCCCGTTGCATCAGGCGCAAGCGGTTCCGGCACCTCCGAAGGCGCTTCCCCCGCAACGGGCTCGATCGCCGCAACCTCAGGCTCCGCATCCATAGGTTCGGCTGCTGCCGCTGCGGGCTCGACCGCGGGCTCGTCCGCCGGAGCGGCAAAATCAAAGAAAGCACCAACATCGGCAGCGGGCTCGGCTTCAACCACCGGCACCGGTTCCGGTTCCGCCTCAACGACAGGCGCCGGTTCCGCGGCGATCACCTCTGGCTCCACTACCGCCTCAACCACCGGCGCGGACTCCACGACAGGCTCCACTACGAGTTCCGGTTCCTGCACCACCTCTGCAACGGGCTCAGCCGCAGGAACGGTTTCGACGACGGCAGGTTCAACGACCGCTTCGACGACAGGGGACTCCTCCACCGCCGCAGGGGCTGCTTCTTCAACAAGCGCCGGAGGCTCCGCGATTTCACCCAGTTCAAAATCTTCCACCGCCATCGCAGGCGCTTCCGCCGGCTGGTTGGCCAGAATTTCCTCCGCTGCCGCTTCAACGACTTCAGGCGCGGGCGCCGCGACAAAGGGTTCCTCGGCAGGAGCCGCCTCAACCGCAACCACAGGCGCGGGCTCTTCAACAGGAGAGGCGAACGGATCCGCTTCGATCGGCGCGGGTGAGGATTCGACCGCCGGTTCGGACGCAGCGGCGGGTGCCGGCGCATTCAGAATCTCGTCAAACAACGCATCGTCCGCGGGGGTGATCGCCTCGGCCGGTGCTTCCGGTTGCGGCTCGACGGCGGCTTCCTCCACAGGGGCCGGCGCAGGGGCATCGGCTTCGGCGGTGGCTGCGAGGGCGGTGGGCGACGGCAGCGTCAAGTCCTGGAGCAAGGCCTCGAAGTCCTGGGCACGCGTTACGGAAGAGCCTGCAAAACAAAGGGCCATCAGCCAGCAAACCGAGCTTTTCGTGACGCTCATGAAGTCTCTCCTTCGTGCTTTCCAAATCCACAGCCAGTACAAAAACAAACACCACGTCCCGCCTGTGCGCAGACCTTCATGGGAGCAGTGGCGCCGGCTCAGCCGGAGGCTGGGCGGGTGCCGCTTGTGAAGCGCCTTGCAACCGAGCGCGCTCTTCCGGCGACAACAACCCCACCGTGATCAATTTCCCGTCCCGTGCGTCGCGTATTACGATACGATCTTCACGGATGTCAACGACTTTGTAGAGATCGCCTTGTAGGCGGAACTCCTGATTTACCTGCAATTTGTAACGAGCGCCGGTGATCAGAAAGACCACGAATGCCGTGCGGTCTTCCTCGTTGATGACACGGCCCTGAATGAGGCGGATCGACTTCGACTCGCGCTCCAGCGTGATCGTCGGGCCGCCCGCCGCGTCGCCCTGGTAGGAAACCACCTTGAATCCTTCAATTTCATCCCCGATCCGCGCGAAATACGTGCGCTCCAGGCTGCGCACATTCAACTGATAGCGATCTCCGTCAGGAAGTTTGGATATACCGAGGAAGCGCAAGCGGAAGGGATTGACGACCGTGCGGAGCAGGCGGAGCTTGGCGGAGGCCGGCGGGGTGATGGCCGGGTCCTTCATGTTTGAGCCCGATTGGTGCTCTTCCACATTCGTGTAGCCATCACCATCCAGATCGCCCAATGCATCCGAGGGGTCCGCGGGATTCAGCCCCATGGACAGCTCCACCTTGTCGGGAATGCCGTCGCCATCCGTGTCGGGGTCAAAGTTCGGATCCGGTTGAGGTTTGTTGTTGAACGGATCGACCTTCGCATCGAACGGAATCGGCGCACCGTCGGGAATACTCGCGACGCGCAACTCGCCCACCATCAGCCGGCGCTGGGCGGCAGCCACTTGGAAGGGCTGCTGGAGGGCGGCGATCAGATTGCTCGACGCGGAAAGGTCCAGCGGCGCGGCGGCAGCGCCCGTGGTGACCGCTTCGCGCTCCATCCGGGTGTCGAAACCTTTCCGCTGTTCGCCGACACGCAGGAGGAGAAGAAGGACCGACCCCAACAACACGACCAGCGCAAGCAGCAACGCCAGCTTCTCGTAGTTTTGCTGGATCCAGGAGCCTCCGGGTTTCTGGCCGGTGCCTTTCACGAACCACCCTCCTTGATCGCATCCGCAAATCGATAGACATCCACAACCAGAGTCGCCTGGACCGGCTCGCGTCCCGCCACCACCCGGTCTTCATGAGAAGGCATCGCTGCGATTTGCCCTTCGGGCACCCCTGCCCCCGTTGCTTTCGCGGGTTGCGCCTTGCCCAGTTCACCCTTCTGCGCGGAAGTGTTTTCAAGCTGCACATCCACGACCGCCATGACCAGCGGCGAGCGGGCGATTTGATTGAGCACCTCCCACACGATCGCATCGCGCGCGAGGAACGTAACCGTGATCCGCTCCACCACGTACAGGGCATTCGACGGCGGCGGCGGCAGCAAGGAAACGGAAGGCCCCGCTTCCTGCGCCGTCGCGCGGCGCCGCGAGGACACCGCCGGCTCCTCACCGGGAACGGATGAAAACTCAAACGGCTGGCGCTCGATGCTTACGAGCGAGCTGATGCGCGACTGGAACAGGAGCTGCGAAATCGCTTCCATGCTGCGCAATTGCAGGACCAGGCGCGGCAGATGTTCAGAAGCCGGTAGTTCACCCGCCGCATACCGGTCAAGGCCGAGATTAAACGGCGCGGGAAGCGCCACACCCAGTTCGGCCGCCTGTTGGGTCAGGCGTTTCACCGCGCGCTCCAGCAGCGGCGCGAATTCCGCAGCCTCAATGCTCTCGACATTGAGGGCCCCCCGTCGCAATCCGTCCTGCAGCGCGTGCGCCTGATCACCCAGGGCCGCCAGGTTGGCCTCCACATGCCGGACATTTTCAGGGGATGGATACGGCTTCCGCTGCATCAGCGCCTCAAGCCTGCGCATCGCCTGCTGCAACTCATCACTCGACTTCGCGTGGTTGCCGCGCGCCGAAAGCAGGAAGCCCAACGCCACCAGGAGGAGAAGCAGCGCGAGGCCGCCCCCGACCACCAACACCATATGTTTGCGCCAGTTCATGGCCGGATGGGTTCCTTCAACCGAACATTGATTCTAAACTCGCGGACATACTGGCCCGGCGCCGGCGTCGGCAGCCACGTGATCTCCGTCTCCGGCGCGAACGACGCGGACACGCGCAAGCGATCGCGATACTCGCGGATCGGCGCGGCGGAGGTGATCTTGTCCAGATAGCCCATCCCACTCAGGTCAAATCCCGTCACGGCCCCGGGCGGTGCATCGGACGGATTGGCGGGAGGCGTGTTGGGATCCGCCAGCGGAACGCGCACCGGCACAAGCCGCGTCAGGAACAAATCCTGCGGCAGCGAGGCCTGCAATTCCGCGAGCAGCTTGAGCCACTCCGTGCGGCGCGTCACCACCGCGCCCAGTTCCGCCATCTGCGATTCCAGCGCCGCGATCTTCTGCTCCGTCTCGTGCATCGGCCTGGCGACGGCTTCCAGCGCCTGCACACGGGCGTTCACGCGGGCAAGCTGCTCACCGGAGAGCGCGGACATTTTCTTGAAGTAGCCGCCCCAAGCCGCCAGCACGAGCACCAGGGCAAACGCGGCCGCCACGAGCAAGGGCTGCTTGCGCCGGAACGATTTTTCCTCAAGCACTTTCGGCGGCAGCAGGTTGATCTCGATCGGGCACGCGTGCGCGCGGCGCAGCGCCAACCCCACGAGCTGAGGCAACTGGTGCGCGTGTCGCCCGATCTCCTCGGCGTCAATCGCCTGGCTGACCGGGACATTGATAAAGGGATTGAGGTAATCCACCTCGACCTTCAGCTTCTCCTTTAAGAAGCTGTCCGTGTACGGGATCACGGACGTGCCGCCGGCCAGGAGGACCAGCGACGGCGGCTGGCCGTTCTGCTGGCTGCGGTAGAACTTGATGGAGCGGTCGATCTCCGCGTGCATGCGGGTCATGACGTTGCGGACGATCTTCGAGACTTTGTCGGCGACCTCGCTCTTCGGCTCCTCGTAGGCGCCGCCAAAGGCGACGAACGCGTGCGCGCGTTTCATTTCCTCCGCGTCATCAAAGCCCAGGTCGAACTCGCGCATGATCTGCTGCGTGATGGCATTGCCCGCCACCGGCACGCTGCGGATGAAGACGCGCCCCTGCTCCATGAAAATCAGATCCGTCGAGCGCGCGCCGATGTCGATCACCAGCGTACACGCGCCCGCGTCGCTGTAGTTGAAGCGCACCGCGTTGTACAACGCCATCGGCGCGACATCGACCATGTCCGTCTGGAGACCCGCCTGCTCGACCGCGTCGGTGAGCTGGACAATGATATCGGCCTTGATCGCCGCGAGCATCACGTCGAGCTCGCCTTCGCCGCGACCGATCAACTGGTAGTCCCACACCACTTCCTGGATCGGGAACGGGACGTTCTGCTGCGCCTCGTACAGGATGATCTGGTAGACCTTTTCCTTGTCCACCGGCGGCAGTTTGACAAAGCGCGAAAACACGGACTGGCCGGAGACGCTCAACAGCACGGGGCCCGGGCGGATGCCGCGCTCCTGCATGATCTCCTTGATCGTCGTGACGATCTGGGGGATCCGGTCCGCGTCCGACTGGGGATCAATCATCAGCGACCCCACCCCGAATTTGACCAGCTCCAGTCCGCCTGACTTGAGCGTGGTGAATTCGCCGAGCTTGATGCTGCTGGCGCCGATATCGAGGGCGAGAATACGCTGCATGGAGTTAACGTGGATGCGAGGCTAGTTGCGTCCCGGTTTGATCGCCTCGTAGTCGTCAAAATTAATCATCGCGAACGGCGTCTGCATGCGATTCAGCAGATAGCCGTCCAGCGGGGCGAGCTGCTCCCACCACCGCTGCTGCGCCGTGCCCGCGGGCAACCCGTCCATCGCGACCAGGCGTCCCCCCACGTTCACCAGCACCGCCATGCGCTCCACATCGCCGAAGCGCGCGACCGTGCTCGGGTGCAGGTAGATGTCGCTCCGGTGGCGACCGCGCTCGATGTTGATGTAGCTGACCTCGCCCTTGAACAAGGTGACCGGCGGACGGTTCGGCTCGGGATTCTTCGCGCGCACCAGCACGTAGTACGTGAAGGTTGCCTCGTCCAGCCACGGCGGCGCGGTGTCGTAATCGACGATGATCTGGAACCACTGGCGCGTACGCGCGGCGAACTGGCTCTTCTTGATCTGATACTCCGGCGTTTCCACCTTCCCGCCGGCAATTTTGCGGACCAGCAACGGGACCTGCGGAGCCTGCTGCGCCACCGCCTGGTCAAGCGGAGCGCCCGCCACGAGCAAGGCGAGGATCAACATCGGAGCGGCGGCGCGGCGCACGTGGGCCTTCATCGAAACCTCCGGGGCGGTTGAGCTGTGAGGGTTAAACGCATCACCAAACTGGTTCGCAGTATATGACGGTCGATAAAAGCAGGTCAACTGTGCGGTGGAACTTTTGATGCGCAAAAGCATGGCACTCCTTGAATAATGATTTGACAGCAGGCGGAACGCGCCCCACCTTGCGACGGGCAAAAGGACATGCGATGAGCCTCAATTCCCACCTCGACCAGTTTATGCGGGCCTTCCCCCACGAAGCCCTCACGTTCGATGATGTTTCCCTCACCGCCGACTATGCGGATTTCCTCCCGTCGGACGCCGACCTCTCCACGCGCCTGACGCGCCGGATCACGCTGAACATGCCGATGCTCAGCTCGGCCATGGACACGGTCACCGAATCGCGCATGGCCATCGCAATGGCCATGCTCGGCGGCATCGGCATCATCCACAAGAACCTTGCCCCCGCCCGACAGGCGGAACTGGTCCGCGACGTCAAACACCACCTGAACGGACTGATCCAATCCCCGGTCACGTTCCGGGCGGACCAAACCCTCGAGGAGGTCCAGCGGACCCGCCAGCAAAAAGGCTACTCCTTCAGCGGCTTCCCGATCCTCGACCAGGACGAGCGCCTCGTCGGCATCCTGACCGCGTCCGACATCAAATTTGCGCGCAGTCCCCAGGTCTCCATTCGCAGCGTGATGACGACCGACCTGATCACCGCCCCGCGCGGCACGACGCTCGAACAGGCCTATGAACTGATGCTGAAAAACAAGATCGGCAAACTCCCGCTCGTGGAGAACCGCCGGTTGATCGGCCTCTATAGCTTCGCCGATGTCAGCACGCTGATTCACAACATCCAGCCGCTTTACAACCGCGACAACGAATACCGCCTGCGCGTCGGCGCGGCCGTGGGGCCCGGCGATCAGGAGCGCGTGGCGGCGCTGGCCGCCCAACAGGTGGACGTGCTGGTGGTGGACACCGCGCACGGCCACACCAAGGGCGTGATCGAGATGACGCGCTGGATCAAGTCGAACTATCCAAACATCGATGTCATCGCCGGCAACATCGTCACCGGCGAGGCCGCGATCGCCCTGCGCGACGCGGGGGCGGACGCGGTGAAGGTCGGCATCGGACCCGGTTCCATCTGCACCACGCGCGTGGTCACCGGCGTCGGCGTCCCGCAGATCAGCGCCATCTATGAGTGCGCGCACGCGCTGCAGGATTCCATCCCGGTCGTCGCGGATGGCGGTATCCGGTATTCAGGCGATGTAACCAAGGCGCTCGTGGCTGGCGCGAGTTCCGTCATGATGGGTTCGCGCCTCGCGGGCACCGAGGAGAGCCCCGGCGAGAAAATCCTGTACCAGGGCCGCCAGTTCGTCGTTTACCGCGGCATGGGCAGCCTCGGCGCGATGCAGACCAACCGCGGCAGCCGCGAACGCTACGGCGTGGCCGATGTCGCGCAGGAAGATCTCGTGCCGCAGGGCATCGAAGGCATGGTTCCGTTTGCCGGCACCGTCAAGCAGGTGCTTACGCAGTTCTGCGGCGGCCTCCGATCCGCGATGGGATTCTGCGGATGCCGCACGATTGACGAACTTCGGAAGCGCGGCACATTCGTCCGCATCACCGGCGCCGGCGCAAGCGAAGGCCACGCGCACAACGTGACGATCACAAAGGAAGCGCCGAACTACCGCACCTGACCGACGCGCGGCGCTTTAGAAGCGACGCCCGATGGCCAGACCGGCCGTGAAGACCGTGTCGTCGTCCCCGCGCACCTCGGGGTCCAGCACGAACCCAAGCGCCGCGGACTCATCCGCCGAGACGTGCAGGGGAAGCAGCGCGCGCGACTGGAACTGATCCTCCTCGTCGGCGCGTTCCATGTTCCACGCCACCCAGCCCAACACGCCCACGACCACCACCAGCAGGCCGATCGTCACATTAGAATCGATCGTGCCCGACTCGGCCCGTGCGGGCACCGGCATGGAAACACCCAGCACGGAAATCACCAGCGCCACTGCAATCATGTTGTGAATGCGGCTCATGATCAGAACGCTCCAAAAAAGATGCTGGAGAACGAGACCACGGGAGTCGTTTCGCGCAGATCGTCGACCGCCGCGCGGATTTCACCCATCAACCCATCCACCTGCTTGTACACCCCGTCATCCTTGATCAGCTTGCCGAGCGTGCCCTCGCCCCGATTGACGGTCTCGGCGGTTTCCTTGAGCGCCGCGACCGTCGCCGACAGATCCTGATAGAGGGTGTCGTCTGGCGAAAGGAGTTTGCCCAGGGTCCCCTGCCCCTGCTCCAGCCGGGCGCTCACGGCGAGCAGGTTCGTGTAGAGCGCATCCTCCGTGAGCAGCTTGCCGATCGTGCCTTCTCCGTCGCGCAGCCGCTGGGTCAGCTCCTTGAGGTTCGCCATCGTCTCCTCCAGGTTGCCGAGCACGCCGCCGCCCTCCAGCGATTCACGAACGGCTTTGACGCCCTCGGTCAACTCCGCGATGAAATCCGCGGGGCCCTGTCCGCGCACCGTCGTCCCCTCGGGCAGCGGCGGGCGGTCGTCCGAGCCCTCCCGGATCTCGACAAACTTTCCGCCGAGCACGGAGGATGGAACGACGGATATCCGGTAGTCCTCGCGCAGTTCCACCGGATAATCCATCGTCAGCAGCGCATGCACGCCGTCGCGCTGGACCTGCAGCGACTTCACGCGGCCGACATCGACGCCCTTCACATACACCTTGTCGCCCTTGATGAGGCCCGTCACCTGGTCAAAGACCACGGTCAGGTTGTGCTGCGTGGAGAAGAGGTTGTCCTGGCTCAGGATGATGGTGAACGTCCCGAGTGCGAGCAGGATCATCATGACAAAAAAGCCCACCACGACTTCGACCGAAAGCTGCTGCACGCGCGTGCGTTTCATTTCGTTGGCTCCTCTTCCCAATGTCCCCGGCGCGTAATGTACTGCGCGTCGAGAAATCCGCGAACGACTTCGTTGTCTGACTTGATAAATTCATCCGGCGCCGAAACCTCGACCACCTTGCCGTTGTGCAGCATCGCGATCCGGGACCCGATGGCCAGCGCGCTGTGGAGGTCGTGGGTGACCACCACGCTGGTCACGCCCAACTGCCTGCGCAGGTTGTCGATGAGCGTGTCGATGGTGCGTGACGTAACGGGATCGAGTCCCGATGTGGGCTCGTCGTACAAAATGATTTCCGGCTGCGTAATGATGGCGCGCGCCAGCGCCACGCGTTTCCGCATGCCGCCCGACAGGTCTGAAGGGGCCTTGTCATAGGCGTCTTCGAGTTCCACCAGCCTCAGCTTTTCGCGCACCAACGCTTCGATTTCCTCGTCGGACATCTGCGTATGCTCGCGCAGCGGGAGCGCCACGTTCTCCCCCGCCGTGAGCCACTGCAACAGGGCGCCGCCCTGGAACAACACCCCGAAGCGGGAGCGGATTTTTTCGAGGTCGCGGCCACGGGCTTCACTCACGCAGGCGTCACCCACCCAGACCCGTCCCTTGTCCGGCGTCAGCAGGCGAACCATGTGTTTGAGTGTGACGCTTTTCCCCATGCCCGAGGGTCCGCAAATGACGAAGGTCTCGCCGGGCCGGATTTCCATATCCAGCTCGTCGAGCACGTTGCGCCGCCCAAGGCGCTTCGTCACTTTTTCAAATCGAATCATCAGCGGTAAAACACCCGGGTCAGCATGTAGCCCAGCACAAGAATCACGAGAAAGGAGATGATGACCGTGCGCCGGGTGGCCTGGCCGACGCCGACCGCCCCCTCGCTCGCGGAGAAGCCCTGATGGCAGGCCGTGGTGGCGATCACCACGCCGAACACGAAGGCCTTGACCAACCCGACGTACAGGTCCTTGTTTTCGGCATACAACCGGGCGTTGTCGAAATAGGCCTGGAACGATACCTGCAGTTGCGTCGCCCCGACCACGGCCCCGCCGAGGATGCCGAGGATGTTCGTGTACACCGCGAGCAGCGGCATCATGAGGGCCAACGCGAACAGGCGCGGCATGACGATGAACCGAACCGGGTTGATCGACATGATCTCCAGCGCGGACACCTCTTCCGATACCACCATCGTGCCCACCTGCGCGGCGATTGCGGACCCGACGCTCGCGGCAATGATCAGCGCCGTCATGAACGGTCCCATCTCGCGAAGCATCACGACCGTGACAGCGGTTCCGATGTTCTGCTGCAGCCCGAATCGCCGGAGTTCCAGGCCGGTTTGCAGGGCGAGAATCATGCCGGTAAACGCCGCGACGACGGAAATCACCGCCAGGCTCTTGATGCCCGTGACGTAACACTGGTTAAGGACTTCCTGCCGGCTGCGCTTGCTGAAGGCCGTCGGGATAAAAAGAAGCGCCTCCAGGCTCATCAGCACGGCCTGCCCCACGCCTCGCAGGGACACCAGGACGCGACGACCCAGCGCGGCCAGGAAATTTGCGGGCGGATCAAGGAATTCTGGTTCGCGGGTGATTATGGCGTGGGCTCCTCAGCTGGTATGTCGCCGAACGAGAAGAAAAATAACACACGCCACGACACATGGGAATCGGCGCGTGTGCGGCCAATGAGTCCTTTAAGGATGGACCACGAGCGCTCCTCGGGCGAGCGACGCCAGTCCCAGATCGGGAAAAGCGACCAGAACCGGCTGTCGTCACCGCGCCGCTGGTCCCGGTGCAGGCCCCACAAGAGTTCGCGATCCACATTCCCTTCGTGGCGCACGCTCGAATAGAGGGTCCACAGCGGCGCCCAGTTGCGCTCCACCGCGCCGTGGTCCGCCAGCGGCCAGAGCTCCAGCGAGCGGAACCGCGCATCCTCGCCGGACCGCTGGTAGGAAAAGAGCGGCCATACCTTCACACTTCGCTCCCGCGGCGCCTCGCCGGGAATGCCCTGCGTGGAATGAAAATACACCGGCACAACCATGAACCGATCCTGGCGTTCCCCGCCCCGCAGCGTGGTTTCGTCCCAGATGAGCGGCCAGAGGTAGAAATCGCGCTCATGGTTGCCGACCTTTTTGTTCCCCCACAACGGCCACAGGTACAGCTTGTCCACCGGCCCGGTCTCGCGCTGGACAAACGGCCACGGCGCGAACAGGCGCGTGCCCTTTTCGCCTTTCGTGTAGCGGAACAAGGGCGGCAGCAGCCACCACGTCTCCTGGTCCTCCAATTTCATGTGGCCCGTGATCGGAAACAGGATGAAGCCCCGCCCGGCGCTGCCTTCGAAGAAATATTCCACATCGGTCCAAAACGGCCACAGCACGAATCGCTTGTCATACTGGCCCTCGCGGATCGAGCGCCCGTAGAACGGAAAGACGCGCCGCCGCTCCACCCCGTCGCCGGTGGTCGTGGAGATGAAGGGCCAGAGCCAGTTGCTGGTCCTCAAATCGTTCAGCGCGCTGGTCGAACGCAGCGGGAACAGGACAAACGAGATTTCATCGCGGCCGATGAATTCGCGTATCGTGCCGCCGAACGGGAACACCGCGCGATAGCGCGCACCCTCCGCATCCCGGCCCTGGAAATAGAAGGGCAGCAACCAAAACCGGTAGCGCCGGTCGGGGCGTTCTTCGCCATGTTTGAAGTTGAAAAAGACGCCGTAGCGGGACTGTTCTTCGTCGCCGATTTTCCGTCGCGTCGCGACGGGCCAGAGATAATCCTGAAGCGCCCGCTCGCCCGCGGGATCTTCCACTTCGCTGTAGAACGGACGGACCGCGACGAGCCGCAGGCCCTGCGTGGAAGACGCCCACTCGAAAAACGGACCCGCCGCCTTGACACGCGTATCGCCCCGCACATCCTCGTGCCGCGAAGCCAGAAAACCGGCGTCGAACGGGTCGCCACGCTTGGCCTCCGCATGCGGCGCCCCCCACAGCAGCAGCGCCGGAAGCCACCCGCCCGCGATCCACCGGCATGCCGCGCTGGTCAGACGCCCAGGCATTGGCGCACAACGTCGGCAATCGATTTCGTCAGCCGGTCTGTCATCTCGCGCGTCGGCCCCTCGACCATGACCCGGCACATCGCCTGCGTGCCGGAGTAGCGCACGAGGACGCGCCCCTGGTCGCCCAACTCGGATTCGGCGGACGCGATGGCCGCGCGGACTTCCGGAATCGTGTCGAGGTCGGGCTTGTGCCTCACATCGACGTTAATCATTTTTTGCGGCGTCACGCTCATCACATCGGCAAGGGCCGAAAGCGGCTGGCCGGACGCGCGCAGGCATGCGAGCAGTTGCAGCGCCGAAATCAACCCGTCGCCGGTCGTGTGGTGGTCCAGGAAGATCATGTGGCCCGACGACTCGCCGCCAATGAGCGCCTGGCGCTCCTTCATCATTTCCAGCACGTACCGGTCGCCGACCGCGGCCACCGCCGCCTCGATGCCCAGCTTCCGCGCGGCGACGAAAAATCCGAAGTTCGCCATGACCGTCGTCACGACGAGGTTGTTTTTCAAGCGACCCTGCTCCTTCATGGCCTTCGCGCAGATGAGCAGGATGTGGTCGCCGCTCAACTCGCGGCCCTTCTCGTCCACCGCGATCATCCGGTCGCCATCGCCGTCGAACGCCAGCCCGACATCGGCCTTCAGCTCGCGGACCTTCGCACACAAGTCATGCGTGTGCTGGGAGCCGCAGTTGAGGTTGATATTCACGCCGTTCGGCTCGCAGTGAATCGCCGTCACCTCGGCGCCGAGTTCGCTGAAGATGATCGGCGCGGCCTTGTAGGTGGCGCCGTTCCCGCAATCGAGCACGATCTTCATCCCCTCGAGGCTCGCCGTTTCCGGGAAGGCGTTTTTGCAGAACACGATGTACCGCCCCAGCGCGTCGTCGATGCGCCGCGCCTTGCCAATTTCCTCCGCGGTGGGTCGGATGTCCTTGATGCGGCCGGAGCTGATCAATTCCTCGATCTCGCTCTCCTCCTCATCGGGCAGCTTGTAGCCGTCGCGCGAAAAGATTTTGATGCCATTGTCCTGATAGGGATTGTGTGACGCGGAGATCACCATGCCGGCATCCGCGCGCATGCTGCGGGTGATGAACGCGATCCCCGGCGTCGGCATCGGCCCCACGAGCAGCACATCCACGCCCATCGAGCAGATGCCCGCGGTGAGCGCGCTTTCCAGCATGTATCCGCTGACGCGCGTGTCCTTGCCGATGACGATCGTGTGGCGCCGTTCCTTGTGATGCTTGCAGACATGCGCGGTGGCGCGCCCGATCTCGAGCACCATTTCCGCGGTCATGGGCGGTTTGTTCGCCACGCCGCGCACGCCATCCGTTCCGAATAAACGTCCCATCGTCTGAATCTCCTCAATCCATCGCGCCCGCGCGCACCGCGTGTTCCACCACGCCGCGAAGCCACGCCACACCCAATCCCTTAGCCGCGTCCGGCAGCGCGGGCATCCGCTCGAGGTAGCTTCCGCCAGGCCCGGCCTCGCGCAGGGCCGCGAGGAAAGCCTCGCGTTCGGCCGGCGCATCGCCCGCCTCGCGCAGCCGTTCCAGCGCGGAGGGACCGCGTTCGAGCAACTGGCGCTGCGCTGCGCGTTCCGCCTGCGACGCCGCGTCTTCCCGGGCGCGCAACAGGTCCGCGGAGTGCTTCAATTTCCTCAGCCACTCCTCCAGCCGCTTCATCCGTTCCGCCCGCGCGGCGTCGAGCTGCCGCATCGCGCCCTCGAGACAGAACTGCGCATAAATGCCGGTCATGAAGTGGATGCGCACATGCCGGTACCACGCGCACAGCGCGTGGAGATTGCCGAGATACTCCACGTTGTTGCGCCAGATCCGCATCGCGCCGCGGTAGGCGCCAAGCTGGTACGGCCGCGTTCCCGGCGCCACGTCCGGTGAACGCAGGAGCAACCCGTCGCCCGGCGCATCGCCACGCCACACACTGCCCGCGGGCGTCACGCACCCGAAACCCACGCGTACGGGGCCGACCAACCCGCCCTGGCCGCCGAGGAACACCGGCGGCTGGTCGAGAAAGACCCCGCGCGGCACGTCGCCGATGAGGGAGGCGGTGGCCTTGTCCTGATGCGGCGTGAAATTGAAATGAATGAAGGAGGAACCGACCTCGCTGTGGTTCTTCCGGCTCGTTCCGCCGGCCATCAGGATGTCGCAGAAATTAATCAGGCTGCCCAGCGTGACGTAGGGCATGAGGATCGTCTGCTTGAGACCGACCGTGTGCGCGCCGCCGGCCTCCTCCTCCAGCAGCGTGCCCGGACGCACATGCGCCCCGCTGCCCAGGTTCGCGCCATCGAGCAGGACGGCGCCCGACACGAAGCCGCCCTTCAATTCCACGTTGGCGCCGAGTTGCGAGTCCTCAAGCGTCAGCGGCGCCTCCGCGCCAAGGACGCTGCCCGGCCCGACGCTCGTCGTCGCGCCGCTGAGTCGGCAGCCCGGATGGATCGTTACATCCGCGGCAATGCGTTCGGGCACAATCGTGTCGTCGATATGCACCGACGCTGGATGCGGCATGCGGACACCGCGGGCCAGCAGTGTGTTCAACCGGGAGGATGGCTGGAATCCACTCATGTTATTTCAACAAGACGCCCACCACGACGCCCACCGCCGTGCAGGCCAGCATCAGCATCGATTTGGAGAGGCGCACCGTGTCCACCAACAGATCAACACCCACCCCGTCGCCGAACCCCCGGTTCACGACACACAGCACCGCCATCAGGCCGAGCAACACCAACGCAATGATTTTGGATTTGGTCATCGCGAACTCCGATCAAATGACTTCCCGGATGTACTTTGCTTTGAGCAGGCGCCAGAACACAACGAGAAAGGCGGTCAGCGGGATGCCGAGGATCATGCCGAGCAGCCCGCCGAACGCGGTGCCCCAGAAGAACAGCGCGAAGATCACCGCCATCGGGTGCAGGCCGGTGCGCTGGCCCATGATGCGCGGCGTCAGGATATACGCCTCGATGCACTGCGTGATCGTGAACACCACGAGCACCGCAGCCACGAGGCCCCATCCCCCGTCCGCCTGGAAATATGCGAGTGGCAGGGCCACGCCCAAGCCAAGGATGTTGCCGAGGTACGGGATGATGTTGAGGAAGCCGAGCGTCAGTCCGATGGCCACGCCGTATTGGAGCCCCGCGAGGCCGAAGCCGATGCCATAAAGCACGCCCTGCGCCGCCGCGATGACGAACTGGCCGCGAAAGAACGCGACCATGATGCCGACAAACTCGCGCGCCAGATAGACGACATCCTCACGCGTCCCTTCCTTAAGGAAGGGCAGGATGTTGTCGATGCGGTTCACCGAGACCGGGCGGGCCGTCAGCAGGAAGACCAGGTAGACGGGAAGCACGATCCAGCTCAACAGGCCGCCGAGCACCTGGAAGACGCCGAAGCCCGCGCTCATGACCCGTTTAAGCAGCAGGCCGAGTTGTTGGGCCAGCCAGCCGCCCCGCTCCTTGAGCTGGTCCTTCACGGTGTCGCCGCGCTCGGCCCACAATTCGCTCAACTGCGGCATCACGGCCTCGATGCGCTGCGAGACCGCCTCGATCCAGCGGGGCAGGTTCTCCAGCAAGCCGCGCACCTGATCCACAATCACCGCGCCGAAAAACCACAGGACGCCGCCGATCGGCAGCAGCAACGACAGGAAGACCCCGGCGACAGCCAGCGAGGGAAAACGCACGCGGCGCAACAACCAGAGGTAATACGGGCGCAGGATCACCGCGAGGATCGCCGCGACGGCCAGTGGCGTCAGCACCGGCGAAAACGCCGCGACAAACCGGGCCAAGCCTGAAAACATGAGGTACAACAACGAGACGATCGCCGCCAGACCCAGCAGCGTAAGCGCGGCAGCCACCACCTGCTGCTGGCGCGGTCCCAGTTGAATCATGTTCATGGGGCGGGAGTATAGTCGGCGCGACCGCGCGGAACAGCAGGAAAAGGTGAGGCTAAAACGAATCCTTCGCCCGTCTACGGGCGGCGAAGACGGCAAGATCGGGGGCGAGCAGGAAGGGATTCGTCGCCCGCTCCATTCCGATGGTGCCCGGCAGGACCGGCAGGTTGCGCCGCTTGCGCTCGCGAACCTCCGAGATCCGCGCATGGAGCGCCGGAAGTTCCGGTTCCACGGTCAGGGCGAAGTCCAGATTGTCCTCCAGATAGTCATGGCCTCCATACACGTGCGTCTCCGCCGGAAGTGCCGCGAGCTTCCGCAAGGAGGCATACATCAGTTCCGGCGGCAATCCATTGAGCCGCCCGCACCCTCCGGCGAACAACGTGTCGCCGGAAAAGAGCAGTCTGGGCGCCGGATGCGCGAGGTGATACGCCACGTGCCGGGCGCGATGACCGGGCGTGTCGAGCGGCTCAATCCTCAGCCCCTCCCATGACAGGCAGCAACCTTCCCTCGCTGGCGTAAACGGCACGGGAAGAACGATCCCCTCCGGGGCCATGACCAGCGGCTCGCCACCTCCGCAGAGCGCCGCGACGCCATTGATATGGTCAGGGTCGCCGTGGGTAATGAGCACCCGCGTCAGGCGCAGGCCGCGCCGTGCGAGCAACGTCCGCACCGGACCGGATTCCGGCGGATCAACAACCAGCGCCGCGCCGTTTCGCGCCAGCACATAGTACACGTTCGTCCCGCTGGGAATCTGGTGGACGTTCAACCCCTCGTATGCCTGCGTCCACATGGCGACGTCGTCCCGATCAGGGTTCCACCGGCGCGTTGAAAAAACACTCGCGATGAATCCGCGGAAGCGGCACGCCGCGCGCCTGCAGGAAACGCGTGACGTCGTCGATCATCGCGTCGAGTCCGCAGAGGTAATAATCCAGGTCCCCGGCCGGCAATGCGTCGAGTTGGTCGGTGAGGCGGCCCTGGTGGAACCCCGCCGCCCGCTCGCGCGAGACGAAGATCCGCGCGCCGCCGTGTGTCGCCAGCCAGTCCGCCTCAATCACATCCGCCGCCTGGCGGCATCCGTACCACAAGGCCGCCGGCCGCCGCGCGCCGGGACTGCGCAGGTAGGCAAAGAACGGCGCGATACCCGTGCCGGTCGCAAGGAAGACGAACGGACGCTGCGCGGCGTTCGCGCCCGGTCGGAACCAACCGAACGGCGGACTTACGCGCACGAGATCGCCGGGCTGGCTCCCGCAGAGATACGGGCTCACGTCCCCGCCGGGCATTCGCCGGATGAGAAAGCGAAGGTGCGGTTCATCCGTGCCGGAAGCCAGGCTGTACGGACGCGACACACGACCCTCGGCGGAATAGAGCGCCATGCAGTCGCCGGGCGTGAAGGGCATCTCGTGCCGCTCCACCTCCAGCGCCACGATGTCGGGGCCGTACGCGCGTTTCGAGACCACGCGGCGCAGTTCAACGAACGGCTTCATGCGCGCGCCTACGCGGGCCAATCCCCCAGCAGCCTCACTTCACGCTGCAAGGCGATGCCGAACTTCTCCTGCACGAGCTGGGCCATCTGCCGCGACAGCTCCAGCACATCGGCCGCCGTGCACCCGCGCTCAGCGATGATGATGTTCGCGTGCTTGTCATAGGTGCGCGCCCCGCCGACGCGCAGCATCTTCGCGCCCGCCTGTTCGAGGTACCAGCCCGCCGCCTGGCGGCGGCCCGCTTTCGAGGTGGGTTCGATGTTCTTGAAAAAACTGCCCGCCGTCGGGATCCGCTGCCAGTCGGGATGCTTGCTGCTGCGCAGCGCGAGGATTTCCTGGCGACGCTGGCGCATACGCTCTCGATCGCCTGGGCGCAGGCGCAGGCGCGCGGAAACAACGATCGTGTCCGTGCCGGCCAGACGCGAGGTGCGATAGCCAAAACCCAGCTCGTCCGCGGTCATCTCGCGCTCCGTCCCCTGCGGATCCATCGCCACAATGGAGACGAGCTTGTCGCCGATTTGCTCCCCGAACGCGCCGGCATTGCCGACGATCGCTCCGCCCACGGTGCCCGGGATGCCCGCGCAACTCTGCAGGCCGTCGAGCCCCTCCTGGATGACAAACGCCGCCAGGTCGTCCAGCCGGGTCGAGGCCTGCACGACCACCTCGTTGCCCTGGCGGGCGACGAGCGGCTTCTCGCTGAAATACCGGATGACCTGCCGATCCACGCCCGCATCGCTGACGAGCAGGTTGGAGCCGCCGCCGATCAACACAAAGGACTCGCCCACCTCGCCGAGCGCCTCGATGGCCCGCCGCAATTCCGCGCGCGTGGCGCAGGTGACCAATCCGCGGCACGGTCCGCCAAGGCGGAATGTGGTATAGGCCGCCAGGCGCGGGCCGGTCGACGGACGGGGCGCGGCAACGCGTGACGCGGTCTTCATGAGGACGACTCCTTCTGGCGGCGGACGGCGCGCAAGGAAAGCGACTCCCCCTCCTCCAGGCGCGCCAGCAGCCAGAGGTAATCCGAAACACGATTGAGCCAGACGAGCAGGTGCGGGTTGTCGATCAGGTTCGCGCGCGCGAGGCTTACGGTCCGTCGCTCCACCCGCCGCGCGATGGTCCGCGCGTGGTCGAGGTGCGCGGAACCGGGCGACCCACTGCCGCCGGGGATGATAAACCCGTCCGGCATCTTGATCCGCCGCTCCAGCGCATCGCGCCGCGCTTCAAACGATTGCAGCTCCTCTTCCGTGATGCGTTGCTTCAGGAGCCCCGCGTGATCGAGCGCCGTCGCCAGTTCCGCGCCCACGGTAAACAGGTCGCGCTGCAGCACGAGAATCTCCTGGCGCACGTCCTCGCGCGACACATGGCAGCGCGCGACGCCCAGCACGCTCACCAGTTCATCGAGGTCGCCATAGGCCATCGTGCGCAGCGAATCCTTGGGCACCTCTTCGCCGGAGAAAAGAAAGGTGGTTCCGCGGTCGCCCACTTTTGTCGTGATGCTGGAAGTCGGATTCATGCAGGCCGAGACGCTACATGGGATGCGCGCGGCGGGCAAGCGTGGCGCGTCACACCGCGCCCGCGCGGCGCAGGAAGTGAAGACCGGCGAAGACCTTGGGGTCGACCAACCGCCCCTCGCGCAGGCGCGCCTCCAGCCAGGCATCGGCGCCGGCCAGCGGCACCTCGTGCACGATGATCGACTCCTGCTCGTGCGCCACGCCTCCGCCCTCGCCCGCGCGGACCAGATCCGAGGCGAGGAAAAAGTGATACAAATCGCCCGAGCGTCCGGGCGAGTACGGCCCGGACATCAGCTTCGTCATCCGCCCGGCGGCGTAGCCGGTCTCCTCCAGCAGTTCACGGCGGGCGGCGGTTTCGAGGGCGTGCTCGGCGGCTTCCGCTTGCTCGACCAATCCCGCGGGCAGTTCAATCACGGAGCGGCCCAGCGGCACGCGGTGCTGCTCCACCAGCACAATCGCGCCGGCGGGTGTTGCCGCGACGATGACCACCACGCCGTGCGAGCGCAGGTGCTCGATGAATTCCCATTGGTCGCGCTGCACGAGACGCAGCCAGCGTCCCTCATAGAGGACGGTCCGGGCGCCCGCACGCTCACTCATCCGCATCCGCTCCCGCGACGTCCTCGGTGGGCGCATCGGCATCCAGCACGAGATCGAGCAGATCCAGCGTGCGCGCCACGGCGCCCTTTTTCTCCTGCACGAGATGCGCGGCGCGCTGGCCCATGGCGGTGCGCCGGCTCTGGTTGGCCAGCAGCTCATCCACCGCACGGCGCAGGTTCTGCAAATCGGGCACCTGCACCATCGCGTCGGCCCGGCGGAAATCCTCGACGACCCCGCGGAAATTTTCCATGTGCGGGCCGCACACGATGGCTTTGCCATACATCGCGGGCTCGATCGGATTCTGCCCGCCGTGCTGGGTGAGGCTCTTGCCGACAAAAATCACATCCGCGCAGGCGTAGAAGTTCTTCAATTCACCCGTCGTATCCAGCAGGAACACCTGCGGCATCGTGCGCGGCGGCGCCTTGGCCAGTTCCGAGCGGCGCACGAACGTCATCGCGTGCTCCCGGATTTGCCGCACGACATCCGCCGCCCGCTCCACATGCCTCGGCGCAAGGACCAGGACGAGGTTGCGGTGGCGGGTCTTCATGCCCTTGTACACATCCAGCAGCGCATCCTCCTCACCCGGCCAGGTCGAACCGCCCAGCAGGATCCGGTGCTGCTCGGTGATCAGCGCCGCGCGCAGCAGCTCCTGCGCCGCGGCCGCGCCGCCATCGCTGGCCTCCGCGACATCGTACTTCGCCGAGCCGAGCAGGCGCACCCGGTTCGCGGGAGCGCCCAGCGCCGCCAGCCGCTCGCCGTCCAGCCGGGTCTGTACGCAAAACAAATCGACCATCGGCAGCACGCGGCGCGTGAAGATTCGCAGTTTCTGGTAGCCGCCGAAGGAGTGATCCGACACGCGGCCGTTGACCAGCATCACCGGGATCGCGCGCTCATGCGCCAGGCGAATGAGATTCGGCCACAACTCCAATTCGACCAGCACAATCGCCTTGGGCCGGATCAGGTCGAGCACACGCCGCATGATGAACGGGAGGTCCAGCGGGAAGTACAGCAACACATCCTCCGGCGGCAGTTCCTTGCGCGCGAGGGCGTGGCCGGTGGACGTCGTCGTCGTGAGGACAAACCGCAGACCGGGCCGGCGCTCGCGCCACTCCCGCATCAGGCGAAGCGCGACAAAGAGTTCGCCGACGCTCACCGCGTGCACCCAGATCCGGCCGCCCTCGGCGAGGCGATCCTCAACGTCCGGCTGATAGCGCCCGAAGCGCTGCTCGAAATCCTTGCGATAGCCCCCGCGCCGCGCCATGCGAACCAGGAAGCGCGGCAGCATCAGCGTGAACCCGATGACGAAGAGAATGTTGTAGAAAATCCAAGCCATGGCAGGCGGGGAACGTCCCTTACTCACCTCCCGCTTGTCAACACGGCTTTACAGCCGGGCGCGGGGATGGGCGCGCTCGTAGACGTCCTTCAGGCGTTCGATGGAGACATGGGTGTAGATCTGCGTCGTCGAAAGACTGGCGTGACCCAGCAATTCCTGGACACTGCGGAGGTCCGCCCCGGCGTTGAGCAGGTGCGTCGCGAAGCTGTGGCGCAGCGCATGCGGGGATTTCGCGGCATTCAAGCCGGCCGCCCGCAGATGCGTTTTCATCATCCGTTCGACGGAGCGCGGGGTGAGCGGACCGCCCGATTTATTGATGAACACCGGCGCCTGGCGGCGCGCGCGGCCGACGGTCGCAAGGAAGGCGTCGCGGGCTTCGAGGTAGGCGCGGAGCGCCCGCAACGCCGGGCGCCCCAGCGGACACATCCGCTCCTTCCGGCCCTTGCCGCGCACGCGAACCAGGCCGGACAGCAAATCCACCTGCTCCTCGCGCAAGCCCGTGGCCTCGCTGAGCCGCATGCCCGTGCTGTAGATCAACTCAAGAATCGCAGCATCCCGCAGCCGGGCGCACGCGGAGAATGGCGTGGTGCGCCCGCCTTCCCGTTCCGCGAGCGGGGCGGCAAGCAGGCGCCCCACCTCGTCGATGGAGAAGACCGATGGCAGCTTCCGCTCGCGCCGCGGCAACGCGAGGCCCGCGAAGGGATTGACCTTCACCCGCTCCTCGCGAACCAGAAAGCGGAAGAAGGAGCGCATCGCGGATAATTTGCGCCGCGTGGTCGCGGGCGTGCTCCCGCTCTTCTGGAAGCCTGCCAGGAACCGGCGGCCCGCAAAACGGTCAATCTCGCGCCATGCGAACGGGGGACGCGCCTGCTCGCCCCACTGCTGGAGGATGAACTGGCGTATATCCATCAGGTAGTTGCTGATGGTGTGCGGAGAGGCGTTCTTCTCGCCTTCCAGGTAGCGCAGGAACTGCTCCAGCGCCGGGTCATTTTCCAGCGGTGGGGCGTCCGTGCTCATTCCGCTTCAGCGGGCCCGCCGCGCCGCGCAGCCGTGCGCGGCAACAGCCCCAGCTCCGTTGCCCGCGCCGCATAGTCCGGCACCTGCTCCGCATAGCGGCGCAACAGCTTCTTCAGCGCCATGACCTGGCGTGGCGACAGCGATTTCTTGCCCTCGAACTGGCGCGACAGCGAGTCGACGAATTCACGGTCGTCCCACACGCGCTTCCCGCGTTGAACAGGCGCCTTCCAGTCCTTAATGGAGCGCGCCAGTTCCACCAGCGGCCCGGTCGCGGGGTCCGCGGCCGCGACAGCTTCCGTGTTCAGGCCCCAGCGCGCAGCGCGCGCGTCATAGTCGGAAACATGCCCGGCATATTTTTGCAGCAGGCGGTCCAGGTGGTGCGACTGGTTGTCGGTGAGGCGGCGGCCGGACTCCACCTGGTCGCGCAACGAGCCATAGAAAATGCGGTCGTCGTAGACGCGCTTGCGCACCTCGCGCGGCGGATCGAACGGAACCGCGGCGAGCGCCTGGATTTTTTCCTTCATCGCCTCGTCCGGCGGCTCGGCGGCGCGCGCCTGCTCGGCCAGCTGGCTCTGCAAATTCAATTTCGCGGCCCATCCGTCGAAATCGGCGATCTGCTCCTTGTAACGCCCCGCCAGTTTGAGCAGCGCTTCAAGCTGGCGCTCGGTGATCGGCTTCTCGCCCTCCGCAATCTGCTCGCGCACGGACTGCACAAAGGCCTCGTCGCTGTAGGTCCGCTTGCCGCGCTTCGTCGCCGGCGCCCACTCGCGCACGCCGGCCAGCATCTCCAGCAAGCCGTTCACCTGGCCCATGTCGGCGGGCGGACCTTTCGCCTTTTCGACCCAATTCTGGAAGGAACCGTAAAAATCGCCCAGCATGGACACCCAGGTGACCTTGCCCTCCTCGATCTGGTCGAGTGTCTCCTCCATGCGTGCGGTGAACTGGATGTCGAACAACTCGGGCAGATGATGCACGAGGAAATCGTTCACCTGGAAGCCGACGCGCGTGGGTTTCAGCGCGCGCTTGTCCTTCTCCACATAATGACGGTCCACGATGGTGGAGATGATCGACGCGTAGGTGCTGGGGCGCCCCACCCCGTTTTCCTCCAGCGCCTTAACCAGCGAGGCCTCCGTGTAGCGCGGCGGCGGCTGCGTTTCCTTGCGGTCGCCCGTCCACTCCAGCTTCTCCACCGTCTCGCCCTCGTCGAGTGGCGGCAGCTTGACCTCCGGCTCCTCCTCTTCCTCCTCGCCCTTCTTCCGCTCGGCGCGCCGCTCCTCCTCGATGCCCGCCACGCGCATATAGCCGGGGAACAGAACGTCCGACGTCGTCGCGCGGAAAAGATACGTGGTGTCGCGGCCGGCGGGCGGCACGGCCTCGAACTCCGCCGTGCGTTGCGCAATCTTCGCCGACGCCATCTGGCAGGCGACAAACCGTTCCCAAATCAACTGGTACAGTTTCAACTCGTCCGGCTCCAAGTGCCCCGCCACCTGCTCCGGTGTGCGGAAGACATCCGTCGGCCGGATGGCCTCGTGCGCCGCCTGCGCGTCCGCCTTCACGCGGTAGAAATTCGGCTGATCGGGCACGTAGTCGCGCCCGAAGGTCTTGTCGATGAACTCGCGCACGGCCTGGATCGCCACCGGCGACAGGGCGACCGAGTCGGTGCGCATATATGTGATGAGACCCACCGGCCCGTCGCCAAAATCACGGCCTTCGTAAAGCTTCTGCGCGAGCTGCATCGTGCGCTTCGGGGTGTACCCGAGCCGGCTCGACGCCGCCTGCTGCAGCGTGCTGGTGATGAACGCTGGCGGCGCGCGCCGGTTGATCTCGCGGCGGATGATGGCCGACACGCGCAGCGCGCGACCCTCGAGGTCGGCGTGGATCCGCTGCGCCTGGTCGCCGGACGAAATCACCGCCTTTTCGCCGTTGATCTTCGCCAGCGTGATCGAAAACGCATCCCGCGGGTCCACCAGCTTCCGGACACGCGCGCCGAGGATCCAGTATTCCTCCGGCTTGAAGTCGAGGATCGTGCGCTCGCGTTCGCAGACCAGTCGCAGCGCCACCGACTGCACGCGCCCCGCGCTCGAGGCGCCGCGAATCCTGCGCCACAGCAGCGGGCTCACCTTGTAGCCGACGATGCGGTCGAGGATGCGGCGCGCCTGCTGCGAATCGACCTTCGGCTGGTCAATGTCACGCGGCTCGGAAAAGGCCTTGCGAATCGCGGGCGCGGTGATTTCGTTGTAGGTCACGCGGACAAAGGGTTTCGGCGCCTTTTTGTCCGTCAGCGCCTCCTTGAGGTGCCAGGCGATCGCCTCCCCTTCCCGGTCCGGGTCGGGCGCGAGATAGATCTGCTCGGCTTCGCGCGCGAGACCCTTCAGCTCCTTGAGCACCTTCTCGCGCGTCTTGATCGCGACATACTTCGGCTTGAACTGCTTCTCCAGGTCAACGCCCAGCTCCTTCTCGGGCAGGTCGCGGACATGCCCCATCGAGGCCTTCACCACAAAATCCTTTCCGAGGATCTTGTTGATGGTCTTGGCCTTGGCAGGGGACTCGACGATGACCAGATTTTTCATACGGCCCGAATTGGAAACCCGAAAAGCGCGCCGGTGTCAATGGTTTCATCCACCGGGCTGCAAGTCCTCGCGCAGTTCGACGACGCGGCCCGGCAGGATGCGGATGACGCGTTTCATCTCGAGGCCGAGCAGCAAAGAACTCAGTTGCGCGCTGTTTAGATTCGCCTCGCGCGCGAGCGAATCCACGTCCAGCGCGCCCTTCCAAAGCACTTTGACAACCGCCTGCTCGTCGTCCGCCAGGGGTACGTCGGGCCGGCGCGGCATCGTGTCCGCCGCCTTCTTGCGCGCCTCGGGCAGGAGCATTTCGAACTCCTGCAAAATATCGTCGATGCCCTCGCACAGGCGCGCGCCCTGCTTGATGAGCATGTGCGTGCCGCGCGCCGACGGCATGTCCACGCGACCCGGAACGGCGAACACGCTGCGCCCCTGCTCCAATGCGCCGGTCGCGGTGATCACCGCCCCGCTCTTCACGCCCGCCTCCACAACCACGATGCCCATGCTCAACCCGCTGACCACGCGGTTCCGGTACGGAAACGTCGTCCGGTCCGGCTCGCGCCCCATGGTGTACTCGCTGATCACCGCGCCGCTCGCCGCGATTTCATCCGCGAGCGCGGCGTTCTCCTCCGGATAGAGGCGGTCGATGGCGCTGCCCAGCACGGCGATCGTGCGCCCCCCGCCCTTCAGCGCCGCGCGGTGCGCCGCGGTGTCGATGCCGCGCGCCAGGCCGCTGACCACGGTGAAGCCGGTCTTCGCGAGTTGGTACGACAACCGGTCCGTCACGCTCAGCCCGTAGTGCGTCGCATGCCGCGTGCCGACGACCGCAATGGCGTTGCGGTCCGCCTTCACCAGTTCGCCGCGGATGTAGAGCACGAGCGGTGGATCATAAATTTCCGACAGCAACGCGGGATACTCCGCATCATCGCGCGTCACGATCCGCGCGCCGGCCTGCCGCGCGCGGGCCTCCTCCGCCGCCGGATCCACCTCCCCACGCTGCGCGAGGATGCGGCGCGCGACCTCCGCGCCGATGCCTTCCGCCCGGCGCAGGTCGGATTCGCCCGCCTCCCAGACGGCTTCCGGAGCGCCCAGGGCCGCGATGAGATTGCGCACGCGCACCGGGCCGAGCGCGTCGATCATGTTGAGCGCGATGTATGCCTCGCGCCGGGTCATGCCGGCTCCGCGCCCCCGTCGTCCCGCTTGCGGCGCGGCGCGCGGCGGAACAGTTCGAGCTGTTCGTCGCGCAGCAGGTCATAGTTCTTGAGGATGCGCAGCGTCTGCAACACATCGGACTTCTCGTAATTCTTGCTCGTCTCCACCGTGCGGATGAGTTCGCGCAGCATCGTCGGGAACAGCAGGACCGCGTCCACGCCCTTTTCGCGCAACAACTCCAGCGCGCGCCGCCGCAGCGCGGGCGAGGCGGGCAATTCCGGCAGGCACAGGATTTTCAACAGGGGGCCGTCGCCCACGCACTCGCGCGCGCGGCGCAGCGCCGGTTCCTGCGCGAAGCGCACCAACTCCGGCGACAGCTTCAGCATCGCGGGACTGACCCGGTCGGTGTGCCACCCGCGCACGCTCACCACGGCGCGCGGCACAGCGAGCAACTCCTTGCCCGAAATCAAGGGCGACTCCGGGATGGAGGGCGCCGCGCCGGCGGCCCTCGGATTGATCACCAGGAAGTCGACCTCCTCCTCGGGCATCTTCGAACGGGCCATCACGACATACTTGTGCGGCTGCTGCACGAGGAAGCCGAGGGACTCGAAATAATCGCGGACAATCGCCTCATTGACACCGGGCATGCCAGACCTCCTCGAGCGCGGACTCGGTGACGGTGCATCCGTAGGCCACGCGGCCGATCGCCTCCGCCAGCACGAAGCGCGGCGTGCCATCCGCGCTCTTCTTGTCGACACCCATCGCCCGGCGAAGTGCCGGCCACGCCAGCTCCGGCGCGCGCACCGGCAATCCGGCGCGCGCCACGAGCGCCTGAATCCGCGCGGCATCAGGGACCGGAAACCCCTTCAGGCGGACCGAAAGTTCAGCGGCGTACACCATGCCGATGCCGACCGCCTCCCCGTGCAGATAGGAACCGTAGCCCGCGACGTTTTCAATCGCGTGCGCCAGCGTGTGGCCGAAATTCAGGATCGCGCGCTCGCCGGACTCGTGTTCGTCCGCCGCCACGACCTCCGCCTTGATCGCGCAACTGCGCGCGATCACATGTTCCTGCGCCGCGGACTCGCCCGCCTGGATGCGCGGAAGCTGCTGTTCGAGAAACGCGAAGAGTGCCGCGTCGCGAATGACGCCGTATTTGATGACCTCCGCGAGCCCGGCGGCGCGCTCCCGCGCGGGCAGCGAGCGAAGAGCGTCCGGATCGCAAACGACCAGCACCGGCTGATGGAACGAGCCGACCAGGTTCTTCCCGTGCGGCAGGTTGATGCCCGTTTTCCCGCCAATGGAGCTGTCGACCATCGCCAGCAGGGTCGTCGGGACCTGGACCAGACGGATGCCGCGCAGATACGTCGCAGCCGCATAGCCCGCGAGATCGCCCACCACGCCGCCGCCCAGCGCGACGATGGCGGAGGAACGATCCAGCCCCGCCTCGACGCATCGGGCATACAACGCGACCAGTTGCTCGGAGGACTTGGAGGTTTCGCCGGAGGGCACGCGGGCGCGCGCCACCCGGTAACCCGCGCGCGCCAGCGAGGCGGCCACCGGCTCGCCGTACAGCGCATCCACCGCGGCATCGGCCACGAGCAGCACGCGTTTCCCGGGCGCAACGGCGCGCATCCATTCCCCGACGCGCGAAAGCCCGCCCGCCGCGATGTGAATCGGATAGCTGCGAGCGCCCAGCGCGACATGGATGGTGGTCGACATGGCGCACGCAGATTCGCGCCCCGGCGCCCGCAGTGTCAACGTCTTTCCCGCCCACCCGGAGCCAATCAGAAGTTGCGGCGTGCGGGCGCGATCGTATGATGGACACCGCTTGGGGAAGCAAAAAGGAGGTTCGTGATGAAGGAGTTGATGCGCGTGGGATTGTGCTTGGGCGCGGGGGTACTGCTCGGCGCTGCGGGCGTGAACCTGATGGAGGAGAAGGAACCGCTCCCGGCCGAAAAGACGGCGCCGCCGGCCGCTGTGAACGAAATTGCGCGGGGACGCTATCTCGTGCAAGTGGGCGGGTGCAATGACTGCCACACCCCCGGGTTCATGCAGGCGCCGGGACAGGTGCCGGAGCACGAGTGGATGACCGGCGTGCCGCTCGGCTGGCGCGGCCCGTGGGGAACGACCTATGCGTCGAACCTGCGCAAACGCGTGCACGAAATGAGCGAGGATGAATGGGTCGCGCTGTTGCGTGTGCGCAAGGACATGCCCCCGATGCCGTGGTACAGCGTGAACTCCCTCGCGGAGCCCGACGCGCGCGCGCTCTACCGCTACCTGCATCACCTCGGCAACAAGGGCGAGCATGTGCCGGCCTATGTCCCGCCGGGCCAGGAGCCCACGACACCCTACCTCAGCATGGACGTCCAGTTCGCCGGCGCCGGGGCGGCGGTGAAGGAATTGCGGATGGAGCAGCCATCGCCCTGAACGCGTCCGCAGCCTAAACCGCTGCGGGCGGACCGGGCGTCGCAGGCGGCGGCATCGCTTCGCCGGCTGGCGGATGGTGAACCACAGGCGCCTTGCGCTCGAAACGCGCCAGCAGGCTGTAGGCGCAGGGCACGACCACGAGGGTAAACGCGGTCGAAATCACAAGGCCGCCCAGCACCGCGATCGCCATCGGCTGCCGCGTCTCCGCACCGGCCCCGAGACCAAGGGCCAGCGGCAGCGCGGCGGTGAGCGTGGCCATGCTGGTCATCAGGATGGGGCGCAGGCGGATGGGCCCGGCGGTGAGCAGGGCGTCGCGCACGGAAAGCCCCTGCTCGCGCTGCTGGTTGGCGAATTCCACCAGCAGGATCGAGTTCTTTTTCGCGATGCCCATGAGCAGGATCACGCCAATCGCGCTGTAAAGGTTCAGGGACTGGTCGGTGACGCGGAGCGCGAGCAGCGCCCCGGTGATGCTGAACGGCACGGCGAGCAGCACCGTGAACGGATGGATGAAGCTGTTGAACTGCGAGGCCAGCACCATGTAGGCGACGATCAGGCCGAGCACGAAGGCAAAGGCGAGACTGTCGAACGACTCCTGGAACGTGCGCGCCCCGCCCTCGAAGTTGAATGTATATCCCGGCGGAAGCACCTCCTCCGCGATGCGCCGGGCCTGCTCAAGCGCCGCCGCCTGCGAGGCGCCATCCGCCAGGTTCGCCGTCACCGAGATGGCGCGCTGCCGGTTGACGCGGCTGATCGTCTGCAGGGTGTTGACCGTCTCCAACTGGACCACATCAGTCAGCGGGATCAATTCGCCATAGGCGGTGCGCACGCGCAGGCGTCCGATATCCGCTTCGCTGAGCCGTTCGCCGGCTTCGAGGCGAAGCCGCACATCGTACCTGCGGCCTTCCCGCGTGAATTTGCCCTCGCGCACGCCTCCGATCGCGGCGTTGATCGTGCGGGCGATGTTCTCCATGCTGACACCCCGCGCCGCCGCAGCCGCGCGATCGGGCACGATGCGCACCTCCGGCATGCCGGCCCGGAAATTGGTGTCGAGGTCCACCACCAGACCGGTGGCGTCGAGCCGGCGCATGATCTCGCGTGCGGTTTCATCCAGCTTGGCATAGTCGGCGCCCCGCAGGTTGAACTCAACCGGCTGGCTTCGGCGCGGCGTCAAGCCCCGGGTGGAGAGATCGGAAAAGGAGATGCGCGCCCCGGCCACCTTGCCCGCGAGGTCCCGCCGGAATTCCTGGATCAACTCGCCTTGTGTCTTTCCGCGCTGGTCCGGCGGTACGAGTGTAACCGCGGCGAACGACTGGTTGGGCACGCCGTTGATGCCACCCACGGCGACGAAGTAACGCAGCACTTCGGGACGGCTCTTCAGGTACGCCTCGATTTCGCGGGTGCGCTCGTCGGCGACCGCCAGCGAACTGCCCACCGGCAGTTGGATGCCCATGCGAAGGAAGCTGCTGTCCACCGGCGGCACGAATTCGCGGCGCAACTGGGACGCCAGCAGCAGCGATCCGCCAAACAGCAGGGCGCTGGCGGCGAGCACAACCCAGCGGAAACGCAGCGCGAATTCCAGCGTCCGCCGGTACCGCCGGGCCCAGCCGGCGAAGAACGTGTTGGCCGCACGCTCGAGGCGGGTCGGCTCGGCTCGCCGCACCAGCATTTGCGACAGCCGCATTGGCGTGAGCGTCAACGCCTCCAGCAGCGATAGCGCGACGGCGGCGGTGACGGTGATCCCGAACTGGAAAAAGAACTTGCCGATCACGCCCTGCATGAACGCAACCGGCAGGAAGATCGCGATGACCGCGAGGCTGGCCGCCGTGGCGGCGAAGGTCACTTCGCGCGTTCCTTCCAGCGCCGCGTGCACGCGGTCCTTGCCCTGCTGGAAATGACGCACCACGTTTTCCAGCACCATGATCGAATCGTCCACGACGATCCCGATCGCCAGCGCGAGCGCCAGCAGCGTAAAGGTGTTCAGCGTGAAGCCGCTGAAGTAGAGAATGGTGAAGCTGCCGATGACCGAGGTCGGGATCGAGAGGAGGATGTTGAAGCCGGAGCTGAACGTCCCAAGGAATAGAAAACAGATCAGCGCCGTGAAAAGCGCGGCGGCCAGCAATTCGTGCTCGGTGGCGCGGACCGCATCCTCCACGAATTGCGTGAAATCGACATTGATCTGCAGCTGCATGCCCTCCGGCAGCGAGGCCTGCAGTTCGGCCATGCGCGCTTTCACGGCCTGCCCCACCTTCACCTCGTTGGACCCGCGCTGCTTGCTGATCCCGATCGATACCCCCGGCTCGCCCGTCACGCGCGCGATACGGCGGATGTCATTCAGCCCATCCTCCACGCGCGCAACGTCCCGGATGCGGATCGTGGAGTCATGAATGGTCTGGCCGCCGCGCTGCGTAATCAGGATCGCGCCCACCTCCTCGGGGGTGAGGCCCTCGCCCATCGTGCGCACGTTCAGTTCGCGCGTCGGGCCCTCCAGGGTGCCGCCGGCCAGTTCCGTGTGCTCCCGCGCCACCGCCTGCTGGACATCCAGCACCGTAAGCTCGTGCTGCGCCAGCTTCTCGTTGTCCAGCCAGATGCGCAGATTGCGCTCGCTGAAACCGCTGAGACTGACCTCGCCCACCCCGGGAATGACCTGGAACTGATCGAGCAGAAACGTCTCCACGAACTCGACCAATTCCCGCATCGGCTGGCTGCCCGACAGGCCGATGCGCAGGATCGGCTCGCTTTCGGTGCTGTTCTTGCGGATGACCGGGGCATCCACATTCAGCGGAAGGCGGACCTGGCTCATGGCCGCCTGCACCTCCTGCAGGGCGGCGTCGATATCGCGCTCCAGCTCGAACTCCAATTCGATGGTCGCCTGGCCCTGCCGGATGGTCGACCGCACTTCCGACAAGCCCTCCACGGAGATGACGGCCTGTTCGATCTTATCCACCAACTCCGCCTCCATGATTTCAGGGGCGGCGCCTTCCCACACGGCGCGGACCTCCAGCACCGGGAAGTCGATATCCGGCATCTGACTGACGCCGAGCCGGTTAAAACTGATCGCGCCGAAGACGATCAGGCCGAACATGATCATCCATGCAAACACGGGGCGTCGGATGGAGACATCGGAGAGGATCATGGCGCAACCTCCCCCGCCGCCACATGCAGGCGAACCAGATTGGCGCGCGTCTGGACCTCGGCGGCGGACGCACGGCGCTCGAGGTTCTGCCACTGGGCCAGGGCGGTCAGCGCATCCAGCTGGCTGGCGCGTCCGCCCTCATAGTCTCGCTGCTGCAGTTCGTAATTTTCGCGCGCCAGTTCACGGGCCTCGTTCAGGCGTTCGCGTTGCGAGGCGGAGACGATAAACGCGTCAAACGCGGACCGCACATCGCGTTGCGCGCTGCGCCGCAGGGCGGCGAGGTTGAGTTCGCTGATCCGGTGCAACTCGGTCTGCTCGCGCGTGCGCCCGCGGATCGCGCCGTCATCGAAGATCGGCACATCCATCGTCAACGTGACGTTCCACTCGCGATCCTCGTCAGGGTCCTCCAGCAGATAGAGATTGCCGGCCGCCAGCAACTCCGGCTGGCGCTCGCCCTGGGCCTCCTGCACCGCGCGTTTCGCCGCCTCGGCACGGGCAATGCCGGCCTGGATGTCCGCGCGCTCGGCGGCGCGTTCGAGATAGGGCGCGAGGCCGGGCAACTCCACGTCGCCCTCCGGCGCGCGCAGTCGAATGGCGTCGGCGGGCAGGTCGATCAGGAAGGATAGAGTTTCGCGCGCGGCCGCGGCCTGACCCCGCACGAACGCCTGGTCGACCCGCAGTTCCGCGAGCTCGGTCCTCGCGCCGAGCAAATCCGCCTTGCGCGAGCGGCCGGCCGCGACACGGTCCTCCAACGCCGCGACCAGTTGCTCGCGGACCTCCGCGAGGCGGTCCAACAACGCAAGGTCGCGCTCAAAGAGAAGGAGCTGGTGAAACGCATCCGACACGTCGAGGTACAGCACTTCCATTGCGCGGCGCTCGTCGAAGCGGGCGGCGCGACCCTGCGCCTCCAGGGACTCCGCGAGGCGCGTGGTGCGAAACCCGCGGTACAGCGGCTGTTCGGCGCGCACGCGCGCCTCGTAGCGCTCCGGCGCGCGACCGGACGAGTCGGAGTCGGACGTTTCGCGGCGGTCATTCTGGAACGCGGCGCTGCCCGCCAGCGAAACGGAGGGGAGCCATGTATCGCCCGCAGCCAACCGGCGCGCCTCCGCCGCGCGCCATTCGGCGGCCGCGATGCCGACGCGCTCGTTCCGCGCAAGCGCGCGTTCGTAACACGCGCGCAGGTCAAGATCCGGCCCGGCGCCCGCCGTGGCCGTCGCGAGGAGCAGGACTGCGAGCGCAAGGCGCGAACTACGCATGGGGAAATTGGCGTGCATGGCCGTTGGACCCTTCTTCGTGGCAGGCAGCTCAATCATTTCAAAAAAAGTTTGCGCCCACCACCGGACGCGCCCCGCGCAGGTAGTCCGCGCCGCTGACCGGCTTGCGCCCTTCCGGATGCACGGAGAGCAGACGCAGGCTGCCCCCGCCACAGGCGATCAGCGGGCCCGCGCCGGCGATGGCGAGGATCGTGCCGGGCGCGCCGGACGCGGCCTCCACCTCCGTCTTCAACACACCGAGGCGCTGGCCCGACACGCGGCAATACGTGCCCGGCCACGGTTGAAATCCGCGAACGCGGTTGTGCAGTTCAACGGCAGGCCGCGTCCAATCGAGAAGGCCGTCCCCCTTCTCCAGCTTGCGCGCCCACGTCACCCGCGACTCGTCCTGGGGTGTGCGCGTGGCCGCGCCGCGCTCCAGCAGCGCCAGCGCGGACAGCATCAGGCGCGCGCCCAGCGCGGACAGCCGCGCCTCCAGCGTGGGCGTCGTGTCGTCCGGCGCAATCGGATGGCGCTCCTGCAGCAGGATCGGCCCCGCATCCATGCGCGGGCTCACCTCAAGAATCGTCACGCCCGTCCCGGTGTCGCCATTCGCCACCGCCCACTGGATCGGCGCCGCGCCGCGATACGCGGGCAGCAGGGATGGATGAATATTGATCGCGCCGAGGCGCGGCAGCGCGAGCAGGCGGCGCGGAAGATACTGCCCGTACGCCGCCACAACGATCGCGTCGGGCGCCAGCACGGCCAGCGCGTCGATCGCCTCGCCGACTTTTTCCGGTGTCAGCGTCGCCACGCCCAGCGCCTCGGCGCGGGCCTTCACCGGGCAGGCGCGCACCTGCAGGCGACGTCCCTGCGGTCGGTCCGGCTGCGTGACGCAGGCCGCGAGGTCATGCCCCGACCCGTGCAGCGCCTCGACGGCGGGAACGGCGAACGCATCGGAACCCATGAAGACAACTTTCAGTGGCATGGCGCGGAGATCATACGGGACGCCCGCGCGGAAGGGCCACGCATTTTTTGCGGCATGGACGCCGCACATCGAGGCCGATAAGATGCGCCGCGGTTATGTCCGATTCACCCGCCAACGCGCCCTCGGCCAGCGTGCCCATCCTGATCCCCTTCCCCGCATGGGACGATTGGGTGGCCGAATGCATCGCCGGCTGCGCCGCTCTCGAGTATGAGGCCATTGAATTGTGGATGCTCCCGGACGCCCCGCTGACGGCGGACCAGCAGGCGCTGGCGGAACGCCTCGCCAACGGGCGGCCCGTCCGCGTGCTGCCAACCGGGCGCGTGAATCCGGCCAAAAAACGGAACGTCGCCCTGCGCGCATCCGCCCATGCGTGGGCGGCGTTAATCGATGCGGACGCCTATCCGCGCCCGGACTGGCTGCGCAACGCCTTCCGCGAAATGAAGCCGGAGGTGGGCATCGTCGCCGGTCCCAACGTGACACCGCCGAAGGACCCGCTTTCCCGCCAACTGTCCGGCCTCGTCATGCGCAGCCTGCTCGGTTTCGGCCCCGCCTTCATCCGCCACCACCCCGTACCGCTGCACGAGCCGGAGGAAATGCCGACGTGCAACATGCTGCTGCGGCGCGTCGACGGCCTCTATTTCCGTGAAGAATTCAGCACGGCGGAGGACATGATGTATTGCCGCGACCTGCGCTCGCGCGGCCTGCGCATCGTGTACGCGCCGGATGTCGTCGTCTTTCATCACCGCCGCCGGTTCCCGCGCGACCTCGCCATCCAGTTCTACCACTACGGATGGGACAAAGGACGCCTCTTCGCGCGCGGGCATCCGTCCTCCCGCCTGCCCCACGCCATGCCGGCGGTGCTGCTGGCGTATGCCGTCGTGCTCACCCTCGTCCTGTCCCTGACCTGCGCGGCGCCCGCGTGGCTTTTCCTGCCGGGCTTGGCCTATGCGATGCTCGTGCTGATGGAATCCATCCGCGGCGCGCGCCATCCGCTGGTCGCGCTGGGCGGCCTGCTCGCCTTCCCGCTCGCGCACGCGAGCTATGGCTGGGGATTCTGGCGCGGCATCCCGTCCGGCTGGCGGGAACGGGGCTCGGCCAAAGACGCGTAAACCGTCGGCGCGGCGCGATCCGTTATTGCGGAGCACTCGGTTCTGTTTTCCGCCCGCGCACACAGACCACGACAGCGCCCAGCGCAATCAACAGGCCCGCGCCTTGTGCGGCAAGCGTGCCGGTCGGCGGGCGATGCTCCAGCACCACGGTGTGCATGCCGGGCTCAACGTACACCCCGAGGAAAATGTGGTCGCAGCGGAACACGGGCGCGGGGGCATCATTGATCGTCGCGCGCCAGAAGGACGTGTACTTGTCGCCCGCGCGCAGGACGGACGGCGCGTCGCAGGAGACCTTGAGGACCACGCGTCCGGGCTGGTATTCCACGACATCAACACGTCCGCCGGACCCGGCGGCGTCCGACGACGGCACCTGCGCATCCGGCGGCACGAGCACGCGCTGGAACGGCACATGGTCCGACGCGCTCAACCGCTGCAACGTCAACGCAACGTCCGCGCGCTCCCATCCGCGCACCAGCGCGTAGCGCGGCGCGTCGGCGGTGTGCCGGGCGACGAGATGCTGGCCGGGCTGCGCCGCGGTGGCCGGCGACACCGCCACGCCCGCGCCCTGCGGAAATACGTTGAACGCAAACCCCAGTTCGAACCGCCCGCGGAAGGCCGGGTTGTTCTGCAAATCGTTCCACAGGCCCGACGGGCCGATCACGTGGCCCACGGCGAAATGCTGCCACAGGCGCGCCGGATTCGAGCCCACGGCGGACAGGAAGGCCTGGTAATCCTCCGGCATGCGGATTTGCGCCACGTTGAACGTCGCCAGGTCGTGGTACGGGAACAGCACGCTCAGCCACTGGTTGTAGAAGCTGCCCTGGCTGGCGAGATAGACGCGTTGGGAACCGAGATTCCCTTTCAGATAATCCACCACGGCGTTTCGCTCGATATACCCCTGGGCCGGCACCGTCTGCACGTAGTGGCGGCTCACCACCAACTGGTCCACCGCCACGACCGCGGCCAGCGCCCACACCCATCGTGGATTCGCTGTGCGCATCAGCAGGAAAAGTCCGCCGGCCGCCACGAGCATCAGGAAGCCCCCGTGCCCGAGCGCCCATGTGCGATTTTCAACGATCACCGCCGCGGCCTGGCCCCAGCCCTGCGCCGCCGTCTGCTGGATCGCCGAGGCGGAGGACATCGACAGCCCCAGCGCGGACACCAGCATCAGCGCGCCTGTTGCAACCAGACCATGCCTGAACAGGACCAGCCGGCGATCGCGCGACGCCTCCCCGGTCAACAGGTGCTGGATGCCGTAGGCCGCGAGGATGCCGAGCGCCAGTTGCGTCACCTGCATGAATTTTACCGGCCCGCGAATCGACGACATGCCCGGCAGTTCGAAGAACAGGCGGTACACCGGCGAGAATTTCCCCAGGCCCAGGATAAACGTCACCAGCGCCACCGCGCCCCAGAACAGCAGGTCGCTTCGCGGCTTGCCCCGGACCATGAACCCCAGCGCGAGGCCGAGCACGGCGAAGGCCATCGGGATCGAGCCCAGGTAGAGCGTCTCCAGTTTAAAGTTCGGGAAGCCCTGCCGCGTTTGCTCCCAATCCGCGGACCGACCCAGGCGCCCCCAATACGGACCCGTCGGCTCGCCGGACCGCCAGCCGTGATAGCCGGGCGCGATCCACTCCAGCGTCTCCTCCGGCGGCCAGCTCCACTGCGTGCAATACTCCCACACCTGCCGGCGGTCCTCCGGTGGCTTCTCCGGGGACGACGCATCGAGGGAAAAGAACGCCGTGGCCATCCACAGCGCGCGCCCCGCGATCAGCAATGCGACGGCGCCCATCGGAACCAGCACGCGCAGCCACGCGCCCCAGGCCTTGCCGTGTTCGCGCGCCAGCGCGAACAACGCGTACGGTCCGAGCGCAAACGAGAAAAACAGCGCCACATCCGCCTGTTCGACAAACATCCCCCCGCACGCCGCGCCCGCCAGCGCGCCCCACGCGATCGACCGCCGCTGCGCCGCGCGTTCGATCAACCAGAGCGCCAGCCCCGCGAACATCACCACGCCAAACTTCCCGATATGTCCCGCATACGTCAGGAAAAACGTGCTCCCCAGCCAAAACGCCGCCAGCCCCCCCACCGCCGCCGCCCCCGGATGCACCCCCCGCGCCCGCATAAACAACCCGAACCCCAGCGAGGCCA
>CALKUH010000030.1 GCA_937996795.1 uncultured Verrucomicrobiota bacterium | reverse complement strand
GAAACGCGCGAGGCGCTGGACGGCCATCGTGCCAAAGCGCGCGGCGAGATAGCCGTAGGTCGTCGCGGCCAGCACATAGGGCGTGACGAGGAAGGGCTGGCTGCCGAGCACGCGCCACGGGGCGACCGGTCCGTTGAAGAGGACCACGAGCGTGATGCCGAGCAGGACCGCGTAGAGGAGGAGCACGCTCGGGCTGCCGCCCCAGCCGCGGTGCCGGCGCATCGCCATCCACGCCGCGGCCCACGGCAGCAGCGTGCCCATGAACAGGAGCAGCCAGCCGTGGCGCGGGATGCTGCCGAGCAGCAGTCGCTTCCGGTCGAGCAACTGGAACATCAGCATGTCGGTGTAGGACGACGCCTCGCGCCAGGCGGCGGCGGGCAGGCGGAAATAGTCCGCGACCCCGGCGAAGAACAGCGACACGCCGAGCGCGCCGCAGCCGAGCGCGGCCAGCAGGATGCGGGCCGTCAGGTGGCGGTTGCGCCACATCAGGTAGAGCGCGAACAGGCCGATCGCGGGCAGGAAGAGCAGGAACGTCGCCAGTTCCGCGATACCCACGCCATACAGCAGCGCGAACGCGTGGAGGCGCCACGGCTTCGCGTGCAACGCATAGCCCTGCAACAAGCGCAGCGCCCCGAGCAGCAATGCGAGGTCGAACGGCGCGGGGTGCGGCCGGCTGGCGGCCATCCAGAACGGCATGCTCACGAGCAGGAAGACCGACGCTGAAAGGCCCGCCGCGACCGGCAGCAACGGCGCGTGGCGCAGCACCTCGGTCTCGCGCAGGCTGTCGCGCACGAGGAAATACAGCAAGCCGACAACGAGCGCGCCGCATGCGGCGGAGAACAGCGAGAGCACATGGGGGAACGCGGGACCCGCCACGCCCGCGAGCGCGCGGGCGATCCACGACCACACGGGATATTCCATCGACGGGAACGGGCTCAGCCGGAGCAGATCGGCCAGCAGCGGCGCGCTGAGCTCCGGATCGACGTCGCGCGACGCCGTCGCCGCGAATACACACGCGGCCGCCACCGCGACCCCCCACCCCGCCAGCGTCTGCGCACCCACCCGCATGATCGGTCACCCTTTGAAGACGAAATATTTCCGGCACACGTAGTTGATCAGCAGCGAGGCGATCAACTTGCCCGCATACGACGCGCTCGTGCTCACGTGCAGGAACCGGATCATCGCCCACCCCAGCGCCGTGCCGAGCACGATGCTGATCCCCGAAACGGCGTAGAACAAGGCCATCTCGACATACCACGCGTAGCGACCGGGCTCAAAGACCCAGAGGATGTTCAGCACATACGCGGTCAGGTTGGAGCATAGAAACGCGAACGCCGTGCAGAGGATGAAGCGGCGCGAACGATCCTCCTCCTCCACATGGCGGACGATCAGGCCCAGCCGCGTCACGACGGGATCGTTTTCGCGCAGCGCGGGGAACACGCGCCACGCAAGCAGGAAGAAACACAGCATGTCGACGCCCGTCGCCACGCCGCCCGCGAGGGCATATTTGATGAACTGGACGACCGGCCCGGCGTCCCGCTGCAGGAACTGCTGGATCAGCTCCTCCATGCGCCATTATTCCTGATTAATCCACGCGAGGATCTCTTCGGGCAGGTTCGCCACGGACACCACGCGCACCGAGGCTTCGCCATGCTCGGAGGGCACCGTGATCTGCTCGCCGGGCACGTGGCCCATCAACGCCTCCGCCATCTTGGAGGTGGAGGAAATGATGTTCCGCGTCGTGTCGCCGTCCCACGCGCCGAGGATGTGGTACGTCTCGCGCTTCGCGTCGGCGTATTCAATCGTGACCGTCGTGGCCACGCCCGCCTTCTCCGCCGTAAAGCCGCGGAAATCGCTGGGCGCCACGCGGCGCAACTCCTGCATCAACTCGTCGCGGCGGCGGAACAGGATGGTCTGCGCCTCCTTCGCGGCCTTGTATTCGTGGTTCTCCCGCAAATCGCCGTAGCTGCGCGCGATGGCGATGTCCTTGGCGACCTTCGGAATCTCGATCGTGACGATCTGGTCGAGTTGCTTCTGGCGCTCGCGGAAACTGCGCTGGGAGGTGACGGGCCCGCGGGAGGCCGTGGGCTCGCTGTCGCGCGCGGCGAGCAGCGGCGCGAGTTCGGGCTCCAGCTTCACGAGCTGGCCCAGGATGGACGCGCGGTCGAGCGCGGGCCAGCCGGTGGACTCCTTGATGTCGAGCAGCATGTTCTCGACCTCCACGCGGCTCATCGGCGCGATGACGGCCTTCAGCCACTCGGGCTTGGCGAAGCGCTCGCGCAACTGGTTCTGGGCCTTCAGGCGCTCGCCCGACGCCTCGAGTTCAGCGGCGGAGATCATCAGCGACACGACCACGGAATGCGTGCCCAGCGACCAGGCGTCGATCTTCTCCATGTTGCGGGAGAGCCAGCTCAGGATTTCGAGGCTGGGCGCGCGGGCGTCGAAGCCCTGTTTGATCTTCGCGGCGGCCTCGGCCTCGTGGCCGGTCTCGTCGAGGTACAGCATCGCCTCGTTGAGGATGCCGATCTCGAAGCGGTCGAGCCGGGCGAGCAGCAGCGCAAGCAGGCCCTCGGCGTTGCGCGCCTGCAGGTAACGAAGGAACGAGCGGAGGGGGCGCGCCGGCAGCTGGCGCAGCGTCTCGTCAAACACGCGGCCCTGAAAAAAGTCAGGCACGCGCGCCGGATCAAGACGATCGTCGAGTTTCAGCGTCTGCGCCGCCATCACGAGGCGCGCGGGCGTCGCGAGGTCCTGGCTCGTCGCGCCCTTGAGGGCAAAGGCGAGGCGGTCGCCGAGGATCGCCCGCTGCGATTCGGTGAAGGCCGGGATCGTCTTCCGCCCGGCCAGTTCCTCGAGCGCGGCGACCACCCGGGTGATGTCGCGCTCGCGGGCGAAGGTTTCGTACCACTGGTCCTGCTGGGACTCGTTGCCCTCCAGCACGCGCAGCGGCTCGGTGCGTCCGGCGGGCAGGTGCACGTCCTTGTCCGCCTTGAGTTTCTTGCGCGCCGACTCCCAGAAGCCTTTCCACGCGGGCTCGGGCACGATGCCGTTCGTGAGCGCGGTTTGAAGTTGGGTGACCGTCAGCGGACCGAAGCTGCGGAGCGCCATGCGCACAACCTCGGCGGGCTTCTCCTGCACCAGCGCGCGCAGTTCGTCGCCGCGCCGCTTCTTCCAGACCAGCAGGTGGTCGTCTCCCACGCGCTGGAGAATTTCCGCCGCGTAGCTGAACGACAGCTGGTGACCCGCGCGGCGCTCGAAATCAATTTCGACCTTCTTGTTGAAGGCATCCACGCGATTCACCACGCCGAGCCCCCATGTGCGGTCGAACACCAGCACGCCTTCCTTGAGGCCGACGAGCATGCGCAGGCGGCGGATCGCCTCGACCGGCGAAATGTTTCGATCGAAGCCCGACTCGGTGACCTGCGCCTTCTGTTCCCACTCCGACCCCAGCACATCCGCCGCCTCGTCGGCCCAATTCACGCCCGTCCGGCCCTCCAGCGCGGCCCAGCGCGCGCGCAGGTGCAGCAACTCGAGCGCGCCGTCAAACTGTTTCCGCTCCGCGAGCGTGTCCTGGACGACCTCGGCGCGCTGCTCCGCCTCCGCGGCCCGGCCGGCATCGCGCAGCACGCGCAGGCACTCGACCCAGAACGGCGCCTCCAGATTCTTCTTCTCAAGCTGGGCGAGAAACCAGGGTTCCGTTTGCTCGTCGGCGGTCGGCACGGGGTTGCGATGCGATTCAGACATGCGGCAGCGTCCTCCAAAAGCCCGACAGCATAAGCCCTGAACGCCCCGAAACAAGCCCGGATGCGGAACGGGGCATAAAAAGCGCCGGCGCCTCATTGACAGCCCCCTCGCGCGGCATCATGATGCCTGTAGGGGCAGCACATGAAGACCACCACAACCCGGAGGCCCGCCGTGGCCGGGACGTTCTATCCCGAGGATGGAGCGGAATTGCACGCGATCGTCTCGCGCTGCCTCCGGGAGGGCCACGCCGCCGACCACACGCCCCGGGCCGTGATCGCGCCGCATGCCGGGTTCATGTACTCCGGTCCGATCGCCGGGTCCGCCTTCGCCGCATGGTCGGCCTGCCGGGGCGCGATTGCCCGCGTGGTCGTCATCGGGCCCTCGCACCGGTTGCACTTCAAGGGCATCGCCCTCCCGGAAACGGAATACTTCGCGACCCCGCTGGGCTTGATCCCGGTGGATGAATCCGCGCGCCATTCGCTGAACGACCTGCCCGCCGTGCAGCCCCTCGACGCCGCGCACCGGCACGAACACAGCATCGAAACCCATCTTCCGTTTCTCCAGGAGGTGCTGGGCGAGTTCGCCCTCGTGCCGTTGGTCGTCGGCGACGCCTCCGTCCGCGACGTGGCCCAGGTGATCAACCGGTTCATCAACGACGACGCCACGCTCATCTCCGTCAGCTCGGACCTCAGCCACTACCTTTCATATGACGAGGCCCGGGCGACCGACGCCGCCACGTCTCAGGCGATCGAACAAAACCACCCGCACGACATCGGCCCGCAGCACGCGTGCGGGCGCATGGGCATCCTGGCCCTCCTGCACGTCGCGGCCCGCCACGGCTTGACCGCGCGCACGCTGGACGTGCGGAATTCAGGGGACACCTCGGGGGATCGATCCCGCGTAGTGGGATATGGCGCCTATGCCTTTGGATGAGCCCATCCGCCAACGCCTCCACGCGCTCGCCCGTGAGGCGATCCGTCACGGCCTCGGCCACCATGGCCCCCCGGTCCTCGACACGGCCGCGCTTCCCGCGGAATTGCGCGAGCCGGGCGCCTGCTTCGTCACGCTGCAGACCCACGGACGCCTGCGCGGATGCATCGGATCCCTTGAGCCCCGCCGCCCGCTGGCCGAGGATGTCAACGCCAACGCCTACGCGGCGGCCTTCGCCGATCCGCGTTTTCCGCCCCTTCGCGAAGCGGAGCTGGCCGCGCTGGAGGTGCATATTTCGATCATCGGCCCGCCCGCGCCGCTGGCGTGCGAAAGCGAGGCGCAGTTGCTCGGCCTGCTGCGGCCGGGCGTCGACGGACTGATCCTGCGCGAAAACGGAACGCGTGCCACCTTCCTGCCGTCCGTCTGGGCCGACCTGCCGCGCCCGCGCGACTTCGTGCGCCATCTCAAACAAAAGGCCGGCCTGTCCCCCGACTACTGGAGCCCCTCGCTCCACTTCGCGCGCTACGAGACGGAAAGCATCTAGCCCGCGGCGAACGGATCTTGATCAGGTGACCGTCTGGCGAGTCGCCTTGGTCAGCGCCTTCCAGAGGTCTTCCTGGGTTTCCGCCTTGAACAGCGCCTCGCGCGCCTCTTCGTCGCGGAAGCTCTGGGTGAGCCCCGACAACAGGCGCAGGTAGAACGCGCTCGCCGCGGTGGGAATCACCATGAAAAACACGAGGCGGGTCAGGTTCTTGCCCGTGCCGAACCGCACGCCCTTGCGGCTCACGCCGAGCGCGAGGGTGAGACCGCCGCCCTCCACGCCGCGCACGTGCGGGAACGCGAGCCCGTGATCCACCGCCGTGCTCGCGATGGCCTCGCGCTTGAGCGCCTCCTCCGTCAGCCGCGCCGCGCTGTCGATGAAACCTTCCGACTCCAACCGGTTGCTCAACTCCGCGAGCACCTCCTCGCGCGTCGTGCCCGCCAGTTGCGTGATCATCAATTGCGGGGAGGAGAAGCGCGCCATGCCGACCTGCGCCGGTTCGCCGCGACGGCGCTGCGCCCCGAGGCGGCGCGGGGCGCCGGTCTGGTAGAACAGGAATCGCGCGCAATTCGGGCAATGGTAGATGCGATCGGCCGCGTGCACCGCGTGCACCTGGCTCACCGGGATCGCCATGCCGCAGGCGGAGCAGGATCCGTTCGCGATCGGGACAATCGCGAGGTTGCCCTTCTTGTGCATCTTGAGAAAATGCGTGCCGATTTCCGGCGGCAGTTCGTCCTGGAGGGTTTCGATCGAGGATTCCAGCGTGCTCAACTGCGTGCCCGGCATCGAAGCCTGTTGCTGGTCGCGGGCGAAGATCAGGTCCTGGAGCTGGATGAGATGGTTGATCCAGCGCTGCATTTTTCCATTCGGCGAGGCGGCGGACGCGTCGGCGGAGCTCATCAGATTTCGTTCCTTGTAGGGGGTGAAAGGTGGGGCCGTTATAGCACGTCGCCTCCGCCTTGCAAGGGGCACATTTTTCGATTGCGAGATTGACCGCGCCGGATGATGCCGATAATCATGGCCGGCTTTGGAAGGAATCGGCATGAACCCCAAACGGGTATTGTCCAAGGAAACGGTGAAACTCAATTTGGCGGCGACCAGCAAGGACGCGCTGATTGAGGAGCTCGTGGATGTCCTGGCTCAGGCCGGTCGCATCAAGGATCGAAAAGCCGCGCTCAAGGCCGTGCTCGAACGCGAGCGCAAGATGTCCACCGGCCTCCAGAACGGCATCGCCATCCCGCATGGCAAGACCGACACCGTCGAAAGCCTGGTCGCCGCACTGGGCATCAAGAAGGACGGCCTGCCGTTTGATTCGCTGGACGGCCAGCCCTGCCAGATTTTCCTGATGACCCTCTCCCCCGCCAGCCGCACCGGCCCGCACATCCAGTTCCTCGCCGACATCAGCCGCACCCTGCACGACGCCGCCGTCCGCCAGCAGGTCCTCGACGCCACCAGCGAGGAAACCGTCGTCGACCTCCTCTGCCGCGACCGCACCGCCCCGCCGGCGACGCATTAAAAAAGACCGCGAACCATCGCGGTCTTGTGGGGAAAGTGGTGGCCAGACTCGGAATCGAACCGAGGACACCAGCATTTTCAGTGCTGTGCTCTACCAACTGAGCTATCTGGCCCCGAAAGAAGCGGCGATCATACGGGAAACACACTCGATGTCAACCAAGTGCCTCACGCGAAGTTAACATCCAAACCAGAAGGACCAACGGCGCCAACCGCGCGAATTTTCATGGCGTTGGCGGGGGCGGCGACTGGGGAAGCAGGTCGCGCCAGACGGATTCGAGGCGGAGGGTGTCTTCGAAGGCGGGGTCCAGGGCGAGGGAGGCGTCGAGGAATGCGCGGGCCAGGGGCCATTGCTGGCGGCTGATGAAGCGCGCGGCGCGTTCGTTGAGGTATTTGGCGCGCTCGCGCGGGTCCGGGGTCGCGCGCTCAAGGGCGTGGCGGTAGTGCCACAGGGCGCGCTCCGCGTCGCCCAACTCCTCCGCGCGCAGCGCGAGGCGGGCATGCGCCTCGGCGAATTGCGGGTCGATCGCGAGCACGCGCTGGAAAGCCGCCTGCGCGTCATGCCACGCCCCGGTTTTCTCGTGCACACGACCGAGGTTGTACCACGCCTGCGGAAGCTGCGGCTGCCAGCGGATGGCCTCCTCCAATGCGGCGCGCGCCTCGGCCAGCCGCCCGCGGCGCAGCCGCACCGCGCCGAGATTGCACAAGGCTTCGTAGTGGCGCGGATTGACCGCCAGCGCGGCGCGGAAATGAGCCTCGGCGTCGGGCCACTCGCCGCGGTCCCAGTGGATCAGGCCGAGATTGTTCTGCGCCATCCACGCACCGGGATTCTTTTCCACGGTATCGCGCCACAGCCGCTCGTTGGATTGGAAGACGTGCGCGTGCCGCCACGACAGCAGCCCGAGCGCCACCAGCAGCGCGCCCAGCGCCCATCCCGCCATCCACCCCGCCGGGCGAGGCGCGCGGCGCCGCCACGCCGCGTGAAGCCCGGCGCCACACGCGCCCGCGACCGCGCAGGCGGGCAGGCTCGCCAGGTAGGCAAAATGGTCCGATACCTCGGAATAGCGCATGAAATAGACATTAAAAAATCCCAGCACGGGGAAGAGGAACAACAGGAAGATCGCTCCGGCCGCGAGCAGGGGGCGTCCCCACGAGCGCGCGTTGAAGGCCACGCAGATAAACGCGCCGACGATGGCAATCAGCGGAGCCCAGGCGCGCGGCTCCTCGGCGGAAAGCCGGAGCGATGGATAGATGAACATCAACGGTTCGGGCCAGAGCAATTGCCCGGCATAGAACGTCGCGATGCGCGCGGCCGTGACGAGGCGGTCGGCGAACGGAATCGCCCACTCCAGCCCCTCCGCGCCGGAACTGTACCGCTGCTCCCAGATCGTCCAGGCCGCCATCAGCAGCGAGACGACAAAGAACGGAATCGTCCACCACACCTCGCGCGGACTGCGCGCGCGGCCGCGCCACCACAGCAGGACGAGGATCACGGCCGGCCACATGACCACGGAGGGTTTGCTGAGCACCGCGCAAACGAAAAAGGCCTTTGAAGCCAGCAGCGCCGACCAATCGCGCAACTGGTTGTCCGGCAACGCGCCACTGCGGATCAGGAACAGCGCCGAGAGCATCAGGAACAGGAGCGATTGCGTGTTCTTGAGCTCGGTGATCCAGGCGACCGATTCCACGTTCAACGGATGCAGGGCAAAGACCAGCGCGCCGAGCATCGCACCCGGCACCCGCAGCCCGCGCAACACGCGCGCGAACAGGAGCGCGGAGGCGATATGCAACGCCAGCGTAAACGCGTGGTAGAAAAAGGGCTCCAGGCCAAACAGGCGGCGCAGGACCCAGAATGTCGTGGAGGTCAGCGGATAATAGACCGCCCAGCGCGAGCTCCAGAGCTCGACGAGCCCCGCCCAGGACGCCATGCGGGGATTCGCGGTGAGGTGCGCGTCGTCGTCCCAGATGAAGCCACCCTTCAGCGCCGGCAGGTACACGGCGACCACGAGCAGCACGACAGCCCAGGCGGGGATTCGATCCCACCACGGCCGCGCGGACGCCTCCCCCTGTTCAGACCCCGTCATACGGAGGATAGGTGTAACACAGCCGCCGCGCGCCGTCGAATGCGGGGCGCCGTCATTCAATACCCGCCTGGCGTTTCAGCCGGGTCCTAATCCAGCGAGGCGGAGCGCCACCAGAGGTGGTGTTTGTCCTCGAGTTCGCTGGTCGACGGGAAGGCGTACAGTTTTACGCCCGTCGGGTCGCCGACGAAGAAGCCGCGCCGGATGGTGCGGTAGAATGCGATCAGCTTCGGGTTGCGTTCGACCGTCTTCGCGGCCTTCTCCGCCACGGCCACATCGTTGATGCAGTCCACGATGTGCTCGGGGTTCATGTACGGCAGGTAGCCGGCGAGCCGTCCGTCGGCCTCGCGGTCAAGCAGCGAGTCGGCGAACAGGATGCGCGGCACATGCACCGGGTTGGCGGCGTCCGTGATGAACTTCGCGAAGCGGGCCGGCGGCAGGAACGAGACGACGCGCGGCGTAACCGGGCACAATTCCGTGTAGAGGTTGGGTCCTCGTTCCTCCTTCGCGCCGTCGTAGGGCTTGCCCTCAAGGCCGAGCACGCGCCCGTCGCGCGTGACGAGGTAGAGTTTGCCCAGCGCCTCCAGCGGCAGGTGTTCGAGCACGCGGTAGATGCCGAGATATTTGCTGTGGCGCGGAGAACCGTCGGGGTGCGGCACGCAGCGTTTTTCCAACTCGCCCGCGACGGGCAGGGTTTTCGCGGCCACGGCAGGGTCCACCTCGAAGAAGATCACATTGCCCGAGGTGTGCTTGCGCGTGCCCACGGCCATGTAGGCGCCGAATTCGCTCGCGTCGAGGTGCGAGGCGACGAGCGCCTCCGTCTGGTAGCACATGAAATACAGGTGGGTCTTCATGGATTCTCCTGGATTAGTTGCCGAGGTTCAGCCAGTGCCCGATGGCGGGCGCGTATTTCACGATCAGTCCCGCAAACACGATGCTGACCATCGTCATCAGCTTGATGAGGATGTTCAGGGAGGGCCCGCAGGTGTCCTTGAAGGGATCGCCCACCGTGTCGCCCACCACCGCCGCCTTATGCGCCAGCGAGCCCTTGCCGCCGAGGTGCCCGGCTTCGATGTATTTCTTCGCGTTGTCCCACGCGCCGCCGGAATTCGCCATGAACACCGCGACGGAGAACCCGGCGCAGAGGCCGCCAACCAGCAGCCCGAGGATGCCCGAGACGTTCAGCACCAGTCCCGTGACCACCGGCAGCGCGATCGCGAGGATCGACGGCAGCAGCATCTCGCGCTGCGCGCCCGCCGTGGAGATCGCGACGCACCGCGCGTAGTCGGGCCGCTCCGTGCCCTCCATGATGCCCGGCTTCTCCTTGAACTGGCGGCGGACCTCCTGGACCATCGCGAACGCCGCGCGGCCCACGGCCTTCATCGTCATCGCGCTGAACACGAACACCGCCAGCACGCCGATGAACACGCCCACCAGCACCTTGGGATTCATCAGGCTCGCGTCATACAACGTCATGTAGTCCTTGAGCGACGCCTTGCCCGCCGCGAGCCGCTTGCCGTTGACGTCCGTCACCGGCGAGCTTTTTACGAACTCGCCGATCTCGTTGATGATCAGGCTGTGCTCGACGCCGGCGTCGTCCTTCAGTACCACCGCGCCCGGCCCCGTGCCTTCAAACGCGCTCATCGTGTAAAACTGCTGCTCCTCGCGGTTGCCCGGCTTGGCGCCGGGGAAGAACACCGCCCACTTCTTGTTGTAGTCCGCGCCCACGCCGGCCAGCGCGAACGCCTGCCCGTCCGCCGGGGCGACATATTCGATGGCCGCCTCGCGGTGGATGCCGATGCGGACCTCCTCGATGTAGCTCGCCAGCAGCGCCAGCGCCGTCAGCGCGGCGGACCCGATGGCGAAGCCCTTGCCGATGGCCGCGGTCGTGTTGCCGAGCGAGTCGAGCGCGTCCGTGCGGGTGCGGACTTCCTTCGGCAGTTCGCTCATCTCCGCATTTCCGCCCGCGTTGTCCGCGATCGGGCCGTAGGCGTCCGTCGCCAGCGTCAGGCCGAGCGTGGAGAGCATGCCCACGGCGGCGATGCCGACGCCGTAGAGGCCGGCGAGGAGATCCACGAAGCCGTTCATCACGGCGAAGCTCAGCAGCGTGCCGACGCAGACCGCGAGCACCGGGATCCAGGTGGACATCATGCCCTCGGCGATGCCGCCGATAATCACCGTCGCCGGGCCGGTCGCCGCCTGGTCCGCGATGAACCGCGTGGGCTTGTACTCCGCGGCGGTCGCCCACTCCGTGCCCTTGCCGATCACAATGCCGAGCACCACGCCGATGGTGATGGACCAGAACACACCGATCGGCATGTCGAGGAACCTCACGAGCGCCCACGCGGCGACGATGATCAGCACGCTCGACACGTAGATCCCGCGGTTCAGCGCGCCCAGCAGGGCTTTCATCGACGCATCCTCGCGCGTGCGGACGAGGAAGATGCCGAAGATGGAGAGGATGATGCCGAGCGCCGCGAGCATCATCGGCGCGGACAGGAACGCAAACGTCTTGTCGGCATCCCATCCGCCGACCGTCGCCGCCGCCACGCCCAGCGCCGCCGTCGCGAGCACGGAGCCCGCGTAGCTTTCATAGAGGTCCGCGCCCATGCCCGCGACATCGCCCACGTTGTCGCCGACATTGTCCGCGATGGTCGCCGGGTTGCGCGGGTCGTCCTCGGGAATGCCCGCCTCGACCTTGCCCACGAGGTCCGCGCCCACATCCGCCGCCTTCGTGTAGATGCCGCCGCCAACGCGCGCGAACAGCGCCTGCGTGGAGGCGCCCATGCCGAAGCACAACATCACCACCGTGATGGTCTCGAGGTTCATCGGGTGCCCGCCGAACAGCGCGTGGTGATACTTGTAGAGATAGACGAACCACGCGGTGATATCGAGCAGCGCCAGGCCGACCACGGTCAGGCCCATCACCGCGCCCGCGCGGAAGGCGATGGTCAGCCCGCGGTTCAGCGACTCACTCGCGCCCTGCGCGGTGCGCGAGGACGCCATCGTCGCGGTCTTCATGCCGATGAACCCGGCGAGCCCGGAAAACAAGCCGCCCGTCAGGAACGCGAACGGCACGAGCCGGTGCTGCACGCCGAGGACAAAGGCCATGTAGGAGAGCAGGATGACGAGAACGACGAAGACGAGCCCGACGACCTTGTACTGGCGGCGCAGGTAGGCGTAGGCGCCCTCGCGCACGTAGCCGGCGATCTCCTGCATGCGCGCGTTGCCGGGATTGGCCACCGCAATGCTGCGATAGAACACGAAGGCCATCAGCAGCGCGAGCACGCCCGCGATCGGCGCCAGCCACCACCAATCGGGCAATACGCGCGGCGCGTCCAGCGTGCCGGCATCCGCCCACGCGGGCGCCGCACTGACCAGAAACCCCAGAAGACAACCGACTGAACCCCGCACCCCACACGAACGAATTCGCGACAGTGTCATGGCTTCCATCCTTGTTAGCCGGGTCTACCCGGCGTGTATGGAAGCGATGAAATGCTTTCTTAATGGAGCAAGTAAACGGCGAAGCCGACGCTCGGACGCAAATCGGGTTTTCCCGTATGCGGGTTCAGGGGAAAAACCTTAATTTGACGCTCCTACCCACCCGCTACTCGCTACCCGTCCCCCCTCAGATCAGCATCGGCGCAATGATCAGCGAGACGATGCACATCAGCTTGATCAGGATGTTGATCGCCGGGCCTGCGGTGTCCTTGAAGGGATCGCCAACCGTGTCGCCGATGACGGCCGCCTTATGCGCATCGGACCCCTTGCCGCCGAAATGGCCGCCTTCGATGTGTTTCTTCGCATTGTCCCAGGCGCCGCCGGAGTTGGCCATGAACAGGGCCATGAGCACGCCGGACACCAGCACACCGCAGAGCAGGCCGCCGAGCATTTCCAGGCGGCCCGTCACACCGACAAAAATGGGCGTCGCAATGGCGATCAGGCCCGGCAGCACCATCTCGCGAATGGCGGCTTTCGTGGAAATGTCCACGCAGCGCGCGTAATCCGGACGCTGGGTGCCTTCGAGAATGCCGGGCATTTCGCGGAACTGGCGGCGCACTTCGTCGATCATCGTATGCGCAGCGCGCCCAACGGCGCCGATCGCCAATGCGGAGAAGAAGAAGGGCATCATCGCGCCGACCAGCACACCGGCCATCACGATCGGCTTCGCCACATCGATTGACGTGATGCCGGCGCTTTGCTCGAACGCAGCGAACAGGGCCAGCGCGGTCAGCGCGGCGGACCCGATGGCGAAGCCCTTGCCGATGGCCGCGGTCGTATTGCCCACGGCATCGAGTTTGTCGGTGCGCTGGCGGACTTCCGGATCCATCTTCGCCATCTGCGCGAGACCGCCCGCGTTGTCGGCGATCGGGCCGTAGGCGTCCACGGCGAGCTGGATGCCTGTCGTGGCGAGCATGCCGAGCGCGGCGATGGCGACGCCGTAAATACCGGCGAAGTGATGCGAGGCGATGATCGCCGTGGCGAGGGTCAGGATTGGCAGCACGGTGGACATCATGCCGACGCCCAGCCCGGCGATGATGTTCGTCGCCGCGCCCGTCGTCGAGGATTCGGCGATCGCGAGCACCGGCTTGCGGCCCTCCGCCGTGTGGAACTCGGTGAACAGGCCGATCAGGATGCCGCCGACCAGGCCGGCGATCACCGCCCAGTAGATCCCCATCGCCGTGTACGCCTTCCCGGCGATCAGGAATTCCGCCGGCGCAATCGCGTGCACCAGCGGATAGGCCACGACGGCCAGCAGCAGCCCGGCGCCCATCGTACCCATGTTCAGCGCAACCTGCGGGTTGCCGCCTTCGCGCGTGCGCACAAAGAAGGTGCCCAGCACCGAGGCGATGATGCCCGCCGCCGCAAGGGCAAACGGAAGCATCACGAGCGGCATCGATTGCGCTGAGGCCGCGCCCAGCACCATGGCGCCGATGATGGCCCCGACATACGACTCAAACAGGTCGGCGCCCATGCCCGCCACATCGCCCACGTTGTCGCCCACGTTGTCCGCCACCGTCGCCGGGTTGCGCGGGTCATCCTCGGGAATGCCCGCCTCGACCTTGCCCACCAAGTCCGCGCCTACATCCGCCGCCTTCGTGTAGATGCCGCCGCCGACACGCGCGAAGAGGGCAATCGAACTCGCGCCGAGCGAAAAGCCGGAGAGCACCGGCAGCACGCGCCCGGTCACCACCGCGAGGTCCGTGCCCCACATATTGGTGAACACCACATAGAGCACACTCAGGCCCAGCAGGCCGAGACCCACCACGCACAAGCCCATGACCGAACCACCCGTAAATGCGACGCGCAGCGCGGCGTTGAGACCGGATCGCGCGCTGTTCGCCGTGCGCATGTTCGCCTGCGTGGCCACACGCATCCCGAAAAAGCCGGCCAGCGCGGAACACACGGCGCCCACCAGGAAGGAGACGCCAACCAGCTGTAATTCGCTCTTGTTCAACGCCACCAGCACCACTGCGGCGAGCAGGACGAAGACGGAGAGCACCTTGTACTCGCGGGCCAGGAAGGCCATGGCGCCCTCGCGCACCGCGGCGCCAATGTCCTGCAGGGCTTGATTCCCCGGGTCTTGTTTCTTGATCCAGACGCTGCGCCAGAGCGCAAACACCAACGCCACCGCGCCGGCACCAATGGCCGCCAATACCAACGAATCCATGGAACTCCTCCTTATCCCCACAGGGCCGCGAAATGCTGCCGATTCCGCAGCGCCCGGTCAATTGTAAAGGATGTGTTAAGAACGGAAAACGGAAGACTGGAAGACGGGAAAAGGAAACTAATCCGTCTTCCTGTTTTCCGTCCCTTACGAAACGACGAAATTCAGCAACCGTCCGGGGACGAAGATGGTCTTGCGCAGGGTCTTGCCGGCGAGGTGCGCCTGCACGCCGGCGTCGGCCTGGGCGGCGGCGACGATGGCGTCCTGCGAGGAATCCGCGGGCACGACGATCTTGCCGCGCAGTTTTCCATTCACCTGCACGGGAACCTCGATGGTGTCGGAAACGAGCAGCGCCGGGTCATAGACGGGCCACGGCTCGTAGGCCAGGGTCTTCGTGTGGCCCAGTTTGGCCCACAACTCCTCCGCGAGATGCGGCGCGAGCGGGCTCAGGGCGAGGATGAACGGCTCCAGAATGGCGCGCGGGCGCTGCTCCCACTTCTGGATCTCATTCACAAACTCCATCATCGCGGAAATCGCCGTGTTGAAGCGCAACCCCTCGATGTCGTCCCCCACCTTCTTCAACATCGCGTGCAACGCGCGCTGCTGGTCCACCGTCGGCGCCGCGTCCGTCACCGCGGCCAGCACTGCGCCGGTCTCCTCGTCGCAGACCTGGCGATAGACCCGGTTCAAAAAGCGATACACGCCTTCGACGCCGCGCATGCTCCACGGCTTCACCGCCTCCAGTGGACCCATGAACATTTCATAAAGCCGCAGCGAGTCGGCGCCGTACTGCTTGATGACGTCGTCGGGATTCACCACGTTCCCGCGCGACTTGCTCATCTTCTGGTTGTCCTCGCCCAGGATCATGCCCTGGTTCACCAGGCGCTGGAACGGCTCCTTGGTGGACACCACGCCGCAATCGAACAACACCTTGTGCCAGAAGCGCGAATACAGCAGGTGCAGCACCGCGTGTTCCGCGCCGCCGACGTAAAGGTCCACCGGCATCCAGTATCTTTCCTTCGCCGGGTCCACCGGCGCGCCGGGATTCTTCGGATCGATGAAGCGCAGGTAGTACCAGCACGACCCCGCCCACTGCGGCATCGTGTTCGTCTCGCGCACCGCGGGCTTTCCCGTCTCCGGGTCCGTCGTGTGCAGCCACTCGGGAATCGTCGCGAGCGGACTCTCCCCCGTCCCGCTCGGCTTGTACGTCGCCACATCCGGCAGCCGCACCGGCAACTGGTCCGGCGCGAGCGGCTTCGGCTCGCCATCGACAAAAATCACCGGGAACGGCTCGCCCCAATACCGCTGGCGGCTGAACAGCCAGTCGCGCAGCTTGTAGTTCACGCGCGCCGCGCCGAGCCCCTTCTCCTCCAGCCACGCCGTGATCTTCTTCTTCGCCTCCGGCGTCGACAACCCGTCGATCAGCGGCGAATTCACCGCTACGCCGTCACCGGTGAATCCGATCGGATCGCTGCCATCCGTCGGCTGCACCACCACGCGGATCGGCAGGTTAAACGTCGTCGCGAATTCGTGGTCGCGCTCGTCGTGCGCCGGCACGGCCATGATCGCGCCGGTCCCGTAGCCCGCGAGCACGTAGTCGGCGATCCAGATCGGAATCCGCTCGCCGTTCACCGGATTGATCGCATGCGCGCCGGTGAACACGCCAGTCTTCGTCTTCTGCAGCTCGGTGCGCTCGAGGTCGCTCTTGCGCGCCGCCGCCTCCTGGTAGGCCTTCACCGCCGCGCGCCGGTCCGGCGTCGTGATCGCGTCCACCAGCGCATGCTCCGGCGACAACACCATGTACGTCGCCCCGAACAACGTATCCGGCCGCGTCGTAAAAACGGTGACCGGTGACCGGTGACCGGTGACCTGGAAGTGAACTTCCGCCCCCTCCGACTTTCCGATCCAGTTCCGCTGCATCTCCTTGATGCTCTCGGGCCAGTTCACGAGATCGAGGTCCGCCAGCAGCCGCTCGGCGTAGGCCGTGATCTTCAGCATCCACTGGCGCATCGGCTTGCGGATGACCGGATGCCCGCCGCGCTCCGACTTGCCGTCGATGACCTCCTCGTTCGCCAGCACCGTGCCCAGCGCGGGACACCAGTTCACCGGCACCTCGGCCTGGTAGGCGAGGCCCTTCTCGTAGAGCTTCAGGAAAATCCACTGCGTCCAGCGATAGTAGTCCTCGTCCGTCGTCGCGAACTCGCGGTCCCAGTCATAGGAAAACCCGATCGCCTGCAACTGCGCGCGGAACCGGTCGATGTTCCGGTACGTCGTGTCGCGCGGATGCGTGCCCGTCTCAATCGCGTACTGCTCCGCCGGCAGGCCGAACGCATCCCACCCCATCGGGTGCAGCACGTTGAACCCCTTCATCCGCTTGTAGCGGCAAAGGATGTCGGTCGCCGTGTAGCCCTCCGGATGCCCCACATGCAGCCCCGCCCCGCTCGGGTACGGGAACATGTCCAGCGCATAGAACTTCGGCTTCGCCGGGTCCGGCTGGTCGGGTGTGCGGAAGGTCTTGTGGGCGAGCCAATAGGCCTGCCACTTCGGCTCGATTTGGGCAAAGGGATACGGCATAGGGGCGGCATGGTGTTGACTACCCCCGCGCCGGTCAATGGGAAATGCGGTGCGTTGCGGGAGTTAGAGGACAGGATTACACGATGATCCGGATGGGAAGAATTCTCTGCCCCCCATCCCGCATATCCCGTCCATCCTGTCTCCGCGAAACGGAAAATGCGCGAGTGACCGACTTCAACTCCCCCCTTGCCCTGAACGCACGCGCGGGGTAGTTGTCTTCTCCACGGGAGCCCCACCATGCGCACATGCTTCACCCTGTTCCTCGGCCTCGCCCTGCTCGCCACCTCCGCCCGCGCGGATTTCAGCCGGGATTTGCTGGCGGCGTATTTCTTTAATGGGACGGGCGACGACCAGAGCGGGCGCGGGCAGCACGCGCAGCTCGTCGGCGCGTCGTTCACCGCGGACCGCCACGGGAACCCGGACGGCGCGCTGTGGCTCGACGGCGCGGGCGCGTATGCGAGCACGCCGGTGAGCGGCGCGCGGTTCCCGATCAGCTTCTCGTTCTGGTTCCGCCTCGGCGAACGCGCCGGCGTGCGGCCCTTCTCGATCCTCGACAGCGGCACCGGCGACGCCTTCGGCCACAGCTTCGTCATCGGCGCCGGCCCGCAAACCTTCAACGCCAACCTCGCCGTCACCCACCCCTTCGCGAAAGGACGCTGGACGCACGTCGCGGTCACCTACGGGGAGAAACTCAAGGTCTATGCGGACGGACGCCTCGTCGCCGAGCGCGACCACGCGGAGGGGCCGGACTTCGCCGCGGGCCATTTCCAGATCGGCCGCCACTACGGCAGCGACAACGCCCGCTACTTCCACGGCGCGGTGGACGATGTCCTGATCTTCGCCCGCACGCTCGGCGATGACGACGTGCGCCGCCTCTACGAAGACGCCGCCGCGGTGGAACAACACGTCGCCCTCGGCGCCGAAGCCAAGGCGCGCCTCGCCGCGCACGCGGCGGATACCGACACATCGGCGGCAACGGATGCGTCCCCCCGCCCCATCCTGGTCATCGCCAGCGACGCGGCCGCGCCGCACACCAACGCGTGGCACGCGTTTGACGGCGACCCCGCAACGCGCTGGGACGGCGCGCCGGACGCGAACGGCTGGTGGCTCGCCGCTGAATTCCATCCCCCGGTCCCGCTCGAACACCTGCGGCTCCTCCACGCCGAGGGCAGCCCGACCAACGCCCTGTTCTTCTACAGCGACGACGCCGACACGTGGCCCCAGCTCGCGCCGGACACCCTCGCCCCCGGCGCGGCCGCCCGCTTCCTGCTGCTCACCTATCCCGACCAGGCGCCCCGCCTGATCGACGTGCAGTGGACGCCCTGAAGGCGTTGCGCAAAAATTTGCAACGTCTGTAAAAACTATTTCCGGCGTTTACAACGTCTGTAAAAACAAGTTTGGCGATCCGCCGTCCGCTCCGTTTTTTCATCGCGCGACGGCGGGGCATGGCCTATAACCGGCGCGATTGATCGCGGGAGGTGGTATGGCGAAGCAGCAGAAACGGGAAATCATCGGGCTGGTGGGCTTGGGCTATGTGGGCCTGCCGCTGGCCATCGCATTCTCGAAAAAGTATCCGGTTGTCGGGTTCGACGCGAAGCCGTCGCGCATCGCGGAACTGAAATCCGGACGCGACCACACGGGCGAGACGGAGCCGCACGACCTCCGCCACAAGAACCTCTGTTTCACCGACAATCCACAGGACCTCGCGCACTGCACGTTCATCGTCGTCGCGGTGCCGACACCGGTCAACGTGGCGAAGGAGCCGGACCTCGAGCCGCTCGAAAAGTCGTCCACCACCGTGGGCCGCATCCTGAAGCGCGGCATGATGGTGGTCTATGAGAGCACGGTGTATCCGGGCGTCACGGAGGATTTCTGCCTGCCGATCCTGGAGAAGGAATCAGGCCTGAAGCTCGGCGACTTTGATCTCGGCTACTCGCCGGAGCGCATCAACCCCGGCGACAAGAAGCACACGGTGACGAGCATCGTGAAGGTGGTCAGCGGACACGACAGGAAGTCCGCCGACCGCTGCGCGGCGGTGTACGGGTCGATCATCAAGGCCGGCGTGCACCGCGCGGCGAACATCAAGACCGCCGAGGCGGCGAAGGTGATTGAGAACGTGCAGCGCGACCTGAACATCGCGCTGATGAACGAGCTGTCGAAGATCTTCTCGCGCATCGGCATCAACACGCGCGACGTGATCGAGGCGTCGGCGACGAAGTGGAATTTCCACAAATACCACCCCGGTCTCGTCGGCGGCCACTGCATCGGCGTGGACCCCTACTACCTGACGCACCGCGCGCTGGCGCTGGGCTATCACCCCGAGGTGATCCTCGCGGGGCGCCGCATCAACGACTCGATGGGCGCCTATGTCGGCGAGCTCTGCATCCGCGAGATGGTCGCGGCGGGGCGGCTGCCGAAGGATGCGAACGTGTGGGTGCTCGGCATGACGTTCAAGGAAAACGTGCCGGATTTCCGCAACACGCGCGCGGAGGATGTGGTCGCTTATTTGCGGGGCTTCGGCTGCAACGTGACGACGTGGGAGCCGATGGGCACGCCGGAGCAGATGCAGAAGTATTTCGGGCTCGCGACGACCCTGCCGCGCGAGGCGAAGAACCTCGACGCGATCATCCTGATCAATGCGCACGATGCGTTCCGCACGCTGAAGATCGCGGACCTCCGGAAGAAATGCCGCACGCCGGTGCTGGTGGACGTGAAGAATTTCTTCGCCGGCGATGAAGCCCGCAAACGCGGGTTCCGCTACGTGAGCCTGTGAAGCGCCGCATCGCCTGCCTGCAACACGTCCCCTTCGAAGGCCCGGGCGCCTTCGCCGGACTGCTGCAGGCGCGCGGGTTTGAACTCGATTCCCACCTGGTGCCACGGGACGGCCTGCCCGACGGCGCGTTTGACGCGCTGCTGGTCATGGGCGGGCCGATGTCGGTGAACGATCCGCACGACTGGATCCGGCGCGAACGCGAATTCATCCGCGAACACGTCGCGCGCGGCGTGCCCTATCTCGGCATTTGCCTTGGCAGCCAGTTCCTCGCCGCGGCCTGCGGGGGATCCGTCGCACCCGGCCCCGCACCGGAGATCGGCGTGATGCCGGTGCGCCGGACACCGGACGCCGCGGCTGATCCGCTCTTCCGACGACTGCCGGACACGTTCGATGTGGTGGAGTGGCATGGCGAAGGCATCAGCATCCCGCCCGACGCGACGGTGCTGGCGTCATCCGATCGTTTCCCCGTGCAGGCGTTCCGCGTGGGGCGCGCGGCATACGGCGTGTTGTTTCACCTGGAGCTGGAGGCCGGCGGCGTGGATGCGCTCTGCGCGCACTGCGGCGCGGACCTGCGGCGCGCCGGCGGCACGGCCGCGGAGATCCAGCGCGCGTATGCGGATGCGGCGCCGGGCCTTCGTGCGCGCGCCGGGCTGATTGCGGACGGGTTCGCCGCGCTCATCACCGGAGGCCGCCTGTGAAATGGGTGCTGCTTGCCTGTGCGGGCGCGGTCGGCACGCTGGCGCGCTATGGACTGTCCAGCGCCGTGCAGCGCTGGTCCGGCCATGCATTCCCGTGGGGCACGTTCGCGGTCAACGCCATCGGGTGCTTCCTCTTCGGCTTGATCTGGGGTGTGCTGGAACAGCGCCAGGCGACGCTCGGCGTGTGGCGCACGGTGGCGCTGGTTGGATTCCTCGGCTCGTTCACGACCTTTTCGTCGTTCGCCCATGACAGCGGCGCGTTGCTGCGCGGCGCGGAGTGGTTCGCGGCGGCGGCGAACATCGTCGGCCAGAACGTGCTCGGACTGCTTGCGCTTTTCGCGGGGCTCGCCCTCGCGCGCTGGTTTTAATCCGGTCCGTCTTGGCTTCCCGCGCCGCCGCGGTTATTTTGCGCCGCGATGCATCCGGTTTACCGAATCCTGCGCCAGGTGATTGGCTGGACCCTGATTGCCCTCGGTCTCGTAGGTTCGCTGGTTCCGGTCATGCCGGGCATGCTCTTTATCGCCATCGGCGCATTGCTGCTCGCGCCGCATGTGCGCGTGTTTCGCCGCTTTTCCGCGTGGATCCACAAGAAGTTCCCGCACATGCGCGGACCGCTGCGGCGCTTTCGCGACTTCAAGCAGCGCCACCACCAGCCGCCGACCGACGCGACATCGCCCCGCCCCTGACGCGCGGGGAACTGGCGGACTTACTTCTTGGGCTGTTGGGCGGGCGGTATCGGCCGGCCCGTTCCGTTGCACGACGAACAGGTGACGGCGCCGGTGCCCGCGCAGGGCCCGCAATTCACGAACTCCGTGCCGGGAATCTTGCCCTTGCCCGCGCAAAACGGGCAGGTTGAGGTCTTCTTGGACAGGCGCGCGACGAATGTGCCGGATCCCTTGCACTGGGTGCAGGGCTTGAAGGTCTGCTGTTCAACACGTCCGCGGCCCATGCAGGCGGTGCAGCGCACCTTCCCGCCGCCGTTGCACGGGGCGCAGAACTGCGGGGATGATTGGGGCGTGTTTCCGCCCGCCGTCGGCCGCACGGGCGGCGCTTCAGCCTCGTCCACAAAGGCCGGAATCTCCGCCGGGGCGTCGTCGCGCGCGGGCGGCGGCGGAGGGGGCGGAGGCGGAGGAAAAAACTGCTGGTACGTTTCCACGGCGTGGGTCTTGATCCATTCCCGATGCTCGTATCCGGCCCACGCGAGTGCCGCGATCACCACACATTTGACGAGCAAGGCCCACGGGATGCGCGGCCACGCGCGGCGCGGCGCGGCGCGTTTTTTGCCGCTCTTCAGGTCGAGCCCGCACGCCGTGCAGAAGACGGCGTCGGCGGGCAGGCCTTTCCCGCACGCGGGGCACGATTGCCCGGCTTGCGCGTTCGCGCCATAGGAGGGACGCAGGGCGACGCGCGGTTTTTCCGCCGCCCGTTCGGCGCGGGGAACGAACGCGTTTTGTTTGCACTCCGGGCACGGCACGGTGCGGCCTTCCGCCGACGCATCCACGGTCAGCAGGTTCTGGCAGTTCGGGCACCGGAATTGAATGTCATCCATGCGCGTCTCCACGCGCGACGCCGTTCAGCGCCGCGCTTGTTAATAGGTATTCAATCGGAGCCGCCCCACGCAAGCTCGCAGACCCGCGGCGCCAATCCGCTCGGAGCGGCGTCCCTCCTTTGCCAGGCTGCGGAGGGCACGGCAAGCCGCCGCACTCCACATTGCAGTCAACCTTGCGAGCGGATTTGGACCCGCGAGGCCCGCGGCATCCTCACAGGAAATTGACCTTGCCAAAGATCGCACCGCTGCGCACCTTTGCGCTCACGAAACAAACTCCGGACGGCGGCAGCGCGATGATTCGTTCCTTCGTATTCAGCCAGGGCAAGCTGGTCGGCCAGGACCTCGGCCTCGACTTCCTCAAGGTGATGCTCATCGACGACGATGCGCAGATCTGGATCGACCTCGAACAGGCGTCGCACGACGACCACAAGACGCTGCTGGAGGGCATGTTCAACTTCCACCCGCTCGCCATCGAGGACTGCGTGTCCCCCTCCGAGCAGCCCAAGGTGGAGGAATACGAAGGCTACCTGTTCCTTGTCATGCACGCGGTGGATTATTCAGCGCAGGAGCACCGGTTCGAGACGAACGAGCTGAACATCTTCATCGGCAAGAATTTCCTCGTCACCTACCACGACCGCCCGCTGCGCTCCATCGCGCAAACCATCGACCGCGTGACCAAGAATTCCGCCGCCGTCGCGCGCGCGCCGGACCGCCTGACCTACACCCTGCTCGACATGCTGCTGGACCACTACAACCCGGCCATCGAACGGATGTCCGGCGAGATCTCCGAGCTCGAGCGCGACGTGTTGAATACGAAGTCCGACGATTTCCTCAAGAACGTGCTGCGCCTGAAGAGCGAGGTCAATCGACTCCGCACGATCATCGGCCCCCAGCGCGAGGTCATGGCCCGCGTCGCGCGCGGTGAGTTCAAGATCATCCGCGCGCACCTCGTACCCTACTTCCGCGACCTGCACGACACGCTCATCCGCCTGGGCGCGCAGGCGGACGGCTATCGCGACGCGCTGACGAACCTGATGTCCGTGCAACTCAGCCTGCAGCAGACGCAGACCAACCAGGTGGTCAAGGTGCTGACGGTGCTCGCCACGCTGTCGCTGCCGATCGTCGCGATCAGCAGTTTCTACGGCATGAACATCCAGCACTTTCCCGATGGCGATAAGCTTCCGTGGACGTGGGCGTACGCGTATATCCTCGGCCTCAACGTCGTCATCACGGCCCTGATTTACCTGTTCCTTCGCCGCAAGAAATGGATCTAACCCGGAGCGTCCCGCCGTCGCATGAAGAAAAATTTCATCCTCGACACCAACGTCCTGCTGCACGAAGCCACGGCCATCCAGCGGTTCCAGGACAACAACGTCATCATCCCGCTCAAGGTCATCGAGGAAATCGACCACTTCAAGAAGGACCAGAGCGAACTCGGCCGCAACGCGCGCCAGGTTTCGCGCCTGCTGGACGCGCTGCGGCAGAACGGCAAGCTCGACAAGGGCGTGGAGCTGCCGAACGGCGGATCGCTGCGCATCGCGTTCCCGGGCGACACCTACAAGAACGGGCTGAACGCCGACGACCAGATCCTCGAACTCGCGATGCACACGCGCAAGAAGGAGGACCTGCGCTGCATCGTCGTCACCAAGGACATCAACCTGCGACTCAAGGCGGATGCGCTGGGCCTTGATGCCGAGGATTATGAGAACGACCGGGTGGACATCACGGAGCTGTACACCGGCCACAGCGAACTGGCCGTGCCGGCCGCCGTGCTCGAGTCCTTCCGGCACGATGGCAAGGTCGCGCCGCCTGCGGATGCGAACCTCGCGCCGAACCAGTACGTCCTGCTCCGCCTCGACACGGACCTGAACCACACCGTGCTCGTTCGCTACGACGGCGAAAGCAAGCTGCTCGTCCCGCTGATCCCCACGCCGGACGAGGTGAAACCCGTCCAGCCGCGCAACAAGGAGCAGCACTATGCGATGGACGCGCTGCTCAACGACAACATCAAGGTGGTCACGATCATCGGCAAGGCGGGCACGGGCAAGACCCTGCTCGCCGTCGCAGCGGCGGTGTTCAAGACGATGCACGAGAAGCGCTACCGGCGGATGCTGATCTGCCGCCCCACCGTGCCGATGGGCAAGGACATCGGCTTCCTCCCCGGCACGCTGGAGGAGAAGTTGAACCCGTGGATGCAGCCGATCTATGACGCGCTCGACTTCCTCTCCACCGGCGGGCGCATCTGGAAGCGAAAGAAGGAGGGCGGCGGCTTCGAGGAGGAGGACCGCATCGGCATCGAGCCCCTCACCTACATCCGCGGCCGCAGCATTCCCAACCAGTTCATCGTGGTGGACGAGGCGCAGAACCTGACGCCGCTGGAAGCGAAGACGGTGCTGACCCGCGTCGGCCCCGGCACCAAGATCGTGCTCTGCGGCGACATCTACCAGATCGACAATCCGTTCCTCGACAGCATGTCGAACGGCTTGTCTTCCGTGGTCGAGAAATTCCGCCCGCATGGGATCGCCGCGCACATCGTGCTCGGCCGCGGTGTGCGCTCCGAGGTCGCGGAGCTGGCCGCCAACCTGCTATGACGAGCCGCGGCACGTCCCTGATGACCCGAAGGTGCTGGCCGGCCCTGCTGGTGCTGCTTTCGTGCTGGGGCGCGGTTGGGTGGTGGTCGCTTCTTTCCTCGTCCGCGCCGGCTTGGTCGCGCGCCATCCCCTTCCCGCTCGCGGCGCTCGCCGCCGTGGCGTGGTGGCTCGGCTGCTCGCGCGGGCGCAGCGCGGGACAGCGGCTGTGCATGGCGCTGGTCGCCATCGCCACGCTTTGCGGTTGGGGCGGCGACATGGGCGTCGACCGCCGCATCGGAACGATCAAGCCCGAAACGCTCCGCCTCAGCCAGTGGACCATGGGGGACGACACGCCGCTCTCTGACCTGCTGCCGATGCTCGAACGGGAGCTGCCGCATATCGTCATCCTGAATCGGCCCGCGAACCTGCGCGCCGCGAAAGAGATCATCACGCGCCCGCTGCGCCTCCGTCATGCCGTGGCCGACCGCGGGATTGTGATCCTCTCTCGTTTCCCCGGACGCATCGTGGAGGCCCCGTCGCTGCCCCGCCTCAACGCGCTGTGCGTCCGCATCGACACCCCGTCAGGCCCGGTCGACGTGCTCGCGCTGGATGCGCCGGACGGCCCGGCCACCCGGCAAGACGCACACCAGATCTACGACTGGATACGCACGCACCCGCCCGATATTCCCGTTATCGTCGCCGGCGGCATGGGACGGAACCGGCGCGATGCGGCGCTGACCCCCCTGCGCCATCGCCTGCGGCCCGCGTATGAAGTGGCCGGTTACGGGTGGCCCTATTCCTGGCCCGCCCGCCTGCCCTTGTTTTCTCAGGATCACACGTGGGTCAGCGAGGGCATCACCGTGGAACGCGCGGCCTACCGCTGGTCGGCGCGCGCCCCCCACCTGCGGCAATTCGTCATGTTCACACTGGCCGCGGCGCCATGAGCGAGAGGCTGCGCCCCATGCGCGCCGCGCGACGCCTGCTGTTTCCCGTGGCAGGATCGGCCTGGTTGTTCGGCTGGCTCGTGCGCGACGCAAACGCCTGGACCTTGTGGCCCTTCTTCATTCCGACGCCGCTGATCGCCGCCTGGGGTCTGCTGAGCCTGCTGTTCCGCGGACGACGCGCGACCCGCACGCGACGCATCATGACCATCGCCATCACATCGCTCGCCCTATTCAAGATCGCGTTCTTCGATGCGCGCTGGAACCGGACGGCGCCGGCGCCCGAAAACGCGATCCGCGTGGTGCACTGGAACGTGGCGCATGCGCCGTTCGGTTATGTGCCGTTGATGCGCGCGCTTGCCGCCGACCGCCCGGACCTCGTCATCCTCGTGGAAACAAAGGTCTCGCAGGACATCCCGTTTTTCGCGCAACGCGAACTCGGTCTTCCGCACGCGTTCCAGGACCAGGGCATGGTGATCCTCTCGCGGTTTCCGTTCGAACCAAAGGGCACGCTGCCCGTCGCGAATGCGCGCGCGTGGTGGGCGCAGGTCGAAACGCCGCACGGCCCGCTGCGCGTGGTCACGGTCGACATCCACTCCCACCCGACGCTCAACCGCCGCCAGGCCGCGGAGCCCCTCGCCGCATGGGTGGACACGCATGCGCACGACGCGCCGCTGCTCGTCGTCGGCGACTTCAACACGCCGCGCGACGCGCGCTCGCTCCAGCCGCTGCGAACCCATCTCCGGCACGCCTACGAAACCGCCGGCCGCGGCTGGCCCTACACGTGGCCGCTGCCCGTGCCGATGTATTCCATCGACCACGCGTGGATCTCCGATCGCCTCTCGGCGCATGACTACCGGCTGCGCAAATCAAGCCTGAGCGATCACCTGCGCCAGGTCTTCCAGCTTTCATTCCGGAAGGAAGCCACCCCATGAACGAGCCCGCCACCTTCAGCCCGCTCAACTACACGATCCTCGCGGTCTACCTCGCCGCGATGATCGGCATCGGCCTCCGGTTCGCGCGCAAACAACACTCGACCGAGGACTTCTTCCTCGCGGGACGCCGCATGCCCTGGCTCGTCGTCGCGATGAGCATGTATGCGTCGCTGACCAGCGCGATCACCTTCATGGCCCTCCCCGCCACGGCGTACCGGGAAAACATCTCCTTTCTCGTCGTCAGCCTCGTCAGCCCGCTGGTGGCGCCAGTGCTCATCCTGCTGTTTTACCCCTTCTACCAGCGGCTCCGCGTCACGACGTCCTATGAATACATCGACCGCCGGTTCGGACGTCCCGCGCGCTTCGCCGTCTCGGCGCTCTTCGTCATGGCGCGCCTCGGGTGGATGGGCACCGTCATCTACGCGCCTTCACTCGCGCTGTCGGTGGTGACCGGCATCCCGCTGGCGTGGTGCATCCTCGGCATGGGCCTGCTGTCCACGCTCTACACGACGCTCGGCGGGCTCGCGGCGGACATCTGGACCGATGTCGTGCAGTTCGTGATCATGATCGGCGGCGCGCTGTGGCTCGTGGTCACCTTCCACCAGAACGTGCCGGGCGGAACGACGGGAATCCTGCGCCTCGCGGCGGAGACCGGGCGCCTGCACGTGCTCGACTGGAACTTCAGCCTCTACGCGATGAGCGGCTTCATCGTCGGCCTCACCTACTTCTTCCAGCTCATGCAGGACTACGGCACCGACCAGACCACCGTTCAGCGCATGATGGCCGTGCCGACCATGCGCGGCGTGGGCAAGGCGCTCGTGTTTAATGCGATTGTGGATTTCGTGATCATCGCCCTGCTGCTCTACATCGGGCTGGGCCTCTTCGCCTACCACACGGCATTTCCCGAGCGCCTGCCGGACGGCCTCGCGCGCGACCAGCTCCTGCCCTACTACGTCATCCACGCCCTGCCCGACGGCGTCTCCGGATTGCTCATCACCGCGCTGTTCGCCGCGGCCATGTCGAGCATGGACTCGGGCATCAGCTGCATCTCCACGGTCCTCATCCACGACTTCCTGAAACCGTTGCGCCGCGCGCCGCGCACGGAACAGCACGACCTGCGCCTCGCGCGCGGACTGACGATGGGATTGGGCGTGCTGGCCACGGCGGTCGCGTTCTACGTCTCCAGCTTCGGCCATCTCATCAAGGCCTACACGAGCCTGATCAGCCTGTTCAACGCGCCGATCCTCGCGCTCTTCCTGCTGGGCATGCTGACCACGCGCACGCATTTCCGCCCGTGGGTCGCCGGAGCGGGGCTCGCCGTGGCGGCCAATCTCTGGATCCAGCATCGCACGGAGATTCACTGGATCTATTATTTCCCCGTGTCGCTCGGCATCACCCTGCTGCTCGGTTATGCCCTGAGCCTGGTGTGGCGCGGACCGGCCGCGGATCGCGACCTCACCGTGTGGCGCCGGCGCGACGCGCGGGCCTGATCATTCGCCGATGATCTTCACGAGCACGCGCTTGTCGCGGCGCCCGTCGAACTCGCCGTAGAAGATGCACTCCCACGGGCCAAAGTCGAGCTTGCCGTTGGTGACGGCCACCACGACCTCTCGGCCCATCACGGAGCGCTTCAGGTGCGCGTCGGCGTTGTCTTCGCCCGTGTCGTTGTGATCGTACTGGCTGTGCGGTTTTTCCGGCGCGAGTTTCTCCAGCCAGCGCTCAAAATCGGCGTGCAGCCCGGATTCGTTGTCGTTGATAAACACGCTCGCCGTGATGTGCATCGCGTTCACGAGGCAGAGGCCCTCGCGCACGCCGCTCTCGCGCAGGCAGGTCTCCACCTGCGGCGTGATGTTCACAAACCCGCGCCGCGCCGGCACGTTGAACCAGAGTTCCTTGCGGTAGGATTTCATAACGACGGCGGGGCGTCGCGGAATTGCATGTCGTAGAGGCGTTTGTAGGCGCCGCCCGCCGCGAGCAGTTCCCGGTGCGAGCCGCGCTCGACGATCTGGCCCTGCTCCAGCACGAGGATCAGATCGGCGTGCTGGATGGTGGAGAGACGGTGCGCGATCGCGAAGACGGTGCGGCCCGTCATCAGCGTATCCAGCGCGTCCTGCACGAGCCGCTCGCTTTCGGTGTCGAGCGCGCTGGTGGCTTCATCAAGGATCAGGATCGGCGCGTTGCGCAGCAGGGCGCGGGCGATGGCGAGCCGCTGGCGCTGGCCGCCGGAGAGCCGGTTACCGCGCTCGCCGATCATCGTGTCATAGCCCTCGGGCAGCGCGAGGATGAACTCATGCGCGTTGGCGCGCCGCGCGGCGTCCTCGATGGCGGCGCGATCCGCGTTGGGGGTGCCGTAGCCGATGTTGCGCGCGACGGTCTCGTTGAACAGGATCGTGTCCTGGGTCACGAGGCCGATCTGGCGCCGCAGGGAGTCCAGCGTCATGTCCCGGATGTCGATTCCGTTGAAAAGGATGCGCCCCTCGGTCACGTCATAAAAGCGCGGCAACAGGCTCACCAGCGTCGTCTTGCCCGATCCGGAACTGCCCACGAGCGCAACGCACGCGCCACGCCGGGCCTCAAACCCGATGTCGCGCAACACGGGGCGCTCGTCGTAGGCGAAACACACGCCGTCAAACGTCACACGCGCGATCTGGTCGTTGAACACCCGCGCGCCCGCGCGCTCGGTGACACCCACCGGCTGGTCGAGCAGATCGAAAATGCGGTCCGCGGCGGCGGAACTCTGCTGGATGCTCAGGTGGATCTTGCTGAGTTTTTTCACCGGCTCATACATCGCGACCAGCGCCGCGCCGAAGGTGAAGAATTCGGAGAAGGTCATCTGCTGCCAGCGCGCGTAGAACAGGATCAGCGCCACGCCGGCGAGGGAAATCAGCACGATGATGGGTTCGACGGAGGCCCGCGCGCGGGTCACCCGCATCGCGCGGCTGAACACCGAGCGGCAGCGCTCCAGGAAGCGCGCGATCTCGTAGGGCTCCATGCCGAACGCCTTGATGATCCGCGAGCCGGTCACATTTTCCTCAAGGATCCCCACCAGGTCGGCCATCTTCTCCTGCCCCTCGCGCGCCGAACGCCGCACCTTGCGGCCGAACATTGCGACGGGCAGGATGCAGATCGGGAAAATCACCAGGCTGATCAGCGCCAGCTTCCAGTCGAGATACAGCAACAGGCCGATCATGCCGATCAGCGTAAACGGCTGTTTCGCCAGGTCGCTGAGCACGGTGGACACCGCGCGCTCGACCAGCTGCGTGTCGTTCGTCGTGCGCGAGATGAGATCGCCAGTTCGGCTGTGCCCGTAGAACGACATCGACAGCGCCTGCAGGTGCGTGAAGAGCGCTACGCGCAGGTCGAGCACGACGCGGTTGCCCACCCATTCCAGCAGATAGGTGCTGAAGTAGTCGCCGATGCCCCGCGCTAAACCGAACAGCGGCAGCAGCAGCGCGATGCCGATGACGGCCGACAGCGAGTAGTCCTGCGGATTGAACACGCTCGACAGGGTGTCCTTCAGCGCGACGAGCGCGCCGGTGGTCGAGCCACCGAAGAGGACGCCGAACAGCGCCCCCGCCACGATGCGGCCGGCGTAGGGACGGGCGTACCCCAGCAGGCGCCGGTAGGTCGCCCACTCGTCCCGCGCTGGCTGGCCGCTCCGGGATTCGCTCATTTAGTGTCCCTGGGCTTCAAGAAAACGCTCCGCCTCAAGCGCGGCCATGCAGCCGGAGCCCGCGGCGGTAATAGCCTGGCGATAGTTCGGATCCTGCACGTCGCCGGCGGCGAACACGCCGGGCACATTCGTGCGCGTGTTCGTGGTGATCAGGTAGCCGCGCTCGTCCATCGTCAGCAACCCCGTGAAGGGCGCCGTGTTCGGCTGGTGCCCGATGGCGACGAACAGGGCTTTGACGTCCAGGAGGGACGTCTCCCCGGTCTTCACGTTTTTCAGCTTCAGCCCGGTGACCTCGTTTTTCGCCACGTCCAATACGTCCTCGACCACGGTGTTCCAGATCACCTTGATCTTCGGGTTCTCCAGCGCGCGCTGCGACATGATCTTGGAGGCGCGGAACTCATGGCGGCGGTGGATGAGATACACGGTGGACGCGAAGCGCGTGAGGAAATTGGCCTCCTCCATCGCGGTGTCGCCCCCGCCCACGACCGCCACGGGCACGTTCTTGTAGAACGCGCCGTCGCACGTCGCGCAGGAGGTCACGCCGCGGCCGATGAGCTTCTGCTCGTTCGGCAGACCGACATATTTGGCACTGGCGCCGGTGGCAATGATGAGGGTGCGCGTTTCCAGCGTCTTGCCGTCGTCGAGTACAAGCTTCAGCGGCGATCCGGAAAAATCGGCCTTCTCGACGAGGTTGTACTGGAAGCGGGCACCAAAGCGCTCGGCCTGGGCGCGCATCCGGTTCATCAACTCGGTGCCGTCGACGCCTTCGGGGAAGCCGGGGAAATTCTCGACTTCCGTGGTCGTGGTCAACTGCCCGCCCGGCTGCAAGCCGTCCAGCACCAGCGGATTCAGGTTCGCGCGCGCCGCATAGATGGCCGCCGTGAGTCCGGCCGCTCCCGTGCCCAAAATGATCACATCTTCCATGACAATCTCCGTTCGAGGCTTCTTGTGTACCAGAATCAGTCGCGGATGCCAGACCTCAATTGACGCACTTTTTTACATCCCCTATCCTCTGCACGCCATCAGGTGGCGCGAGGAGGACATCATGCCGGACGCGGATATGTTGCGGGAAATGTTTCGGATGCAGGCGGCGCTCAACGAGCGCATCGGGGTGCGGGAATCCTCCCAGATGTCCGCGGAGGAGCAGCAAAAATGGGTGCTGAACTACTGCCGCGCCATGTCGCAGGAAATCGCGGAGCTGACGGACAGCATCCCGTGGAAGTGGTGGGCAAAATACCAGAAATTCGACCTGCAGAATGCGCGCGTCGAAGTGGTGGACCTGTTCCACTTTTTGATCTCCGTCGCGGAGATCCTCGGCATGTCGGCGGATGACGTCTTCAACTACTACCGGGACAAGAACAAGGTCAACCTGCAGCGCCAGGACACCGGCTACCACACGAAGGACGAATCCGACAACAAGGCGGTCGGGCGCGGCGATGCAACGGCGTGACCGGGCCGCGCGCCGGCTGGCGTTGATCATCCTGCTGACGGGCGCCGCCGCAACCCTTCGCGCCGAACCGGGGCCAGAGGCGGCCGCCATCGCGTGGCGCGCAGGCCGGCCGATGACGCCGCCGCTGGTGCACGATCTGTCCGAGGCCGTTGCTTTTCAGGAGGCGTTTGTCGCCGCGCTGGCGCCCGACGGGGGGGCTCGCGCCGGCTACAAGGCGGCCCTGACAAACCCGGCGGCCCAACAACGCTTCGGGGTGAACCACCCCCTGCTCGGCGTCCTGCTGGTCAACATGCTGCTGCCGGACGGCGCGGAGTGGTCGATGGCCGCCGCGGCGGTTCCCCTCGCAGAAGCCGATCTGCTGGTCCGCGTGCACGACGCCCGCATCAACGAGGCGCAAACCGACCGGGAATTGGTCGGAGCGCTTGACGCCGCCATTCCCTTTATCGAACTGGCCGATGGCCTGTTTTCCGCCGGCGTCCAGCCGGATGCCCCCGCCCTGACCGCGCTGAATGCCGGCGCCCGCGCCGGGGTCCTCGGCGGCGTCATCCCGCTGCCGGATGACGCGGATGCCGCGCTCGCTCGCCTGGGTACGTTGCGCGTTGTCCTCCGCGATGAGAGCGGACACCTCTGGGGCGAAGGCCATGCGCAGGCGCTGTTGGGGCACCCCGTGGAGGCCGTGCGCTGGATTCGGGACGAGGTGCGCGCGCGTGGCCACGTCCTGAAACCGGGCGACCTCCTCTCGCTGGGCTCGCTCACACCACCCCGTCCCATCCTCAACCCGACACGCCTGACCGCCGTCTACGAGGGACTGGCTGACCAGCCCCGCGAAGTCCATTGCCGCATCATCGGCACGACGACGGATGTACGCCCCTAGCCGCGGGCGCAAAAAGTAAGGAACCCATGCGATTCCCGTTGCGAGACGGGAGGCGTTGCGATAGCTTGGCGCGCTTGTTCAGCGAAGGAAACCGACATGGGCTCAGGAAATAAAATCGTGCTGGGGTTGCCGAAGGGCAGCTTGCAGGACTCCACGTTCGCAATGATGAAAAAAGCGGGGTTCACCATCTCCGCGGGTTCCCGTTCGTACATGCCCAGCGTGGATGATCCCGAGATCGAGGCGCGCCTGATCCGCGCACAGGAAATCAGCCGCTATGTCGAACAGGGCGTGCTGGATGCCGGGCTGACGGGGTACGACTGGATCACCGAGAACAAGTCCGATGTCCATGAGGTCGCGAACCTCGTCTATGCGAAACAGGGCCTGCGCCCGGTCCGCTGGGTGCTCGCGGTCCCGAACAACTCGCCCATCCAGTCCGTGAAGGACCTGCAGGGCAAACGGATCGCGACGGAGGCGGTGGGCCTGACGCGCCAGTATCTCGAGCGAAACAACGTCAAGGCCGAGGTCGAATTCTCCTGGGGCGCCACCGAGGTAAAGGCGCCGGAACTGGTCGACGCGATTGTGGAGATCACCGAGACGGGCTCCTCGCTGCGCGCGAACAACCTGCGCATTGTCGAGACGATCCTGGAGTCCACCACCCGCTTCATCGCGAACAAGACCGCGTGGCAGAACGACTGGAAGCGCCAGAAGATTGAAAACATCGCGATGCTGCTGAAGGGCGCGCTGGCGGCGGAGACCAAGGTGCTGCTCAAACTGAACGTCGAGCAGGCGAACCTGGAGGCTGTGACCAAGCTGCTGCCCGCGCTGCACGCCCCATCGGTCACGAACCTGAGTGGCTCCGGCTGGTATGCCGTCGAATCCGTCGTGGATGAGCCGGTGGTCCGACGCCTGATTCCCTCGCTGAAAGCGGCGGGCGCGGAAGGCATCATTGAACTTTCCTTGAACAAAGTAGTCCCGTAAGCTGAACAGTTTGCAGGGTTGAAGGGTCCAAAGAGGCACATATGGGTTCCGTAAAAAAGAAGCGTCGCAAGAAGATGGCCAAGCACAAACGCCGCAAACGCTTGCGTCTCTCCCGTCATAAAAAACGTTCCTGGGGCTAAACGCTCCGTCCGATAGCCGTGGTTTATGTGAAAGGTCGGCCGCACAAGGTCCGGCACACGCTTGTGGTGTGCCTGCTGCTGGGGTTGAACGCCTGTTCAACGTCGCGTGGACCTCGCATGGAACCGCCGGAATCCTCCGCGGTCTCGTCGCCTTCCGGCGATGTATCGGCGCGTGCTTCGGCACTGGCGTACTACGGACTGGCCGTCAGCCAGGAGTGGAACCGCCAGGGCGCCGAGGCGTTCACCAACTTCGTGCGCGCCGCGGAGCTGGCGCCGGACAACGAGGAACTCCAGTTCCGCGTGGCGTTGGGCTACATCCGCGAACAGAAGCCGGAACAGGCGCGCGCGGTCATGCAGCGGCTCGCGGAGCGTCGGCCACAATCCGATCGCGCCCAGCTCTGGGCCGCCTTCGTCCTGCGCATCACCGGGCAGCCGGAGGAGGCCCTGCCCTTTTTCGACCGGGCCATCAAGGTCGCCCCCGGGAATGCGCTGCCGTACCTGGAGAAGGCGGCGCTGCTCGTGCGCCTGGAGGATGTGGAGGGCGCCGTCCAGACCCTGCGGCAGGGACTCAAGAAGGCGGACGAACGCCACGACATCGCCCGCATGCTGGGGGAGCTGTTGGTTCGACGGGCCGCCCAGCAATCCTCGCCTGCGGCGGTCGCGAAGGAGGCCTCCGCCGCCCTCAAGGATCTGGCGTCCGTGCTGGAGCATGAACCGCGCGACGAAGCCCTGCTCACGCAGGTGGCCCTCCTGAACAAGCTGGCCGGCCAGTACGACGCGGCGCTCGAAACCCTCGAGCAGGTCGCCGCCCTCTCGCAGCGGGAAGACCGGTGGCGCCAGCGCCAGTTGGCGGGGCTGTTCACGCCCGAAGATCTCCCCGCGCTGCTCGCGGCGATGGAGCGCCTGGTCGAGAAGGCGCCGACCAACGCACCCCGGCTTCTCACGCTCGGTCACCTGAGCGAGCAGGCCGGAAAGACGGAGGCGGCGGAGGCGGCCTACCGCCGCGCCGCTGAACTCGCCCCCGCCGATCCCGCGCCCCTGCTGCGACTCGGCCTTCTGCTCGCGGCCCAGAACCGCGCCGGGGATGCGGAAGCGCTGTTTGCCGATGCCATCGCGCGCATGCCCGACCAGCCGTATTTCCACGAAATGCTTGCGTTTATTGAGCTGAGCAAGACGAATGCACCCGCCGCCCTGCCCCATTTCGATCGCGCCGCCGAACTCATGCGCGAGGGCGATCGCGCGCCGCTCACACCCCATTTCGCCATCAGCCATGTCGTCGCCAACCTGCTGGCCAGCCGCCTCGACGAGGCGGGCCGCCGGCTGATGGAGGCCTTCGAGTCCGATGAGCGGAGCCTGGACACCTTCGTCCGCGTGTTGATCCGCGAAGACGACGAACGCCACATGGAAAGCGGCATCCAGGTCCTGCGCAACCTGACGGAGCAAACCAGCGACAATCCGGCGCTCTGGGTCGCCCTCGGCCTGCTGAACAGCTACGCGAAACGGTACCCCGACGCCATCGCCGCCTTCGTGAAGGCCGAGGACCTGGCCCGCGCCACCGATGCGGAAGCGCAAGCCCTTTCCGCGTCCTTCTACTTCTGGTACGGCGCGGCCTGTGAACGGGACGGCCAGATCGACCGCGCGGCGGAGCTGTTCAAAAAATGCATCGCCCTGAAGCCCAATCCCGCCCAGCGCGAGGACTTTAATGCCTACGTGGACGCGATGAACTACCTCGCCTACATGTGGGCGGAACGCGGGCTTGAGCTGGAACAAGGCCTCGAACTGATCAACAAGGCCCTTGAACTGCGCCCGAACAACCCGGCGTTCATCGACACGCGCGGCTGGATCTATTTCATGCAGGGACGCTACATTGAAGCGCGCGACGAGATTGAGCGCGCTATCGCCCTCCTGCCCGACGATCCCACCCTCACGGACCATCTGGGCGATATCTACGAGAAACTCGATGTCATCGAGGAGGCCATCGATTGGTGGACCAAGTCCTTCATTCTCGATCCGACCAACGAAAAGGTGGGCGCGAAGCTCATCCGCAACGGTGTTGATCTCGAACCGCTGCGCGAGAAAGCCGATGCGCTTAAAAAACAATCGACGACCGAGTTACCGGTCGTCGATTGGGATGCAGACGCCACCGAGGCGCCTACAGAAGAATAACGCGGTTATTGCTTCGCTTTGACGATCGTGTTGGGTTCAGGATTCGCTTCGCCCGAGGTCACCGTGGCGTAGCTGACCTTCTCCATCACCTTGGCCACCTTGAGGCTGCCGATTTCCTCGCCCTCCTCGGTGCCGAGCAATTCGCCGCTGCCCGGATCAATGAGCTGTTCGCCTTCCTCCACCATCACGAGCTCCTGGCCAACTTCAACGCCGAACTCAGACCCGCGATTGATGATGACTTGGCCGTTGGGCTGCACCTTCACCACATTGCCTTCAAACGGAAACTCTTCCATCTTCTTCGCCATGAACGCGACCGCCTGGTTGATCACGTCCTGCGCGGCCTCGCCAATCGGCGTTTTCGTGAATCCGCCCAAGTCGCCGCCAATGGCGCCGCTGTAGCCCACGCGCAGCCCCACGCTGCCCGCCTTGCCCACCACGCGCTCCTTGGCCACGATTTCGCCCGTCGTCGTGTCGGTCAGCGTAATGATCGCGGTGATCGTCGCGCTGCTCTTGCCGCCGCCGAGTCGGAAGCCCTTGATGTTGATGCCGCCGTCGCTGCCGGAGGTGTTCTCCTGCGCCTCCGTGATCGCGCCCGATGCCAGGTACTTGGCGGGACGGATCTTGCCCGTCTGCGCCACCTTCTTCGCGGCCGCGGTGCGGCCGCTGGCGGCGAGATCCTGCTCGGCAATCACGTCCTTGAGCTGTTCGCGCTGGACCACCACGAAACGGCCGGAGTCAAACAGCGCGGATTCGAGCATGACGGTGAGATTGTCGCCGAGTTCCCACGAGCCGCTCCAACCGGCCTCGTTTTTGAAACCCTTCACGCCGATCGCGTGCTTCAGGCCCTTGTATTCGCCGAGTTTCATGTCGGCATTTCCCGACTCGGTTTTGGTGCCGGTCCCCCACAACGCGTGGGCGGGCATGGCACCGAACGACAGCGCGGCAACGGACAGGATCGAGACCAGACGCAATTTCACAGGCATTCCTCCTCCAAAGGGTTGACCGTGCGATACGCTACCACGGCGACGGACCAAGGCAAGCGCGGAGAAGCCGTCGAAATGGGCATTGGTCATAACGGCGCTTGTTGATGTATCGTGGGCGCATGTTTGGTGGATTCCAGATCGCGCGGCCCTACGGCATTCCGCTGAAGCTGCATTGGACGATGATCCTGCTGCCCTTTATCGCGCAGCGGATCGCCGAAAATGCGCAGATCGCCTCGCTGTGGTGGGGGCTCTTCATGGCCGTCGCCGTGTTTGCCTGCGTCGCGCTCCATGAACTCGGCCACGCGTTGAGCGCGCGCGGCCGCGGCTATCCCGTCCAGCAGATCGTGCTCACGCCGATCGGCGGCGTCGCCATGCTCGCGCGCGCTCCGCGCCGGGCAAACGATGAACTGGTCATCGCGCTGGCCGGCCCGCTGGTCAGCCTCCTGATCGCCGTCATCTGCTGGGCGTCGGCCGCCCTGCTGGCGCCGGTCGCCTCGCCACTGCTCGTCTTCACCGTGGACTTCATCGGATCCATCAACATGGCGCTGGTCGTGTTCAACATGCTGCCCTGTTTCCCGATGGATGGCGGGCGGGTTTACCGGGCTTGGATGTCCAAGCGCGTGGGGCGTCTTGAAGCGACACGTCGCGCCGTGCGGCTGGGCAAGGTGTTCGCCCTGCTCTTCGTCGCCCTCGGCCTGGCGTACAACCTGTTCCTCGTCGTAATCGCCTTCGTCGTGTGGCGTGCGGCCGCCGCGGAGTATCAGGTGGTGCAGATGCAGGAACGCCCGCCGATGAATCCGTTCGCCGGCTTCGTGGACCCACTGTCGATCTTCCGGAACAGCCCCCCGCCGGGCCCGCGCCCGCCGGAGATCATCGACGTCGAAGTCGGCCCGCCGCCGTATCAGAAGTGACCGGTCACCGGTAATCAGTAACCGGTCACTGGACACCGGTCACGGGTCACCGAATCAACGCTTCCGCGATCTGGATCGCGTTCTGGGCGGCGCCCTTCCAGATGTTGTCGCCGGAGCACCACAGCACGAGGCCGTTGTCGGTGCTCTGGTCCTTGCGGATGCGGCCGACCAGTACATCATAGTTTCCGCTCGCCTGTAGTGGCATCGGATATTGCGCCGCCTTCGGGTCGTCCACCACCTGCACGCCGGGCGCATGGCGCAGCAGCTCGCGCGCCTGCTCGGCGGTGAGCGGCTTCTCGAATTCCACATTCATCGCAATGCTGTGTCCGTTCACCACCGGCACGCGCACGCAGGTGTTGCCCACGCGGATCGAGGCGTCGCCGAGGATCTTGTGGGTTTCCTTGCGCATCTTGATTTCCTCGGTGGTCTCGCCCGAGTCGTCCTTGAACGAGCCGACCGAAGGCAACACGTTGAACGCAATCTGGTGCGGATAGACCTCGCGCGGCAACGGCTGGCCCGCGGCCCAGGCCTTGACCTGCGCCTCGAGCTCCTTCACCGCGGGCGCCCCGGTGCCGGACACCGCCTGGTAGGTGCTGGCCACGATGCGCTTGATCTTCGCCGCCTTGTGCAGCGGCGCGAGCGGCATCAGCGCGATGATGGTGCTGCAATTCGGGTTCGCGATAAACCCCTGGTGCCCCTTCAACGCGTCCGCGTTGATCTCGGGAATCACCAGCGGCACGCGCGGGTCCATGCGGAAATCGTCGCCATTATCAATGACGACGCACCCGCGCTTCACGGCTTCCCAGCCCAGGGTCTGCGACGCGCCCTTCGCGCCTTCGGTGCCCGCGAAGAAGGCAAAGTCCATCCCGGCAAACGCCTCGGGCGACGCGACCTTCACCTGCACCGGCTCGCCGTCAATCATCTCGACGCGCTCGCTGCGCGCGAGGATGGTCAGCGACTTCATCGGAAACTTGCGCTTCTTCAGCAGCCGCACCATCTCGGTTCCGACCGCCCCGATCCCGACCACGCACACATTGTACTGCTTCATCGCTCTATCCCTTCTGCTGCAACCGTTCACGAATCGCCCGGCCCATGCCCGCGGTGTTCACCGTGGGCGCGCCCTTCGGCGCAATATCCGCCGTGTAGATGCCCGCGTCCAGCACCTGCGCCACCGCGCGCTCAATCGCATCCGCCGCCGCGCCCTGGTTGAGGCTGTAGCGCAGCATCAACGCCGCGGACAGGATCTGCGCAATCGGATTCGCGATGCCCTTGCCCGCGATGTCCGGCGCCGTGCCGCCGGCGGGCTCGAACAGGCCGAAGCTCTTCTCGTTGAGGCTCGCCGAGGCGAGCAGGCCGATCGAGCCGGTCAGCATCGCGCACTCGTCCGAAATGATGTCGCCGAACATGTTCTCGGCCAGCAGCACGTCGAAGCGGTGCGGATTGCGGATCAACTGCATCGTCGCGTTGTCCACATAGATGTGCTCGAGTTCCACGTCCGGATACTCGCGCGCCACCTCTTTCACCACCTCGCGCCACAGCACCATGCTCGACAGCACGTTCGCCTTGTCCACCGACGCCACCTTGCGGCGGCGCAGGCGCGCGGCCTTGAACGCCATGTGCGCGATGCGGCGGATTTCGCCGCGCGTATAGACCATCGTGTCGTACGCCTTCTCCGTCTCGCCAGTCCCCTCGCGCCCCTTCGGCTGGCCGAAATACGCGCCACCGGTCAGCTCGCGGACGACCAGGAGGTCGAACCCCTCGCCCACGATCGCCGGGCTCAGCGGACTCGCCGCGACCAGCGGGCGAAACACCTTCGCCGGGCGCAGATTGCAGAACAGGTCGTAGCGCTTGCGCAGCGGCAACAGCGCCGCGCGTTCCGGCTGCTGTGCCGGCGGCAGGCTCTCCCACTTCGGCCCGCCGACGGAGCCGAACAGGATCGCCGCGCTCGCGTCGCACACCGAAAGCGTCTCATCCGGCAGCGCATGGCCATGCCGGTCGATCGCGATCCCGCCGACATCCGCGTGCGTGAGTTCGAGACGGAACCCGAACTTCGCCTGCGCAACCTCCAACACCGAGAGCGCTTCCGCCATGACTTCCGGCCCGATGCCATCACCCGGCAGCACTGCAATCTTGTACTGATTCGCCACGTTCCCGCTCCTTCCGATTTACAACGTCTGTAAAAACTTTTTGCGGCGCTTCCAACGTCTGTAAAAACACCGCTAAAAGGGTCCGGTTATACGGCCCACCCTCCCCGCGCCTCAAGTGGAATTCGATGTGCGAAAAAGCGAGGAAAAGGGATTGCCCGCGCGGAGGGATGTGGTACTGTCGGCAGCCTTTTCGAGGGGTCCCCATCGTCTAGAGGCCCAGGACACCAGGTTTTCATCCTGGTAACACCGGTTCGAATCCGGTTGGGGACGCCACGTATGCCTTCTTGCCCTCTCACCAGCGGTGGGCTATTGTAAGCACAACGCCATGACGGACAAACACATCCAGTCGTTGGAACGCGGGTTTCCGGCGCTCTCAGCGAAGGCGTTTGCCTCCGCGCGGGATCGCGTACTCTCGTCCGGGCAAAGCGTCCTCCAATCAAGTGCAGGTACGATTTATCAGGTCTTCCCGGATGGCCACCGGGTTGTCGTGAAACAGATCGATCCGCCTATTCGCGTAAAGGTCGGCAAAACGATCGCCATCCGGTGAAAGGCGCCACACCACGCCTTCGCATGTTTGCCGGGCCGAACGGTTCCGGAAAGAGCACCCTGAAGGCGTATTTGCCGCCCGCGCTTCTTGGGTTCTACCTGAATCCCGACGAGCTGGAACAGTCGATACGTGCTTCAGGTTTTCTGGATTTTTCTGAATACGGCATCACGACCGCTTCGGCGGAAATTCTCCCGTTTCTCGCCCAATCGACTCTTTTGTCTTCAGCCGGACTGGCCCATGAAATCGCGCGACTCCACGCGTCCGGCAGCCGCTTGGAGTTCAACACCGTTCCGGTAAACGCCTATTTTGCGTCCGTGATCTGTGATTATGTTCGCCAGAAGCTCATGGCCCGACAGGTGACGTTTACGGTGGAGACCGTCATGTCACACCCCGGCAAAATCTCGCTTCTGGAGCGGGCGCAGTCAATGGGCTATCGAACGTATCTCTACTTCATCGCAACAGATGATCCCACAATCAACATCTCCCGCGTTCAAAACAGAGTGCGCCTCGGCGGACACGCGGTCCCGGTCGAGCTTATTCAGAGTCGCTATGAGCGGTCTTTGGGGCTGCTGATGGAGGCGATCCGACACACGAACAGGGCCTACATCTTCGACAACTCGGGCGACAGTGCGGACGAACGACACACATGGCTGGCCGAGATCACGGATGGCAGGCGATTGGAATTGAAGACGAATTTGATTCCGTCGTGGTTCAAAAAATCAGTCCTGGATCGAATCGGATCCACAGACACGCCCTAACTCCGACGGGAACTCACCCTCCGGAACCGTTCCAGCGCGGACGCACCGTCATTCGCTTCACCAGTTCCTCAAACGCCGGGTCGCCGTGCAGGTTCGCGAGGTCCTTGTCTTTCCTCATCCAGTCGGCATCGTCGTAGCCCAGCTGGATGGCGCGTTCGAGCGCGGATAATGCCTTTTCACGGTCGCCGATGAGGGCGTAGCTGCAGGCGAGGTTGTACCAGTTCTGGTCGTCCTCCGGCTGGAGGCGTGTCAATTCGAGGTCGATCTGCAAGCCATCCGCATAGCGGCCCACGCGGGTGTACAGGTGGCCGAGCGCCTGCAGGACGGGCTCGTGGCCGGGGACGCGGCGGCGCACGCCTTCGAGGAACTGGAGTTCCAGCCTGTGGGGTTTCTGCACCGGTTTGGAGGAGGCATCGCTCATAAGCCGGGGCGGCGGGCGGCGGATCAGGTCCGCTGGTCGATCGGCACGAACGGCAATTGCGTCGGGCCCATGTAGGCCTGGCGCGGGCGCCCGATCTTCTGACTCGGGTCGTTGTGCAGTTCGTACCACTGGGAGATCCAGCCGGGCAGGCGCCCGATCGCGAACAGGACCGTGAACATGTTGGTCGGGAACCCCATCGCGCGGTAGGTGATGCCCGTGTAGAAGTCCACGTTCGGGTACAGCTTGCGCTTCACGAAGTACTCGTCGTTCAGCGCGCGCTCCTCGAGCTTCATCGCGATTTCGAGCAGCGGATCGTTGATGCCGAGTTTGTTAAACACCTCGGTGCAGACTTTTTTCGCGATCTTGGCGCGCGGATCGTAGCTCTTGTAGACGCGGTGCCCGAAGCCGTAGAGGCGGAACGAGTCGTCCGGATCCTTCGCGCGCGCCACCATCTTGTCGACATCGCCGCCGTTGCGCTGGATGGTCTCCAGCATCTCCATCACTTCCTGGTTGGCGCCGCCGTGCAGCGGGCCCCACAGGGCGCAGATGCCGGCGGAGACGGAGGCGTACAGGTTCGCGCCCGTGCTGCCGACCATGCGGACGACGGAGGTGGACGCGTTTTGCTCGTGGTCCGCGTGCAAGATCAGCAACTGGTTCATCGCCTTCACGAGGACGGGATCCAGTTTGTAATCCGCCACCGGGGACGCGAACATCATGTTGAGCAGGTTCTCGCAGTAGGTCAGCTTGCTGCTCGGGTGGACGAACGGTTCGCCGATGGACTTCTTGTAGCAGAAGGCGGCCATCGTGCGGATCTTGGAAATCAAGCGCGTCGCGGCGAGGCTCTTCTCCTCCTCCGCGTCCTCGAGTTCCGGATAAAAACTGGACAGCGAGACCGCCATCGCCGACGCCACCGCCATCGGATGCGCGCGTTCGGGATAGTTGCGGAAGAACGCCTGCATGTCCTCGTGCAACATCGAGTTGCGGTTCAGCAGGCGCGCATAGCGCTGGCGCTCCGTCTTCGTCGGCAGCTTGCCGTGGATCAAGAGGTAGGCCACTTCGATGAACTCGCAGTTCTCCGCGAGATCCTCGATGTTGTAGCCGCGATAGCGGAGGATCCCCTTCTCCCCGTCGAGAAAGGTGATCGTGCTCTCGCAGGAGCCGGTATTTACAAAGCCGGGATCGTAGGTGATGAGCCCCGTATCCGCGCGCAGCTTGCGGATGTCGAGCGCACGCTCCTGCTCCGTGCCTTCATAGACCGGATAGGAGAATTTCTTATCCCCGATGACGAGGTCCGCCGTCGCGACTTTGTTGTTTTCCAGCATCCGCGCGCCGTCCTTAGGCCTTCTGGATCTTGCCGGACTTGATGCACGACGTGCAGACACGCATCGTACGGGTCTTGCCGTCCACACGCGCGCGCAGGCGCTGCAGGTTCGGCAGGAACCGGCGCCGTGTCACACCAGTGGTGTGCAAGCCGATGCCGCCTTTTTTCTTCGGCAAGCCGTGCCGGATGATCCGGTTACCCGTGACTGAACCCTTGCCGCAAATTTCACATTCCTTGGCCATCGTATTTCTCCCTGAAACAGGCGTAGGAACGTAGTGCAGGGGTGCGGGGTACGCAAGCGGAATCCCTGAAATCTCGTTAAGTTCTTTATTCAGCGGCCCGGAAGTCCTGCAGGTGCAGCACCAGGCGCTCCTGGCCACGGAAACGATCGCGCTTGAGCTGGAAGGCCACGTCCAGCGGACCCTCCGGCAGGGGGCGCTCCGCCATCCCCCACCCCATGGCTTCCACCTGGCGCCCGCCGCCGGCGAGCAGCAGTTTCAGATGACCCTGCCCCACCACGCGCGGCGGCCCGACCACGCGCACGGCGCGGGCGGCCCAGACCGGGGTCGTGTTGCCGACCCCGAAGGGCCGCAGGCGGTCCATCGCGTCGGCCAGCGCGTCGTCCACTTCGTCCAGCGCCAGCCACGCGTCAATCCGCTGGGTGGGCCGCAGGTCGCGCCCGGCCAGCAACTGGCCTGCCGCCACGTTGAACGATTCGGCGAAGGAGGCCAGGCGCCCCGGCTTGAGTTCCAGGCCCGCGGCCATCGCATGGCCGCCATATTTCGCCAAATCATCCGCGCACGCGCGCAACCCGGCCACCATGTCGAACCCTTCGATGCTACGGCAGGAACCGCGCCCGCCGTCATCCGACACGGCCACGACCGCCACCGGGCGGTGGAAACGCTGCAGCAGGCGCGACGCCACGATGCCGACCACGCCGGGATGCCAGCCGGCACGGCCCACCACGAGGCCGAAGTCGCGGGCGGGATCGAAGCGCGCCTCCAACTCGGCCAGTGCTTCCTTCAACGTCCGCGCCTCGATCTCCTGTCGCTCGCGATTGGAGCGGTCCAGTTCCTCCGCCAGCTCGCGCACACGCGTCGCATCGTCGCCCATCAACAGCTCCAGCGCGCGCTGCGCATCGCCCAGGCGTCCGGCCGCATTCAGACGCGGACCCAGCCGGAACCCCACCTCATAGGCATCGATTTCGTCCTGGATGCCCGCCACGTCGATCAACGCCTCCAGGCCCGGCCGCTGCGTCTGGTTCATCTGGACAAGTCCGTGCCGCGCCAGGATGCGGTTCTCCCCCACGAGCGGCACGATGTCCGCAATGGTGCCAAGCGCCACCAAATCCAGGTGCGGCTTCAGGTCTAGACCCGCGAGCGGACGCCCGGCGGCGCGGCCGTGTTTGGCCAGCGCGTGGCAGAGTTTAAACGTGACCCCCACGCCCGCCAGCGCGTGCAGCCGCTCATCGGCGCCCAGCTTCGGATTCACCAGCGCGCACGCCGGCGCGAGCTGCTCGCCCGGCTCGTGGTGGTCCGTCACAATCACATCCACCCCCCGCCGCGACGCCTCCTCCACCGCCGCGACGGACCCCGTCCCGCAATCCACCGTCACCAGGAGCCGGGGCCGGCAGGATTCCAAACAGCGCTCCAGCGCTTCGGGACTGAGGCCATAGCCTTCCTCCAGACGATGCGGCAGGAACGGCACGGCATCGGCGCCCAGCGCACGCAACACCTGCGTGAGCAACGCCGCGCTGGTGATGCCGTCCACATCGTAGTCGCCGAAGACCGCGATGCGCTCCGCCGCATCTACCGCGCGCCAGATGCGCGCGACCGCCGCCTCCATGCCGGGCAGGTCGAAGGGGTCGCCGATGGCGCTCAGGCGCGGATTCAGGAATCGATCAGCCGCCTCGGCGTCGCGGTAGCCACGCGCATGCAGCAGGCGGGCCACCGCGAGCGGGATGCGGGCCTCCTGCGCCAGCGCAACGGCAGCGCGGTCATCCGATGCGACCGTCTGCCAGACCTTGCCCGGCGTAAGGGGCACGGCGCGCTCCTCAGGCGGCGGACGGCGCCTTGTCGCGGCGGTGCCAGAACATCACGACCGGCGTCGCGATGTAGATCGTCGAGTACACGCCCGCGATCATGCCGATGAACAGCAGGAGCGAGAACTCGTAGATCGCGCCGCCGCCGAACAGCAGCAGCGACACCACCGTGAAGAGCGTCGTGAACGTCGTCAGCAACGTGCGGCTCAGCGTCTGGTTGAGGCTGAGGTTCGCCATTTCGCGGAACGAGCGGACCGGGTTGAGCTTCAGGTTCTCGCGCACGCGGTCGAAGATCACGATCGTGTCGTTGACGGAATAGCCGATGATCGTCAGCACCGCCGCCACCATCGCCAGGTTCAACTGGCCGCCCATCGCGCAGAAGATGCCCACCGCGACGAGCACGTCGTGGAAGACCGCCACCACCGCGCCCACGGCGAACGGGAACTCGAAACGGATCGACACATAGACAATCAGGGCCACCAACGCCAGCAACGTCGCGACGATCGCCTTGCGCTGGAGCTCCTTGCCGATCTGCGGCCCCACTTCGTCCACCTTGAGCACACGGTATTCCTGCGCGGCGTACGTGCCGGTGATCGTGTCCGCCACCTGCTGACCCGCGCCGTCGTCCGCCTTGATTTCCAGATACTCGTGGACCGTCTCGTTCCCCTCGACCAGCGCCGCGCGCTGGTAGGCCACCGTCGCCCCACGCAGGCCGGCGTCGGCCAGCGTCGCGCGGATGTCCTCCACCGGGATCTTCTCCTTGAACTGCATCGTCACCGACGCGCCGCCGAGGAAGTCGACGCCGAAATTGGCCTCGCCCTTCTTGAAGAACAGCGCCCACGTCGCGATGATCACCACCAGCGACAACGCGATGAACGGCTTGCTGACCTTGAGGAAGTCGATCTTCGTCTCGCGGATCAGTTCCATCATCTTGAGCTGCTGGATGTTCGTCCGCGCCAGCAACCCGAACACCATGCGCGTGATGACCAGCGCGGTGTACATGCTCACGATCACGCCGGCGCTCAGCGTCACCGCATAGCCGCGGACCGGGCCGGTGCCCTGCCAGAACAGGATAATCGCCGTCAGCAGCGTCGTGATGTTCGCGTCAAAAATCGCGCTGAACGCCTTGTTGTAGCCGGCGTCGATGACGAACTTGAAGCGCTTGCCCGCCTTCTGCTCCTCGCGCATGCGCTCGAAGATCAGCACGTTGGCGTCCACCGCCATACCGATGGTCAGCGCGATGCCCGCGATACCCGGCAGCGTGAGCGTCGGCAAATGCATGGCGCTGCCCGCGGACCCGGTGTTCGCGAGGATGCTGAGGAAGCCGCCCGTGATGATCAGGCCCACCGGCAGCAACACGATGTTCATCAGCAGCGCGACATTTCCCACGCCGCCCGCGATGGTGTAATACAGCGCCATGAAGATGATCGTGGCCAGGCCGCCGATGATCGTCGCGCGCTTGCCCGATTCGATGGAATCCTGGCCGAGCGTCGGGTCCACCGTGCGCTCCTCGAGCAGCTTCACCGGCGCCGGCAGCGCGCCCGCGCGCAGCACGAGCGCGAGATCCTGCGCCTCGCCGAGCGTGAAGTTGCCCTCGATCTGCGCCGAGCCGCCATAGATCGCCTCGCGGATCGTCGGCGCGGAATACAGCGTGCCGTCGAGCACGATGCCGAGCTGGCGGATCCGGTTGCCGGGATTCTTCGCGCCGCCCGGCGCATAGTCGCGGGTCAGGTTCGTGAACCGGCGCCCGCCGGGCCCGTCAAACCGCATCGACACCACGGGACGCTGGACCATGTCGTAGTCCACCGCCGCGTTCGCGATGCTCTCGCCCTTCAATTCGGCGCGCTTGCTGACAAAGGCCGGCCGGAAGAAATCCTGGTCGCCGCGCTTCACGCGTTCCAGCAGCAGCTCGTACCCCGACGGCGCGCGGAAACTGCGGACCCGCGCGCGCACGTTCTCCTCCGTCTCCCCCGCGGCATCCAGCGTGCGGTCGCGCTTGAGCAGCTTCTCGTCGCGTCCGCCGGCATCGCCGACATTGACCATGCGGTAGCCCGCGGGCGCCTCGCCCTTCGCGAGGAACTCATCAACCAGCGTATCGTTCTCCGGGTGCACCATCCGGAATTCAAGGTAGGCCGCGCTCTGGATGTTCTTCAGCGCGCGCTCCCGGTCCGTCGCCTTGAGGCCGGGGATTTCCACGACGATGCGGTTCCCGGGCTCGGCATAGATCACCGGCTCGGCCACGCCCATCGCGTCCACGCGGTTGCGGATGACCTCCATCGCGCGCTCCTGCGCATCGCGCGTAGCCTCGGTGTCGAGTTCCGAGGTGTCCACTTCGAGCACGTACCGCGTGCCGCCCTGCAGGTCGAGGCCCAGCTTGATCTTGTCGCTGAACGGCGTGACCACCGCGATCGACCACGCGGTGAGCCCGATCAGCACCAACCATTTCCAAATCGACTGCTTTTCCATGTCTCGACCCCGCTAGAAAATTTTCGCCCCGCGTTTACTTCGTCTGCACGTCCTGCGCCTGGTCCACGTCCGCCGGCAGCTCGCCCTTGTCGAGCACCTGGCTGACCGCGCCGCGCACCACTTCAACCTTCGTCTTCTCCGCCACCTTGATGACGTAGGTCTTCTCCTTGACGTTGGCGATCACGCCGATCATGCCGCCGGAAAACAGCACGCGGTCGCCGGTCTTGAGCTTCGAGAGCATGTCCTGCCGCTCCTTCTCGCGGCGGCGCTGCGGGCGGATCAGCATCATGTAGAACAGCGCGAGCATGATGCCCAGCCAGCCGAACATGAACAACGGGGACTGTTGGCCTTCCGCGCCCGGCGGCGGCCCCATCGCGATCACCATCATCATCGACTCCATCGTCTGCTCCTCATGGCCCGGGTCGGGCCGTCTCCGCCTCGCGCGCCTGGAATTCCGCCCGCAACTCCGCGAACGTCCCCGCCGCGATGGCCTCTCGTATTTCCTTCAACAACTCCAAATGCCGGTGCAGGTTGTGGATCGTCAGCAACCGCACCCCTAAAATCTCGTCCACGTTCAGCAAATGACGGATGTACGACCGGCTGAAGTGGCGGCAGGCGTAACACCCGCACCCTTCCTCCACCGGGCCCAGCGCCAGCTTGTGCTCCGCGTTGCGCAGCGAGTAGCGCCCGCGCCGCGTCACCGCCGTCCCGTTCCGCGCCACCCGCGTGGGCAGCACGCAATCGAACATGTCCACGCCGCGCGCGATGGCTTCCACCATCTGCCCGAGGCCGCCGACGCCCATCAGGTACCGCGGCTTCTCCGCCGGCAACCCGACAATGCCCATTTCGACGCCCGGGATGATCAACTCATCCGGCTCGCCGACGCTCACGCCGCCGATGGCATAGCCGTCAAAGCCCATCGCCACCAGCTCGCGCGCGCAGCGCTCCCGCAGCTCGGGATACACCCCGCCCTGCACAATGCCGAACACCAACTGCCCGGCCGCCCGCGGCTGCTGCGCACACGAAGCCGCCCACGTTAGGGTCCGCTCCACGGCCTTGCAAGCGTATTCCCGCTCGCAGGGATACGGCGGGCACTCGTCAAACACCATCGCGATGTCCGACCCCAGCGTACGCTGGATGGCCATCGCCTCCACCGGCCCGAGGAAGTGCTTCGACCCGTCGTTGTGCGACCGGAATTCAACGCCCTTGTCCGTCACCTTGCGCAGCTTCGTCAGGCTGAACACCTGGAACCCGCCGCTGTCGGTCAGGATCGCCCGGCCCCACCCCATGAACCGGTGCAGGCCGCCCGCGTTCTCGATCACGGCCATGCCGGGGCGGTCGTTCAGGTGATAGGTGTTGCCCAGCAGGATCTGGCAGTCCATCCCCTCCAACTCCGCCGGCGACATCGCCTTCACCGTGCCCTGCGTGCCCACCGGCATGAAGACCGGCGTATCCACCACCCCGTGGGCCGTGTGCAGCCGCCCGCGACGCGCCTGCGTCTTCGGGTCGACCGCCAACAGTTCGTATGTGCCCGGCTTGTGCATGCAAAAGAGCGCGTAACGTAAACAAGAATGAACCGGGGACCAATGAAGAAATGACCCTTCGTGCGAGTCGGTGTACGCTCGCCGCATGACCAACCCGGCCGCCATCCTCGCCCAGCTGCGCCGCCTCGCGACGCCGTCGAACCTGCCGGGCATGGCCCGATTCGGCATCGACACCTCGTCCGCGCTGGGCGTCTCCATCCCCGCCCTGCGCCGCCTCGCGCGCGCACACCGCCGCGATCACGCGCTCGCCCTCGCGCTGTGGAAAACCGGCGTCCACGAAGCGCGCATCCTCGCCTCGCTCGTGGACGACCCGCGCCAGGTCACCGCGGCGCAGATGGAAGACTGGGCGCGCGATTTCCGCTCGTGGGATCTCTGCGACCAGGTCTGCAACAATCTCTTCAACCGCACGCCACACGCGTGGCGCAAGGCGCTGCACTGGAGCCGGCGCCGGCCCGAATTCGTGCGCCGTGCGGGCTACGTGCTGATGGCCACGCTCGCGGTGCACGACAAGAACGCGTCGGACGCCGACTTCGAGCCCTGCTTCGCCGCCATCCGCCGCGGCGCGACGGACGAGCGGAACTTCGTCAAAAAAGCCGTCAACTGGGCCCTCCGCCAAATCGGCAAACGCTCGCCCGCCCTGCGCGCCCGCGCCATCGCCACCGCCCGCACCCTCGAAGCCCTCAACACCCCCGCCGCCCGCTGGATCGCCCGTGACGCGCTGAGGGAATTAACCAACCACGAATAACTACGAATCGGGAATTCGCGCCCATTCGTGGCTGCTCACACCTCCGGGACCGCTGCCAGCAGGGCCTGGGTGTAGGGATGGGACGGCGCTTGCAGCACCTGTTCGGCGGGGCCTTGTTCGACGATGCGGCCGCGGTGCATGACGACGACGCGGTCGCATACGTAGCGCACGGCGGCGAGGTCGTGCGCGATGAGCAGCAGGGTCAGCCCGCGCTCGCGCTGCAAATCCTTGAGCAGGTTGAGCACCTGCGCCTGCACGGATACGTCGAGCGCGGAGACCGGCTCATCCGCGATCAGCACCTCGGGCCGGGTCGCCAGCGCGCGCGCGATGCCGATGCGCTGGCGCTGGCCGCCGCTGAATTCGTGCGGATAGCGGCCGGCATACGCGGCATCCAGCCCGACCGCCGCCAGCAAGGCCGCCACCGCCGCCCGCTCGCCCGCGCGCGGCGCCAACCCGTGCACCCGCAACACCTCGGCCAGCGCCTCGCCCACCGCGAGGCGCGGATTCAATGAACCATACGGATCCTGGAAGACCATCTGGACGCGGCGCCGGTACGCGGCGCGGTCGCGCTTCAACCAGTCCGCCACTGAACGCCCCTCGACGGCGGCGCGCCCGCGCGTGGCATGCTCCAATCCCAGCAACACGCGGGCCAGCGTCGTCTTGCCGCTGCCGCTCTCGCCCACAATCCCCACGGCCTCGCCCCGCGCAATGGACAGGCTGATCCCATCCAGCGCCGTGACGCGCTGCCGTCCGCGCCGGAACACCACCTGCAGGTCGTCCACCTCGACAAAGGAAGCCGTCGTCATGACAGGGTCCGCCAGAAATGGCACCGCACGCCGGCGTCATCCTCCCACGCCGGCGCCTCCGCCCGGCACCGCGCCTCCGCGTGCGGGCAGCGCGGATGAAAGCGGCATCCCGCCGGATAGTCCGACGCGGCGGGCACCGTCCCCGGGATCCCCTCCAGTTGCGCCATACGACCGCGCAGCCGCGGCACGGCGCGCATCAGCGCCTTCGTATAGGGATGGCGCGGCGCGCGCAACACCTCCGACACCGGTCCGGCCTCCACGAGCTGCCCCGCGTACATGACGAGCATGCGATACGCGATTTTTTTCACCAGCCCGAGATTATGCGTGATGAACAACAGCCCCATGCCCTCCGCCCGCTGCACGTCCAGCAGCACCTGCAGCACCTGCGCCTGCACCGTCACGTCGAGCGCGGTCGTCGGCTCGTCCGCCACGAGCAGCGCGGGCCGGCCCGCCAGCGCCATCGCGATCACCGCGCGCTGCTGCATGCCGCCGCTCAGTTCATGGGGATGGGACCGCGCGACCCGCGTCGCGTCCTCCAACCCCACCGCGCGCAACAACCGCTCGCGCTCCGCCGCGCGCGGCGTGGCGGGCTGGTGCAGCCGCAACGCCTCATCAATCTGGAACCCGATGGTGAAGACGGGATTCAGCGCGGCCGACGGCTCCTGGAACACATACGCGATACGCGAACCCCGCAGCGCGCGCACCTCCGCGGGCGACGCACGCAGCACATCCACGCCGCCCATCACGATGGATCCCGACACGTAGCGCGCCTGCGGCTCGGGCAACAGCCGCGCGAGCGAAAGCGCGGTCACGCTTTTGCCGCTGCCGCTTTCCCCCACCAGCGCCACCACCTCGCCGCGCTGCACGGAAAACGAAATGCCATCCACCGCGCGCACCGGCCGCGCGGGCGGGCCGAAGTGAACGGAGAGATCGCGAACATCCAAGAGGGGGGCGGCGTGCATTGTTTTACAGCGCCTGTAAATTACAGACGTTGCAGAGGCGTGGGAATCGTTTTTACAGCCGTTGCAACGGTCGCCAAAACAAAAAGCCCCCGGTTTGCACCGGGGGCTTTTCGTTGATCTGTCGTCCGCTTATTTGGAAGCCTTGGCTTCCTTTTCGTCGGCTTCCGGCTTGGCGCCGGCCTTGGCGTCTTTCGCGGGCTTTTTCTTCGGCGGCTGCGGCACGAAGTTGACCCATTCGAGAATCGCCATCTCGGCGCTGTCGCTCATGCGTTTGCCGAGTTTCAGGATGCGGGTGTAGCCCCCGGCACGGTCCTGCATCGCGGGCCCGATGTCCGCGAACAGGCTGTCCACGATGGACGCCTGGCGCAGGATCGAGACCGCGCGGCGGCGGCTGTGCAGGGTGTTGCGCTTGGCCAGGGTGACCATGCGTTCCGCCAGGCTGCGCGCGGCTTTCGCCTTGGGCAGCGTGGTGGTGATGCGCCGGGCCGTGACCAGGTTGCAGACCAGGCCGGAGAGCAGCGCGTCGCGGTGCTCCGAGGTGCGGCCCAGCTTGATCGTCTTTTTGCGATGCCTCATGACACAATTCTCCGATTCCGCTTATTCGCGGCGGGCGGCTTCGCCCGGAAGGGGCTTGAGCACCTCGGGATCGAAGGTCATGCCGAGGGACAGGCCGAGCTCCTCGAGCTTGGCCTTGATCTCGTTGAGGGACTTCTTGCCGAAGTTGCGGTACTTGAGCATTTCCGCTTCGCTCTTCTGCGCGAGCTCGCCGACGGTGGTGATGTTGGCGTTGTTCAGGCAGTTGGCGGCGCGGACGCTGAGCTCGATTTCGTTGACGCTCATGCCGAGTTTCTTGCGCAGTTCGTCGCGCTCGGCGTCGATCTGCTTCTCGCTCTCCTCGAACTCGATGAGGTCCTTGTCGTAGCTGACGAAGACGTCGAGGTGGTGGCGCAGGATCGCGGCGGACATGGTCAGCGCCTCGTCCGGGGCGACGCGGCCGTCGGTCCAGACTTCGAGGATCAGCTTGTCATAATCCGTGCGGCGGCCGACGCGGGTGTTCTCGACGGCGTACGCGACGCGGCGGACGGGGGAGAACAGCGAGTCGATCGGGATGAGCCCGATTTCCTGGTCGTCCTTCTTGTTCCAGTCGGCGGGGCAGTAGCCGCGGCCGATGCGGACTTCGAGTTCCGCCTCGAACGAGCCGTCCTTGTCGAGCGTGCAGATGTGGTGATCCGGGTTGAGGACCTCCAGCATGCCGTCGGTCTGGATATCCTTGGCGGTGACCGAGCCCGGGCCCTTCACGTTGATGCGCACGCGGCGCGGCTCACGCGAGTAGGACTTGAGCAGGACCTTCTTGAGGTTGAGGATGATGTCCGTCACGTCCTCGACGACACCGGGGAGCGTGCAGAATTCGTGCAGCGCGCCTTCGATGCGGACGGACGAGATGGCGGCGCCTTCGAGCGAGGACAGCAACACGCGGCGAAGCGAGTTGCCGATCGTGCGGCCGTAGCCGGCCTCGAAGGGTTCCGCGATGAATTTGGCGTAGGTGGACGTGGCTTCGGCCTCGTCCTTCACAATGCGCTTCGGCATTTCGAAGCGCCCGAGTCTGCGTGGCATGGTTGTTCCTCCCAGGGCCGGTCGTTAGCCGGACCCGTATGGTGTGTTGATCGAGGGCCGGACGGTTTACTTCGAGTACAATTCGACGACCAGCTGCTCGTTGACCGCCGGGGCGATCTCCTCGCGGCTGGGCACCTTGACGACCGTTCCCTCGAAATTGGTTTTGTTCAGCAGCAGCCAGGGCGCGATGCCGCGGCTCTCCGCCGTGTCCATCCACTGGCCGGAGTACTGCCGGCTCTGCGCGGTGTCGCGCACGCGGACGACGTCGCCTTCCTTGCAGATGGCGGACGGGATGTCGACCTTGCGGCCATTGACCTCGATGTGCCCGTGCGTGACGAACTGGCGGGCCGCCTTGCGGGACGGCGCGAAGCCAAAACGATACACGAGGTTGTCGAGGCGCAGCTCCAGCATCTGGAGCAATTTTTCGCCGGTGATGCCGCGGGCCTGGAGCGCGCGGCTGAAGAGGTTGCGGAACTGCTCTTCCTGCAGGCCGTACATACGGCGCAGTTTCTGTTTTTCGCGCAGCTGCGTCCCGTAATCGGACATCTTGCTGCGGCGCTGGCCGTGCATGCCGGGGGCCGGGGCGCCCTGCTCAATCGGGCACTTGGCCATGTAACAGCGGTCGCCCTTGAGGAAGAGCTTTTGCCCCTCGCGGCGGCACAGTTTGCACGAAGCTTCGGTATAACGACCCATGGTGACTCCTGATCGACTCAGACGCGACGACGTTTCGGCGCACGGCAGCCGTTGTGCGGCATGGGCGTGACATCCTTGATGGACGTGACAGTGAGCCCCGCGGCTTGCAATGCGCGGATGGCCGATTCGCGGCCGGCGCCGGGACCCTGTACACGGACTTCAACTTCCTGCAGGCCGTGGTTGATGGCCTGGCGCGCGGCATCCTGCGACGCCATCGTCGCGGCAAACGCCGTGCTCTTGCGGGAACCCTTGAACCCGCTGCGGCCGGCCGTGCTCCACGAGATCACGGCGCCGCGCATATCGGTGATGGAAACCATCGTGTTGTTGAAGGTCGCCGTGATGTGCACGATTCCCACGGGAATGTGCTTGGCGCCCTTGATCTTGACCTTGCGGATGGGCTTGTCGTCCGCGCCCATCACGTCAGCCGCCGTCGTCGCGGCGGTGGGTTCCGCCGGCTTCGCCGCCTCGGCGGGCTTGGCGGCTTCCTTGTCCTTCTTCTCGGCTTTTTCTTCGCTCATCGCTCAATCTTCCTTGGGAATATCGGGGCTAGTCCGTCTTGGCCGCGGCGCGCGCTTCCTTGCCGCGCACGGCGCCGACCGTCTTGCGCGGGCCCTTGCGGGTGCGCGCGTTGGTGCGGGTGCGCTGGCCGCGCACGGGCAGCCCTTTGCGGTGGCGGCCGCCGCGGTAGCTGTTGATCGCAATCAAACGGCGGATGTTGCCGGCCACTTCGCGGCGCAGGTCGCCTTCGAGCCGGAACTCGCCCAGCGCCTGCGTGATGCGCGAGGTCTCTTCATCGTTCAGGTCGTCCGCCTTCTTCAGCGGATCAATCCCGAGTTTCTCCACCAGCTGGCGGGCACGAGCGGGACCGATGCCGTGGATATAACGCAACGCGTACTCCACACGCTTTTTGCCCGGAACATCAACACCCAGAATGCGCGGCATGTCGTTCTCCTAAAAAATTCAACCCTGGCGCTGTTTGTGGCGGGGGTTGGTGCAGATGACCCGCACGACACCCTTGCGCCGGATGACTTTGCAGCGCTCACAAATGCGACGAACTGACGTTCTAACTTTCATGTCCGAAAAATTCCGTTTCCTAATCCAGGATTTCCCCTACCGAAAGATCAAAGGGAGACAACCGCACCCGGACACGGTTTCCCGGTGCCACGGCTGCCTGTTGAGTCCCGGCGGACCGCCGGTAGGCCGTAATTTCATGCCCATTGTCGAGCTGGGCGCGAAAAGCCCGCGTGTGTAGCACAGCGGTTAAGCGCGCGTCCAGCACAATTGTTTCATCTTTCTCGTTTTCTTTTTCCCGCTCCATCCCTCACACCGCCACCGGCACGCGCGTGAGGATCTCCGCCTGCCCGTCCAGCACGGCCACCGTGTGCTCCACATGCGCTGACGGCAGCCGGTCGCGTGTGGTCACCGTCCAGCCATCCGCCAGCACCTCGACCTCGGCGCGACCCAGATTAATCATCGGCTCGATCGCCAGCGTCATGCCCGCCTTGAGCTTCGGACCGCGGCCCGGGGGGCCGTAGTTCGGGATCTGCGGTTCTTCATGCATGCTGCGGCCGATGCCGTGCCCGACAAAATCGCGGACGATCGAAAAGCCCGCCTCCGTCGCCGTCTGCTCGATGGCGTGCGAGACGTCGGAGAGGCGTCCGCCGGCGACCGCCTTCGCGATCCCGTTTTCCAGCGCCTGCTCCGCAACCCGCACAAGGCGGACCACGTTCGGATCCGTCACCCCGACCATGACCGTCGTCGCGGTGTCGCCGACAAACCCTTCAAAGAACACACCGACATCGATGCTCACCACATCGCCGACCTGGATGCGCTGCGGCCCGGGAATCCCGTGGACCACCACGTTGTTCACCGAGGTGCAGATGTAACCCGGGAACCCGCGGTAGCCGAAAAACGCGCTGCGCGCCCCGGCCTTCGCGATCAACTCCCGCGCATAGTCATCCAACTCGCCGGTCGTCACGCCGGGCGCAATCCGCCGCGCCAGCTCATCGCGCACGCGGGCGGCGACCTGGCCGCTGGCCCGCATGCGGTCCAGCTCTTCCGGCGTCTTGATGATGATCATGCCGACGCCCGGCCCAGCTGCTGCACGATCTGGTCCTCGGTCTCGCGGCGGTCGCGCGCATCCACCCGGACAAAAATCCCCTTGCGCTCGTAATACGACACGAGCGGCGCCGTCTCGCGCTGGAACACGTCCAGGCGGTTCACCACGGTCTGCTCGTTGTCGTCCGCGCGCTGGTACACCTCGCCGCCGCACTGGTCGCAAACGCCCTCGGCCTTCGGCCGCATGCCGACCAGGTTGTAGACCGCGCCGCACTGGCGGCAGACCCGGCGGTTCGAGATGCGGCGGATGATCAGGTCGCGCGGCACCTCAAGCATGAACACATGGGTCAGCTTCCCGCCGCAGTCGGCCAGCAACCCGTCCAGCAGCTCCGCCTGATGCACGTTGCGAGGGAACCCGTCAAACATGTAGCGATCGGCGGTGGACCCCTTTTGCAGGCGCTCCCGCACGATGCGGATGATCACGTCATCCGGCACCAGCTCGCCTTTTTCCATGTAGGCCTTCGCCTCGCGACCGACCGCGCTGCCGGCGCGAATGGCCTCGCGCAGCATGTCGCCGGTGGAAATGTGGACGATGCCGATCTGCTGCTTGAGATCCTCAGCAACGGTGCCCTTCCCCGCGCCCGGCGCCCCCAGCAGAATAATGGCCTGCATGCTCGCTCCTTATTTGCCGCGCCCGCGCAGGCGCCCCTTCTTGAGGAAGCCGTCGTAATACCGCATGACCAGGTGCGATTCGACCTGGCGCATCGTGTCCAGCATGACGCCCACGGTGATCAGCATGCTGGTGCCGCCGAAGAAGTGCGCGACAATCCACGGGATGCTGAACTTCTGCGCAAGCACCGCGGGCAGCACCGCGATGACGGAAAGGAAGATCGCGCCGGCCAGCGTGATCCGGGTCATCGTGCGGTCCAGGAATTCGGCGGTCGGTTTTCCGGGGCGGATGCCCGGCACGTAGCCGCCGTATTTCTTCAGGTCGTCCGCGATCTGGATCGGGTTGAACTGCGTCGCGACCCAGAAGTAGGAGAAGAACAGGATCAACAGCGCGAACAGGAAGTTGTGCGTGAACGTGCCGTAGTTCAACGCCGCCGCGAGGCTCTGGAAGAAGGACCCCGGGATCATGCTGAAAATTTTGGTCGGGAACATCAGGATCGCCTGCGCGAAGATGATCGGCATCACGCCGGCGTAGTTGACGCGCAGCGGCATGTAGGTGCTCTGCCCGCCGTACACCTTGCGGCCGACGACGCGCTTGGCGTACTGCACCGGGATCTTGCGCTGCGCCTGCGTCACCGCGATGACGGAAGCGATGACGAAGAAAATCATGACCAGCAGGCCGATGAGGTGGAACGCGCCGAACTGCGCGATGCCGTCGATCGGCTTGAACATGTTGATCGTCGCCTGGATCGCGCCGGGCAGCTGGCTCACGATGCCCACCGTGATGATGATGGACATGCCGTTGCCGATGCCGCGCTCGGTGATCTGCTCGCCCAGCCACATCAGCAGCAGGGTGCCGGTGGTCATCGTCAACACCGCCATCAGGCGGAAGCCCCAGCCGGGCACGGTCACGATGTCGCGCGTGATGCCGAGGGCCTCGGGATTCTCCAGCGTGACCGCCATCGCGTAGCCCTGCACGATGCAGAGCAGCACGGTGAAGTAGCGCGTGTATTGCGTGATTTTCTGGCGGCCTGTGTCGCCCTCGCGCGCCAGGCGCTCGAGGTGCGGAACCACCGCCGTCATCAGTTGCAGGATGATGGACGCGCTGATGTACGGCATGACGCCGAGCGCGCCGACGGCGCAGTTTTCAAGCGCGCCGCCGCTGAAGAGGTCAAACAGGCCGACAAAGCTGCCGCCCGCCGTCTGGCGCACCATCTCCATGAACTCGCGCAGCGCGAGGGCGTCCACACCGGGCGTCGGCACCGCCGCGATCAGGCGGGCGATGAACACGATGCCGAAGGTGAAGAGAATGCGCTGCCGGAGTTCCGGGATGCGCATGCTGTTGGAGAAGGCGGAAAGCATGTGCGGGACCGGCCTCAGGCCACCACTTCGCAGGCGCCGCCCGCGGCTTCAATCTTCGCCTTGGCCGACGCGCTGAAGGCGTGCGCCTTCACCGTGACCGCATGCTTGAGATCGCCCTCGCCGAGGACCTTGACCTGCGTCTTCGGGCCCGACACGAGGCCGGCGGCGCGGAACTGTTCCATGCCCACCACCGAACCGGCGGGGAACTGGGCCAGCGTGGCGACGTTGATGGCCGTGTACACGACCTTCATCGGCTGGTTGAAGCCGCGCTTGGGAATGCGGCGGATCAATTGCATCTGGCCGCCTTCGAAGGCGCCCTTGTACTTGTGGCCGGAGCGGCCGTACTGGCCCTTGTGGCCGCGGCCGGAGGTCTTGCCGTGGCCGGACGATTCGCCGCAGCCCACGCGCTTCTTTGCGCGCACGGCGCCGGGACGGTTCTTGAGGGAATGAAGATTCATAGAAACACCTGTCAGGCAGCGGAGTCTTCGCGGCGCACCGCCAGGATCGCCTCGCGGGTTTGCAGACCTTGCAGCGCCTTCACCGTGGCGCGGATCACGTTCAGGGGGTTCGTGCTCCCCATCGACTTGGCCAGGACGTCGCGGACGCCGGACAGTTCCAGCACCGCGCGCATGCCGCCGCCCGCGATCACGCCGGTACCCGGCGAGGCGGGGCGCATGAACACCTTGGCGCCGCCGTAGCGGGTCTCGGTCTCGTGCGGAATTGTGCGGTCCTTCATCGTGACCGGGAACATGTTGCGCTTGGCCAGTTCGGTGCCCTTGCGAATCGCATCGGCCACCTCGTTGGCTTTGCCCAGCGCGTAGCCGACGCGACCGTTGCGGTCGCCGACGACGATCAGGGCGCTGAAGCTGAACCGACGGCCGCCTTTGACGACCTTGGCGCAACGGTTGACATGAATGACGCGTTCTTCAATGCCGCCCTTGTCCGCGCCTCTGGAATCTTTTTCTCTCACACTGTGCCTCCGCTAAAATTTCAAACCGGTCTCGCGAGCCGCATCGGCGAGGACCTTGATCCGTCCGCCATACGTGAACCCGCCACGATCGAACACGACTTCCTTGATGCCCTTGTCCAGCGCCGCCTGCGCCGCCAGCTGGCCCAGCTTCTTCGCGGTCTCCGCATTGTTGCGGCCCGCGGCGCCGACCGCTTCGGTCTTGGTCGAGGCCTGCGCGAGCGTGCGGGAGGCGTTGTCGTCGATGAACTGCACGTACAGATGGCGGTTCGAGACGAACACGCTCATCCGGGGGCGTTCGGCCGTGCCCCGCACCTTCTGGCGCAACCGGAGGTGACGCCGCTGACGATATTCTTTCTTGGTGCTGACTTTCATGACTACGCCACCGCCTTGCCGGCTTTCCGCCGCACGTGTTCGCCTTTATACCGGACACCCTTGCCCTTGTAGGGCTCCGCCGGGAAGAACCCGCGGATGCGGGCCGCCGTCTCGCCCACGAGGTGCTTGTCGGCGCCGGTCAGCGTGATGGATGTGCCATCCGCCACCTTCGCCGTCACGCCCGCGGGCACCGCAAATTCAATCGGGTGCGAGAACCCGAGCGCCAGCACGAGCTTCTGCCCCTGCTGCTGCGCGCGGAAACCGACGCCCTGGATTTCCAGTTCCTTGACGTAGGGTTTCGCGAGGCCCGTCACCATGTTCGAGATCAGGCTCCGCGTCGTGCCGTGCAGCGCACCCAGCGCGGCGTCTTCACGCGTGGTGGAGACCGTCGCGACGGCTCCGTCCAGCTTCACCGCGATGCCGGACGGAATCCGGACGGCGAGTTCACCGGCCGCGCTCTTGCCCTTGACCAGCGCGCCGTCCACCGAAAGGGTCACACCCTTCGGCACTTCAATCGGTTTTTTTCCAATACGAGACATAATTCACCAGATGTAGCACAACACTTCGCCGCCGACGCCGGCCTTGCGCGCCTCGCGGTCCGACAGGACGCCGCGGGAGGTGCTCAGGATGGCCACCCCGGTGCCGCCGACCACGCGCGGCACCTTGTCAACGGACACATACCGGCGCAACCCCGGCTTGCTCACGCGGCGCAGGCCGCGCAACACCGGCTTCGCGCCGCTGCGGTAACGCAGGCGCAGACGGAGCGCCTTGCGGACGCCGTCCTGCTCCGCGGCAACGTCCGCGATGTAACCTTCGGTTTTCAGGATGCGCGCAATTTCCGCCTTGAGGCGGGAGTGCGGCATCGCCACCTCGGCCTGACCGGCCCGGGAGGCGTTGCGGATGCGCGTCAGCATGTCGGAAATGGGATCGGAAACGCTCATGATATCGCCCTACCAGCTCGCCTTGACCACGCCGGGAATCTTGCCCTGGGACGCCAGTTCCCGGAAGCAGATGCGGCAGAGATTGAATTTGCGCATGTACCCGCGCCGCCGCCCGCAGTTCTTGCAGCGGTGATAGGCGCGCACGCCAAACTTCGGCGCGCGGCTCGCTTTAACCATCCATGAAATTTTAGCCAACGACGTTCCTCCAACCTACGCGGCCTGACTCTGCGTGTTCGCAAACGGCATGCCCAACCCTTTGAGCAGCTCGCGTGCCTCTTCATTGGTCTTGGCCGTCGTCACCAATGTGATGTCCATCCCCTGCACCTTCTTGACCTGATCGGGGTCAACTTCGGGAAAAATCGTCTGCTCCTTGAGGCCGAGCGTGTAGCACCCGCGCCCGTCGAAGCCGCGGTTCGGAATGCCGCGGAAGTCGCGGATGCGGGGCAGCGCCGCGTGGATGAGGCGCTCAAGGAATTCGTACATCCGCGCGCCGCGCAACGTGACCCGCGCGCCGACCGGCTGGCCTTCGCGCAGCTTGAAGTTGGCGATGCTCTTCGTGGTCTTCGTGACCTGGGGACGCTGGCCCGTGATGCGGCCGAGGTCCTCGACGAGCACCTTGAATGTGTCCTTGTCCACCTGCGAGTTGATGCCCATGTTCACCACGATCTTCGTCAATCGCGGGATCTGCATCACGTTCGCATAGCCGCGGCTCGTCTTGAGCGCCGGCACGACTTCCTTGCGATATTTGTCCTGCAACGTTGCCATAATCTTCTTTCCGCCGCCGCCTAGGCTTTGGCCGTCTTCTTCGCCCGCGCCTCGTCAAACCGGACGAGCTTGGAGACCGCCAGGGGCGCCTCCTTCTCGACCACGCCGCCCTGCGGGTTGTCCTGCGTCTTGCGCATGTGGCGCTTCACGAAATTAATGCCCTCGACCACCGCGGTGCGGGAGGCGAGGTCCACGCGGAGCACCTTGCCGGTCTTGCCCTTGTGCGCGCCGGAACGAACCAGCACGACATCGTCGCGCTTCAAATGGGAAATCGCCGCCATCACACCACCTCCGGCGCCAGCGAAATGATCTTCATGTAGTTGCGCTCGCGCAACTCGCGAGCGACCGGGCCGAAAATGCGCGTGCCCTTCGGGTTGCGCTCGTCGTCCACGATGACCGCCGCGTTGTGGTCGAAGCGGATCTGCGAGCCGTCGGGCCGGCGGATGACCTGCTTCGTGCGCACGATGATCGCATTGTGCACTTCGCCTTTTTTCACCATCCCGGTCGGGATCGCGTCCTTGACCGCCACCTTGATGACGTCGCCGATGTGCGCGTAGTCGCGATGCTGCCCCAGCACATGGATGCACTGGAGGGACTTCGCGCCGCTGTTGTCGGCCGGGTCGAGCAATGTTTTAAGCGTAATCATGTGCGTTTCCTCAGGCCGGCTGCTGGGCCCGTGCCACGACTTCCACCAAGCGCCAGCGTTTCAGGCGGCTGAGCGGGCGGCATTCCTCGATGCGCACGGTGTCGCCCATCTTCGCCTCGCCCTTTTCGTCGTGGGCGTGGTACTTCCGGCTCACCGTGACTTCCTTCCCGTAAACCGGGTGGCGGATGCGACGCGTCACATGGATCACGATCGTCTTCGCCGACTTGTCGCTGACGACCGTGCCCTTGAGTTCCTTGCGCACGCCGCGTGTTTCCTGTTCGCTCATGCCGTCCTCTTGGCCAGGGCCTGTTGCCGGATCACCGTCTGGATGCGGGCCATGTCCCGTTTGAGCGCGCGGAGACGGGACGGTTTTTCCAACCGGCCGGCCGACTGCTGGAGCCGCAGATTAAACAGCTCCTGCTGCGCGTCGCTCAACTTCTGCCGCAATTCGGCTTCCGTAAGTTCTCTGATTTCCGTTGCCTTCATAAATCGTTACCGCCTCACGCCGCGTGGCGCTGCACGAACTTCGTCGGAATCGGCAGCTTGCTGGCCGCCAGGCGCAGCGCTTCGCGCGCCACGGTTTCCGTCACGCCGTCCATCTCGAACAACATCCGGCCGGGACGCACCACCGCGACCCACCCCTCGACCGGGCCCTTGCCCTTGCCCTGTCGCACTTCCAACGGCTTCTTCGTGTACGGTTTGTCCGGGAACACGCGCAGCCAGAGCTTGCCCTTGCGCTTCATCGAGCGGCTGACCGCCACGCGGCACGCCTCAAGCTGGATGTTCGTGATCCAGGCGCGTCCGAGGGACTGCAGCCCGTATTCGCCGAACGAAAGCTCGTTGCCGGACTGGGCGATGCCCTTGCGATTCCCGCGCTGTTGTTTGCGGTACTTGACGCGTTTAGGCATAAGCGGCATGGCTGGCCTCCTTCGCCGGGGCTTCCGGCTTCTTGCAGATCCACACCTTGATGCCAATCGTGCCGGCCATCGTGTTCGCCTCGGCGAACCCGTACTGGACGTTCGCGCGCAGCGTGTGCAGCGGCACCTTGCCCTCGCGATACCCTTCGCGGCGGGCGAGTTCCGCACCGCCCAAACGGCCGGCGGAATGCACGCGGATGCCCAGCGCGCCGAGTTCCATCGCCATCTGGACCGCGCGCTTCAGGGCGCGGCGGAACGACACGCGGCGCTCCAGCTGCACGGCGATGTTCTCCGCCACGAGCTGCGCATTGCAGTCGGGATCCTTCACTTCCTTGATCTCGACGTAGATTTCCTTGCCGGTGAGCTTCGCGATTTCCTCGCGGAGCTTTTCGATGTCGGCGCCCTTGCGGCCGATCACGATGCCCGGACGCGCGGTGAAGACCGTGATGCGGGCCCGATTGGCATAGCGCTCAATCAGGATCTCCGGCACCGCCGCGTCCTTCAACCGCTTCTTGACCATCTCCCGGATCTTGATGTCTTCCTGGAGGAGCGGGCCAAAGCTCTTTTTGTCGGCGAACCAGCGGGATCGCCATTCTTTATTGACGGATACCCGAAAGCCCGTCGGATTTACTTTCTGTCCCAAGAGAGTGCTCCTTTTTTCCTAACGAAAAGCCTTCTATTTTCCAGCTGGTTTCCGCTCCGTCAACACAATCCGTATGTGGGCCGTGCGACGAAGAATCGGGCTCGCGCTGCCGCGGGCGCGCGGCCAGTAGCGCTTGAGGCTCGGCCCCTGCTCCACCAGCGCCCGCTTGACGACAAGCGTGTCGGCCGAGAGGCCGGCGTTGTTTTCCGCGTTCGCGATCGCCGACCGCAGGGTCTTGCCGAGCAAGACGCCCGCTTTGCGCGCGTTGAAATCCGCGATCCGCAACGCCTCGGCCACCGGACGCCCCTGCATGGCGCGGGCGATATCCCGCGCCTTCGAAGGCGACATCCGCACATATTTGCTGACTGCTTCAACGTCCATAATCCGCCTCATTCTCTCCGTGTCCGCCAAATGACGGCCCGATCTCCCGCCGCGGGGAACGCGTCCCCCGCAAGCGCTTCCACGCGCGCGCCGGTCACCCGCTCCCGCACCTCGACCACCCGCGCCTGGGCCAGCACCGCGCCTTCGCGAACAATCGCGACCGCGACCCCGGCCCGCAGCCCGGATCCGGCGCCTGCATCCAGCGCGACCAGACCCTGGTCCACATTCACATCCAACACACGCCAGCCCGCCGGCGCCACATCGACCTGCTCGCGCGCCGCCACCGGCAGTTGCTCCGACCGCAACTGCCCGCGATCGCGCGCGAACCGCTCGCTCGCCAGCCGCGCCAGCAACTCATCCACCAGCGCCTGCTGTTCCGCCGCTTCCGGCCCCGCGGCCTTCACTTCCGTCGCCTGCTGCCGGTCGCGCTCGAAGCGCTCCTCCGCCAGCCGCGCCACCCACTCGTCCATCTGCGTTCGCAGCGCCGCTACCTCGGCCCGCAACCGCTCGTTCTCTTCCGCGAGCGCAGCCAGCTGCCGCTCGCTCTCAGCCGCCGCCGACGCCGCGTCCACCGCGTTCGTTCCCGCCGGAGACCGCCCGCTCTCCACCGCCCGCCGTCCGCAGCCCGGAACCGCAGCCAGCAACGCCAGCCAGAAAGCCGCGATGCAAACGCGCCGGTGCATGACGCACGCGAGGAGCGGAGACGCCGCCCTACTTCAGGGTGATCGTCTTGTCCGTCGCGTTCCCGTGCTTGCGGAAGGTCCGCGTGGGCGAAAACTCGCCCAGCTTGTGGCCCACCATGTTTTCCGTCACAAAAACCGAATTGAACGTCTTGCCGTTGTGCACGGAGAACGTGTGCCCGATGAACTCGGGGATGATCATGGAGCGGCGCGACCACGTCTTGATCGGGCGCTTCTGGTTGGAGCGCTCCAGCGTCTCCACCTTCTTCAGCAACTTCGCGTCCACAAAGGGACCCTTGGAAATCGAACGGCCCATGACTTACTTCCTCCGCTGCACGATGAAGCGCTTGCTCGTCTTGCGCTTGTTGCGAGTCTTCTTGCCCTTGGCCAGCTTGCCCCACGGCGAACGCGGATGGCCGCCACCCGAGCTGCGGCCTTCGCCACCGCCCATGACGTGGTCAATCGGGTTCATCGCGACACCGCGGACGGTCGGACGGATGCCGAGCCAGCGCTTGCGCCCCGCCTTGCCGAGCGAGACGTTCTGGTGATCGATGTTGCCGACCTGGCCGATCGTGCCGAAGCAGTTGTCGCGCACCAGGCGAATTTCGCCCGAAGGCAGCTTGACCTGGGCGAACCCGCCCTCGACCGCCATGATTTCAGCCGAACCACCGGCGCCGCGCACCAGTTGCGCGCCCTTGCCGGGATACAACTCAATGTTGTGGACCGGGAGACCCGCGGGAATCCGGTTCAACGGAAGCGCGTTGCCCTCGGTCGGCTCCACCTTCTCGCCGGCCACCAGCACATCGCCCACCTTCATGTTGAGCGTGGCGAGGATGTAGCGCTTCTCGCCGTCCTTGTAGGTCAGCAGCGCCAGGCGCGCGGAACGGTTGGGATCATATTCAATCGCCGTCACCGTCGCAGGGATATCCCGCTTGTCGCGCTTGAAATCGATCAGGCGGAGGAACCGCTTGTGGCCGCCGCCGCGGTGCCGGACCGTGACGCGGCCGTACATGTTGCGGCCCGCCTTCGACGTGCGGCTGACGATGAGATTCTTCTCCGGGCGCTTCTTGGAGAGTTCCGTGAAGTCGGGCAGCTCCGTGAAGCGGCCGGCCGGCGTAATGGGACGATGTGATTTCAGCGGCATGGGAACATTCCTAGGTCATGTCAATTTTTTCGCCGGCCTTCAGCGTGACGATCGCACGCTTCCAGTCCGGGCGGAATCCGACGCCGCCCCGGCGGTTGCGCTTGGCCTTGCCCGCGCGCGTCAACGTGTTCACCTTGAGCACGTTGACCTTGAACAATTGCTCGACGGCGCGCTTGATCTCGATCTTGTTCGCGCCCGTCGCGACTTCAAAGAGGTACTGGTTCTGCTTCTCGGTCAGGCCCGCGCCCTTCTCCGTGAGGTCCAGCCGCTTGACGATGAGGGTTGCGCTCTTCATGCCGCCTTCTCCTGCGAACCGGCCAGACGCTCCTGCAGGCGGGCAAAGCCATCCTGCGTGATGACCAGTTTGGGATACTTCAACACCTGCAATGGGTTCAGGTCCGCCGCGCGAACCACTTCAACGCGCGCGATGTTGCGGGCCGCGAGCAACAGCTCGCGCGCCGCCTGGTCCACCACGAGCACCGCGCCGCGTTCCGCGCCGAGGCTCTTCAGGATCGCCAGCAATTCCTTCGTCTTCGGCTGCGAGAGGTTCAGCGAATCCACCACACACACCTGGTCGGCGCCGAGTTTGTCAGTAAAGGCCTTGCGCAACGCGAGCTGCGCCTTGCGACGGGGCATCGCCTTCGCGTAGCTGCGGGGCTTCGGGCCGAACACCACGCCGCCGCCGGTCCAAACCGGCGACTGGCGGTAACCGGCGCGCGCGCGGCCGGTGCCCTTCTGGCGCCACGGCTTCTTGCCGCTGCCCGCGACCTCGCCCTTCGTCTTCGTGCTGTGGGTGCCGGCACGCGCATTCGCGCGCAACGTGACCACCGCCTGCACCAAGGCCTGGCTGGCGCGCGCCGGGGCGAGCATCGCCTCCGGCAGCTCGACCTGGCCCACGGCCTTGCCCTGCTGATTGTGTACGGGTACCGCCATCATGTTACTTGGCCGCCTTCTTCAACGATTTCTTCACCAGCAGCAGGCCGCCCGTCGGACCCGGCACTGCGCCCTCCACGAGAATCACATTGTCCTGCGGGCGCACCTGCACCACCCGGAGGTTCTGCGTGGTCACATTCAAATTGCCCATGTGGCCGGGCATGCGCTTGTTCTTCATGATGCGCGCGGGCCATGTGCGCTGGCCGATCGCGCCGATACGGCGGTGCGACATATGGCCGTGCGACTGCGGACCGCCGCCCATGCGGTGGCGCTTCACAACGCCCTGATAGCCCTGCCCCTTCGTTACACCACTGATATCCACATGCGAGACGCCCTCAAAAATGGCCGCCGTCACTTCGGCGCCTTCTTTAAGTTCGGCATCCGCCGCCACCCGGACCTCGCGCACCACGCCCTGGGCGGGAACGCCGGCCTTCTTGAAGCGGCCGAGCGACGCCTTCGTCACGCGCGATTCCTTCTGCGGACCGAACCCCAGCTGCACCGCGTCGTACCCGTCGCGCGCCGCCGTCTTGCGCTGCACGACGACGCACGGGCCCGCGGCAATGACGGTGACCGGCACATGGCGGCCGGCATCGTCATAGACCTGGGTCATCCCCAATTTCTTTCCAATCAATCCGTTCATAATCTTCTCACCGTTTAGGCGTTTCGTGTCCCGCGATGGAACCCGAACCCTAGATCTTGATCGTGATGTCCACACCCGCCGGCAGGTTCAGCTTCTTGAGCTCGTCCACCGTCTTGATGGTCGGCTCAATGATATCCAGCATCCGTTTGTGGGTGCGGATCTCGAACTGTTCCATGGACTTCTTGTCCACGTGCGGACTCCGGTTGACGGTGTACCGCTCGATCTTCGTCGGCAACGGAATCGGTCCCGCCACCCGCGCCCCCGTGCGCTTCGCCGTTTCCACGATGTCACTCGCGGATTGGTCGAGCACCCGGTGATCGTACGCCTTGAGCCTGATGCGAATTCGTTGCCCGGTCATGTTTACCTGTTAACTATGCTTTCTTGCAATTGTGCCGGCACGATCTCAAACCGCGCCGGCTCCATACTATAACTCGCGCGCCCGCGCGTGAGTGACCGCAACCCGGTGGAGTACCCGAACAGCTCGGCCAGCGGAACCTCCGCCTGCACGACCTGCGCGCCCTCCTGGGCCGCCATCTCCTTGATGCGCCCGCGCCGCCCGTTGACGTCGCCGATCACATCGCCCAGATGTTCATCCGGTGTCACGACCTCCACCTTCATGACAGGCTCCAACAACACGGGCTGTGCAGCCCGTATTGCTTCCCGCAGCGCCATGATGGCCGCGGTTCGGAACGCCACTTCAGTGGAATCCACCGGATGAAAGCCGCCGCTTATAACGCGGACGCTCACATCGATCAAGGGGTAATTTGCTAAAATCCCGGTAATTAATCCGTCGTGCAGGCCCTGCTCGATAAATTCGTGAAATTGGGCCGGAATTTGCGATTCCGAAACATCGAACTCCACCGCGTTCCCGGCGCCCCGTTCGCGCGGCGCGACCTCCAACCCCACTTCCGCATAGTGGCTGTGGCCGCCGATCTCGCGCTGGAAGACATGCGACGCGGCGCCCTTGTTGATAATGCTTTCGCGATAAGCCACCGTCGGTTTGCCGGCGTTCGCCTGCACCTTGAATTCGCGGAAGAGGCGGTCGCGGATGATTTCGAGGTGCAGTTCCCCCATCCCGCTGATGAGCGTCTGACCCGTTTCCGCGTCCGTCTTGAGCAGGAACGTCGGGTCCTCCTCGGCGAGGGCTTGCAGCGATTCGTGCAACTTGTCACGGTCGGCCTGCGTCTTGGGCTCCACCGCCATCGCAATGACCGGCTCCGGGAACGTGATCCGCTCCAGCAGGATCGGGTGGTTCTCCGCGCACAGCGTATCGCCGGTGGTCACCTGTTTCAGGCCGGCGACCGCGCCGATCTCGCCGCTGTACAACTGGTCCACATCCTCGCGCTGGTTCGCGTGCACGCGCAACAGCCGGCTGATGCGGTCGCGTTTGCGCGTGCGCGGATTGTACACCTGCGCGCCCTTTTTCAGCACGCCGGAGTACGTGCGCACATAAATCACCTTCCCGACGTAGGGATCGTTCGCGATCTTGAAGGCCAGCGCGCTCAGCGGCGCATGGTCGTCCGCCGACCGCGTCAGCGGCTCGCCGGTCTTGAGGTGATGTCCGACGATGTCCGGCACGTCCAGCGGCGACGGCAGGTAATCGACCACCGCATCCAACAGCGGCTGGATGCCCATGTTGTGCAACGAGGTTCCGCACAACACCGGCACAAAGCGGCCGGACGCCGTGACGCGACGCAGCGCGGCGCGCAGGGCATCGGCGGTGACATCCATGTCTTCGAGGTACGCCTGCAACAGCATTTCGTCGCGCTCGGCGACGGCTTCAATCAACGCCGCCCGCGCGAGTTCGGCCTCGTCCTTCATCTCCTCCGGCCATTCGCCCACGCGCACGGTCATGCCCTGGTCCGCCTCGTCGAAGGTCAGCAGGCGCCGCCCGACAAGATCCAGCACGCCGCGGAACTGCGCTTCGCTTCCCTGCGGGATCTGGATGGGATAGGCGGGCACGGCGAGGCGGGAACGGATTTGCTCCACGACCCACGCGAAGCGGGCGCCCATGCGGTCCATCTTGTTGACAAACGCAATGCAGGGCACCTTGTACTTCTTGGCCTGGCGCCAGACGGTTTCGGATTGCGGCTGCACGCCCGCCACGCCGCAGAAGACGCCGACCGCGCCGTCGAGCACGCGGAGGGACCGCTCGACCTCGACGGTGAAATCGACATGGCCGGGCGTGTCGATGATGTTGATCTGGTGGTCGCGCCAGTAGCAGGTCGTCGCGGCGCTCGTGATGGTGATGCCCCGCTCGCGCTCCTGGATCATCCAATCCATCGTCGCGGTGCCGGCATCCACTTCCCCGATGCGGTGGACCCGCCCGGTGTAGAAGAGCATCCGCTCGGTGGTGGTGGTTTTGCCCGCGTCGATATGGGCAATGACGCCAATGTTCCGGATGGTCGCCAGGGCATGCGTGCGACCGTCCGCCTCACGCCGGGAAGGCGGGGCAGACGGCGACTGCGCATGTTCGGCGGCGGAACTCATGGCGGTGTGCGCCCACGCTTACCAGCGGTAGTGCGCGAAGGCCTTGTTGGCCTGCGCCATTTTGTGGGTGTCTTCGCGTTTCTTGACCGCGTTGCCCTGGTTCTTCGAGGCGTCGAGCAACTCCATGGCCAGCGCGCGCCGCATCGGCACGCCCTTGCGGCCCTGCGCGAACGTGACGAGCCAGCGCATCGCCAGCGCGTTCTGCCGGTCGGAATCCACTTCCACCGGCACCTGGTAGGTCGCGCCGCCGACGCGGCGGGACTTCACCTCGACGCGCGGCTTCACATTCTCGAGGCCCGTCTTGAGCACTTCGATCGGGTCCTGCTTGGTCTGCTCGGCAATGGTGTCGAGCGCGCCATAGACAATGTTTTCAGCCACGGAGCGCTTGCCGCGCTGCATCACCTTCGTGATCAGCACGCCCACTTCGGGGCTGTTGAAGCGGAGTTCGGGCGCTTTTTCGCGTTTATCTGCACGACGACGTCTCATGGGATGATCCTACTTGCTGGCTTCTTTTTTGGGCCGCTTGGTTCCGTACTTCGAGCGGCCGCGCTTGCGCTGGCCCCAGCCCGGCTGTTCGTTGACACCCGCGCAGTCAAGACTGCCGCGCACGATGTGATAGCGCACGCCCGGCAAATCCTTCACACGACCGCCGCGCACCAGCACCATGCTGTGCTCCTGCAGGTTGTGGCCGACACCCGGGATGTAGGCGGTGACTTCCACGCCGTTGGTGAGGCGGATACGCGCGATCTTGCGGAGCGCGGAGTTCGGCTTCTTCGGCGTCATCGTCTTGACGAGCAGACACACGCCGCGGCGCTGCGGACACTTTTGAAGCGCCGGCGACTTGCTCTTCGTGTTGGGCACCCGGCGCCCTTTTCGTACCAGTTGATTTATCGTTGGCATATCTTCCCCTGCATTCGCAAAAAGGACCGCGAGCGTATCAGAGCGCCCGCGCTCCTGGCAACTATTCCTCGATTGCGGCGCTCTTCGCCTGTTCCTCGAACCGGTCGCCCAGCAACTCCTCGGCCGAAATCGGCTCCGCGAGCGGCACCAGTTTGATGTTCTTGTACATCCCGAACCCGGTACCCGCCGGGATCAGGTGCCCCATGATGACGTTCTCCTTGAACCCGCGCAGGTAGTCGATGCGGCCCAAGGTGGCCGCGTCGGTCAGCACGCGCGTAGTGTCCTGGAAGGACGCCGCCGAAATGAAGCTCTCGGTTTCCAGCGAGGCCTTCGTGATGCCCAGCAACACCGGAGACGCCTGGGCGGGGCGCTTGCCCTCGGCCATCGCCTTCTGGTTGACATCCAGGAAGTACTGCTTCTCCACCTGCTCGCCCCAGAGGAATTCCGTGTCACCGGGCTCGGTGATGCGGACCTTCTTGAGCATCGAGCGCACAATGATTTCGATGTGCTTGTCGTTGATGTCCACGCCCTGCAGCCGGTACACGGTCTGCACTTCGTTGACGAGGTATTCCTGCAGTTCCTGCGGACCGCACACCTCGAGCACTTCCTGCGGGACGACCGGGCCTTCGGTCAGCTGCTGGCCCTTCTTCACACGGTCGCCGCGGAACACGACGATGTGCTTGCCCATCGGGATCAAATGCTCTTCCTCGTCGCCCGTCACCGGGTCCTTGACGACCAGCTTGCGGCGGCCACGAGCCGTGCCGGCGAACTCGACGATGCCGTCGATACGCGCGATCTCCGCGGCGTCCTTCGGACGGCGCGCCTCGAACAACTCGGCCACGCGGGGCAGACCGCCCGTGATGTCCTTCGTGCTGGTCATCTTGCGCGGCGTCTTCGCGAGCATCGCGCCGGCCACCACCGCCTCGCCCTTGCGCGCAATGACGTGCGCGCCGGCCGGGATCGAGTAGTAGCTGATGACCTGCTTCGTGTCCGGGTCCTTGAGGACGATCTGCGGGTGCAGGTCTTCCTTGTGCTCCAGCACAACGACGCCTTCGACGCCGGTGGACTCGTCCACTTCCTTCTTCACGGTCACGCCTTCGATGAAGTCGTGGAATTCAATCACACCGCGCTGTTCCGACAGAATCGGCACGTTGTACGGGTCCCATTTGACGAACGCCTGGCCCTTCTTGGCCATGCCGCCGTCCTCGATCGAGATCGTCGCGCCGATGACCAGCGTGTACTTCTCGAGTTCGCGGCCTTCCTTGTCGTAGATCCCGATCACGCCATTCTTGTTCAGCACCACGAAGGTGCCTTCCTGCGTGCGGACCGTGCGCAGATCCTGGTAGCGGATCACGCCGTCGTTGCGCGCGATGATCTGCGGCTGTTTGAACACGGAGCTCGCGGTACCGCCGATGTGGAAGGTACGCATCGTGAGCTGCGTGCCGGGTTCGCCGATGGACTGCGCGGCGATGATGCCCGTGGACTCGCCGAGCGAAACCGCGCGGCTCGTCGCGAGATTGCGGCCGTAGCAGCGGGCGCAGCAGCCGCCGCGCGACTCGCAGGTGAGCACGCTGCGGATGCGGATGGACTCGAGGCCCAGCTTGTCGATCCGGTCGCGCGCCTTTTCGTCGATCTCCTGGCCCGCGGCCACGATGATCTCCTTCGTCAGCGGGTCGCGGATGTCGTCCACGGCCGTGCGGCCGAGAATGCGCGACGCGAGCGGGACGAGTTCCTCGTCGCCTTCCAGGATCGGCTTGATTTCAATGCCGTTAAGCGTGTTGCAGTCCTGCTCCACGATGATCACGTCCTGCGCGACGTCGACGAGTTTGCGGGTCAGGTACCCCGCGTCGGCGGTCTTCAGCGCCGTGTCGGCCAACCCCTTGCGGGCGCCGTGCGTGGAGATGAAGTACTCCAGCACGCTCAACCCCTCGCGGAAGTTCGACAGAATCGGCTTCTCAATGATTTCGCCGGACGGCTTCGCCATCAGGCCGCGCATGCCCGCAAGCTGGCGGATCTGCTGGCGGTTACCGCGGGCGCCGGAGTCCACCATCATGAACAGCGGGTTGACGTCCTGGCGGCCTTCGTTGAACTCGAGCGCGCCGAACATCACGCCGGAAATACGGTCCGTCGCGTGCGTCCAGATGTCGATGATCTTGTTGTAGCGCTCGCCATCGGTGATGATGCCCTTGCGATACTGGCCTTCGACTTCCTGGATCTGCTTGTGCGCGTCGGCCACGATCCCCTTCTTGTCCTCCGGGATGATCATGTCGACCAGGCCGATCGATACGCCGGCCATCGTCGCGTACTCAAAGCCCAGCGCCTTCAGGCGGTCGAGGCAACGCACCGTCTCCTCGTGGCCCGAAATCTGGTAGCAGCGGAAAATCAGCTCCTCGAGCTTCTTCTTCGGCACGGGGCCGTTGACGAAGCCGAGCGCAGGCGGCCAGATCTCGTTGAAGAACACGCGCCCCACCGTCGTTTCGATGACAGCCTTGGTCTTGTCGCCGTAGTAGGTGTCGCGGCGGTAGTCGGGGTTGCGGATGCGGATGCGGTCGTGCACGCGCAGCGCCTTCTCGTCGAACGCCGTGTGCACTTCGGGGGCGTCGTTGAAGAGCGGCAGGTGCTCGATCTCGCCCTCCGTCTTCACGGCGGCGCGGCGGCGGATGCGGTCCTTCTGCGACTCGATCGTGAGGTAGTAGCAGCCCAGCGCGATGTCCTGCGTGGGCGTCATGATCGGCTTGCCGCTGGACGGCGAGAAGATGTTGTTCGGCGCGAGCATCAGCAGGCGCGACTCCATCTGCGCTTCCACGGACAGCGGGACGTGCACGGCCATCTGGTCGCCGTCGAAGTCGGCGTTGTACGCCGTGCAGACGAGCGGATGGATGCGGATCGCCTCGCCTTCGATCAGGACCGGCTCGAACGACTGGATCGACAGGCGGTGCAGCGTCGGCGCGCGGTTCAGCATGACCGTGTGGCCGCGCGTCACTTCATCGAGAATGTCCCAGACTTCCTCGGCTTCCTTCTCAATCATCTTCTTGGCGCTGCGCACCGTATGCACCACGCCCAGTTCCTTGAGGCGGCGGATGATGAAGGGCTCGAACAACACGAGCGCCATCTTCTTCGGCAGCCCGCACTGGTTCAGCTTGAGGTCGGGGCCAATGACGATGACCGAGCGGCCCGAGTAGTCCACGCGCTTGCCGAGCAGGTTCTGGCGGAACCGGCCCTGCTTGCCGCGCAGCATGTCGGACAGCGACTTGAGCGGCCGGTTGCCGGCGCCGGTGACCGCACGACCGTGGCGGCCGTTGTCGAACAGCGCGTCCACCGCTTCCTGCAACATGCGCTTCTCGTTGCGGATGATGACGTCAGGCGTCTTCAACTGCAGCAGATTGCGCAGACGGTTGTTGCGGTTGATCACGCGGCGGTAGAGATCGTTGAGGTCGGAGGTGGCGAAGCGGCCGCCTTCGAGCGGGACGAGCGGGCGCAGGTCCGGCGGAATCACCGGCAGCACTTCGAGCACCATCCACTCGGGACGGGTGTTCGTGCGGCGGAACGCGTCCAGCACCTTGATGCGCTTGGTCAGCTTCTTCTTGTTCTGCTTGCTGCGCGTCTCGGCCATTTCGCGGTCGAGCTGCTCGATCATCTCGTCGAGGTTGATGCGCTTCATCAGGTCGCGCACGCCCTCGGCGCCCATCTTCGCGATGAACCCGTCGCCGTACTTGTCCTGCGCTTCGCGGAATTCCATTTCGCTGAGGAGCTGCTTCTCCTGCAGCGGCGTGTCGCCCGGATCGATGACCACGTAATCCTCGTAGTACAGCACGCGCTCGAGGTTGCGCGCGGTGATGTCGAGGACCAGGCCCATGCGGCTCGGCGTGCACTTGAAGAACCAGATGTGCGAGACGGGGACCGCAAGGTCAATGTGACCCATGCGCTCGCGGCGCACGCGCGCCAGCGTGACTTCCACGCCGCAGCGGTCGCAGATCACGCCCTTGTGCTTGATCCGCTTGTACTTCCCGCAGGAGCATTCCCAGTCCTTCGTCGGACCGAAAATGCGCTCGCAGAACAAGCCGCCCTTTTCCGGCTTGAAGGTGCGGTAGTTGATCGTCTCGGGGTTCTTGACCTCCCCGAAGCTCCACGACCGGACAATCTCCGGCGAGGCCACCGTGATGCTGGCCCAATCGAAGCCGCCCGTGGCGGGTTCCGCCCCCAGGAGTTGCGCTGCGCTGGTATTCTCGACCATAACCTTCTCCGTTCCTGATCCGTCGTAATGGTTGGCTGTCGGCCCGCTTGCCGTTTACTTCGCGCCCCGGTGGACGCGCACGTCGAGCACGAGGCTCTGCATTTCCTTCATCAACACGTTGAAGGATTCCGGCATGCCGGCTTCCAGCACGTTCTCGCCCTTCACGATCGACTCGTAAATGCGGGTGCGGCCCTGCACGTCGTCGCTCTTGACCGTAAGGATTTCCTGCAGCGCGTAGGCCGCGCCGTAGGCCTCCATCGCCCAGACTTCCATTTCGCCGAAGCGCTGGCCGCCGTATTGCGCCTTGCCGCCCAGTGGCTGCTGGGTGACGAGCGAGTACGGCCCCACCGCGCGGGCATGGATCTTGTCGCTGACCAGGTGGTGCAGCTTCAGCATGTAGATGATGCCGACCATGACGCGCTGGTCGAACGGCTCGCCGCTGCGGCCGTCGTACAACACCGTCTTGCCGTCCTCATCCACGCCGGCCTTCACCATCAGTTCGCGGACGGCCTTCTCGGAGATACCGTCGAACACCGGCGTCGCCGCGTGCATGCCGAGGCGGTGGCACGCGATGCCGAGATGCGTCTCCAGCACCTGTCCCACGTTCATGCGGCTGGGCACGCCCAGCGGGTTCAGCACGATGTCCACGGGCGTGCCGTCCGGCAGGAACGGCATGTCCTCGTCCGGCACGACGCGGGCGATGACGCCCTTGTTGCCGTGACGGCCGGCCATCTTGTCGCCGACGGACAGCTTCTTCTTGCTGGCCACGTAGACCTTGACCTGCTTGATGATGCCCGGCTCGACTTCGTCGCCGCTCTCCACGCGGTCCAGCGCGCGTTCCTTCTCCAGCTCCAGCTCGGAGAACTTGTGCGTGAACTCGCTGATGATGCCCTGGATCTTGATCTGGATCGGGCTCGGGTCGATTTCAATGTGGTTGTACGCCGCCGCCAGCTTGCGCAGCAGGGTCTTCGTGATCTTGCGGTTCGCCGGGATGATGACCTCCCCGGTTTCCATGTTGACCACGTCGAGCGGGATCTTCTCGCCGAGCAGGATGTTGCTCAGCGACTCGGTGAGGTCCTCGGTCAGCCGCTCGTTCTTCTCGGTGAATTCGTCCTCGATCTGCTTGAGCTGCTTGCGCCGCTCCGCCGGGGAGAGCTTGCTCTCCTTGTTGTCCTGGCGCGCCGAGACCTTGACGTCCATCACGATGCCGTACGTGCCCGACGGGACGGTCAGCGACGTGTCGCGGACGTCCGCGGCCTTTTCGCCGAAAATCGCGCGGAGCAAGCGCTCTTCCGGCGCCAGTTCCGTCTCGCTCTTCGGCGTGATCTTGCCGACGAGGATGTCGCCCGGCTTCACTTCGGCGCCGATGCGGACCACGCCGTCGTGGTTCAGGTTCTTCAGCGCCTCTTCGCCGACGTTCGGGATGTCCCGCGTGATTTCCTCGGGGCCGAGCTTCGTGTCGCGCGCGCCGCACTCGAACTCCTCGATGTGGATGGACGTGTAGACGTCCTCGCGCACCAGGCGTTCGTTGATGAGGATCGCGTCCTCGAAGTTGTAGCCGCACCACGGCATGAAGGCGACCATCACGTTGCGGCCCAGCGCGAGTTCGCCCTGGTCCGTCGCGGGCCCGTCGGCCAGCACGTCGCCCTTCTTCACCTTCTGTCCGACCTTCACGATCGGCTTCTGGTTGACGCAGGTGCCGCCGTTCGAGCGCATGAACTTGCGCAGGTCATAGAGCTGATAGTCGCTCTTCGGCGTCTTCTTGGTCGGCACTTCGCCGTCCACGGAAACGATGATCTTCGACCCGGAAACGTAGGCCACCTTGCCTGGCGCCTCGGCGAGCACGATGATGCGCGAATCGCGCGCCACCTTGCCCTCCATGCCGGTCGCCACATACGGGCGCTCGGCGCGCAACAACGGCACGCCCTGGCGCTGCATGTTCGAGCCCATCAACGCGCGGTTCGCGTCGTCGTGCTCGAGGAACGGGATCAGCCCCGCCGCCACGGACACCAGCTGTTTCGGCGAGGTGTCCATGTAATCCACGCGCTCCGGCGCGACTTCAAGGAAGTCGCCGCGGTAGCGGACGGTGACGAGCTTCTCGCTGAACCGGCCGTGGCCGTCGAGCGGGGAGTTCGCCTGCGCGATCACATAGTTTTCCTCCTGGTCCGCCGTGAGGAACTGCACTTCCTCGGACACCTTGCCGTTCGTCACCTTGCGGTACGGGCTCTCGATGAACCCGAACGGGTTGACGCGGGCGTAGGTGGAGAGCGAGGAGATCAGGCCGATGTTCGGGCCTTCCGGCGTCTCAATCGGGCAGATGCGCCCGTAGTGGGACGAGTGCACGTCGCGCACCTCGAAGCCGGCGCGCTCGCGGGACAGGCCGCCCGGACCCAGCGCGCTCAAGCGGCGCTTGTGCGTCAGCTCGGCGAGCGGGTTCGTCTGGTCCATGAACTGCGAGAGCTGGCTGCGCCCGAAGAAGTCGCGGATCACCGCGGACAGGGCCTTCGGGTTGATCAGTTTCTGCGGCGTGAGCTTTTCGACGTTCGTGTCGAAAATCGTCATGCGCTCCTTGACCAGGCGCTCCGTGCGGGCCAGGCCCACGCGGCACTGGTTCTCGAGCAACTCGCCCACCGTGCGGACGCGGCGGCTGCCGAGGTGGTCGATGTCGTCCACCGTGCCCTCGCCCTTGCGCAGGTTCACGAGATACTTGATCGCGGCGATCAGGTCTTCCTTCTGGAGGACGCGCGCCTTCTCCTCGTCCGGTTCCTCGGGGAGGCCCAGCTTCTGCTGGATCTTGTAGCGGCCCACGCGGCCGAGATCGTAGCGGCGAGGGTCGAAGAACACGCGCTTGAGCAGCTGCTTCGCGTTCGACGTCGTCGGCGGATCGCCGGGACGCAGCTTCATGTAGATATCCTTGAGCGCGTCCTCGGTGCTGCGGGTCGGATCCTTCTGGATCGACTTGAGCAGCAGGCCCTCGTCCCACGCGACATTCACGACGCGGATCGTCGAGATGCCGGCGGCCTTCATCTGCTTGACAAGGTCGCGGGTGACCGGCTCATAGCGGCGCGCAAGCACCGTGCTGGAGCTGACGTCGATCGCGTCTTCGCGCAACACGCGGTTCGCGAGGTCCTCGTCCGACGGCGAGCCCTTCAGGTCGAGATCTTCCAGCGTGTAGAAGATCGACAACAATTCGTCGTCGCTGTCAAAGCCCAGCGCGCGGAGGAACGTCGACGCCAGGAATTTCCGGCGACGGCGCGTGCGGTCGAGGTAGATGTGCAGGTTGTCCGAGGTATCGAACTGCACTTCGATCCAAGACCCGCGATCCGGGATGATGCGGAAGGAGTAAAGCATCGTCCCGTTCGGGTGCAGGTTCTGCTCGAAGCAGATGCCGGGCGAACGGTGCAACTGGCTGACCACGACGCGTTCCGCGCCGTTGACGATGAAGCTGCCCTGCTCGGTCATGAGCGGGACCTCGCCCATGTACACGTCCTCTTCGCGGACCTCGTCGCCGTCCTTGAGGCGGAACGTGACATACAGCGGCGCGGAATAGGACGCGCCTTCGCGGATGCACTCCACGGGCCCCATCTTGGGCTCGCTGATCTCGAACTTCACGAAATCGAGCACGACCTTTCCGTCGTAGCTCTCAATCGGGAAGACTTCCTTAAACACCGCCTGCAGGCCGACCCGCTTGCGCTTGGTGGCCTGCACGTCGAGTTGCAGGAAATCCTTGTAGGAGTTGGTTTGGATCTCGATGAGATCCGGAGCTTCAATAATGTCGGTCAGCTTGCCGTAATTAACTCGATTTGCCATCTGTCACCTTCGGGCCAGCCCAGCCCCTCGAGGAGCACCCACGCGCACCGCCCCGCCCCACGGGCGGGACCCTGCCGGAATGAAACATCCAACGGCTGGAGGAGCGGCCTCGTCCGCCCTCCAACCGTTGGAAATTCCGGTGATCGAAGCCTACTTGACTTCGACTTTGGCGCCAGCGGCTTCCAGCTTGGCCTTGATATTCGCGGCCTCGTCCTTGGAAGCGCCTTCCTTGACCGTCTTGGGCGCGCCTTCTACGAGGTCCTTGGCTTCCTTGAGGCCGAGGTTCGTGAGGGCACGGAGCTCTTTGATGACCTGAATCTTGTTGGCGCCGGCGTTGGCCAGGACCACCGTGAACTCGGTCTTCTCTTCCGCCGGGGCCGCCGCTGCGGCGCCGCCCGCCGCACCCGCCGCCGCCACAGCCACAGGGGCCGCCGCGGACACACCCAGACGCTCTTCCAAGAGCTTCACCAGCTTGGACAGGTCCAACACCGTCATCTGTTCGATGGCGGACACGATTTCTTCCATTTTCTGCGTTGCTTCTGCCATTGTCGTTACTCCTTCGCTTCGTTCGATTGTTGATTGTGGACGGATCAGGCCGCGGGGCCCTTCTTATCCGCGTACGCCTGCAGGACATACAGCACACTCGCGACTTTCTGCTGCAGTGCACCGACCAGCCGGGACATCGGGGCGGCAATGGTGCCGACCACCTGGCCCAGCAGGATTTCCCGCGACGGCAACGCGGCGAGGCTTTCCACGTCCGCCGGAGATAGCAGTTTCCCTTGAAGCCCGCCGAGCTTGACGGCCGGCTTCTCGTTTTCCTTGATGAAATCCTTCAGCACCTTGGCCGCCGCGACGACATCGCCTTCGCCGTACACCAGCGCCGACGGGCCCCGCAACTGCGCGGCGTCGATCGACGGGATGCCCCAGTCCTTGGCCGCCATGCCGAAGTGCTTGTTCTGGATGACCTGGAAATTCGCCTTCGCGTTGCGCAGGCGTTTGCGCAGGTCGTCGGACTTGATCACGCTCAAGCCCTTGTAGTTGGTCAGGATGAAATACGACGAGGCATTCAGCTTCGTGCGCACTTCCTGCAACATGGAAACTTTTTCTGCTCTCATGACACGCTCCTCAGGCGGCCTCAACCGCGTCGCGCACGTTTACATGCAGGCCCGGCCCCATGGTGGAGCTGACCGTGCAGCGCTTGATAAAAATGCCCTTCGCGGCCGCGGGGCGCGCGTGCTGCACCGCTTCAACCACGGCGCGGCAGTTCTCCAGCAGCGCCGCCGTTGCAAACGACAGCTTGCCGAACGGGACCTGCACATTGCCGTTCTTGTCCATGCGGAACTCGACGCGACCGGCCTTGAACTGCTTGACCGCGTTCGCCGTATCCTCGGTGACCGTGCCCGACTTCGGGTTCGGCATGAGGCCGCGCGGACCGAGCACTTTGCCCAGCTTGCGCACTTCCTTCATGCACTCGGCCGTGGACACGATGATGTCCACATCGAGCCATCCGCCGTTCAGTTTGGCCACGAGATCCTCGTAGCCGACGTGGTCGGCGCCAGCCGCACGGGCCGCATCGGCCTGCGGCCCCGTCGCGAACACCAGCACACGCACCTTCTTGCCGGTGCCGTGCGGGAGCGCGACCGTGCCGCGGACGTTCTGGTCCGACTGCGCGGGATCGATGCCGAGGCGGAATGCGATTTCCGCCGTCTCATCGAATTTCGTGAATTTGTTCCCCTGAAGGAAGGCGATGGCCTCCTCCAGTTCATACGTCTTCGTCCGGTCCACCTTCGCAGCGGTGGCCCGGTATTTTTTGCCGTGATGTGCCATTATTTTTCTACCTCGACTCCCATGCTACGCGCCGTACCTTCAATGATGCGGCACGCGTGGTCCACGTCTCGTGCGTTCAGGTCCTTTTCCTTCAGTTTCGCGATTTCCTGAATCTGTTTGCGGTTCACCTTGCCGACCTTGTCGCGGTTCGGCGCGCCCGAGCCCTTGGCGATGCCGGCCGCGCGCTTCAGCAGCGTCGAGGCGGGCGGGCTCTTGGTGATGAAGCTGAACGACTTGTCCTGGTACACGGAGATGACGACCGGGATCACCAGCCCGGCGTCCTTCTGCGTGGCGGCGTTGAACTCCTTGCAGAAGGCCATGATGTTCACGCCCTGCTGGCCGAGGGCGGGACCCACCGGCGGGGCGGGATTTGCCTGGCCGGCCGGAATCTGCAACTTGACGATCGCTGTGACTTTCTTTGCCATGCTTGGACCTAAGATTCAGTGTTCTTTATTTCGGATTTCGGAATTCGGATTGTTGCTCAAGCCCGCTCAACCTGCCAGTACTCCAGCTCCACGGGAGCCGACCGGCCGAAGATTGAAACCGACACCTTGAGCTTGCCGCGCTCCGGATCGATTTCCTCGATCACGCCGTTGAAGTTCAGGAACGGGCCGTCGTTGATCTTCACCGTCTCGCCCGCCTCGAAGGTCACCTTCGGCTTGACCTTCTCCTTCTTCTCCTCGATCTGGTTCATGATGCTGAGGACTTCCTCCTCGCGCAGCGGCACCGGCCGCTCGCCGCCCACGAACCCGATGATGCCGGGCGTGTTCTGGATGAAGTACCAGCTCCGCTCCACCAACTGCTTGTTCGCATCGTACAGGTGGATATGGATGAGCACGTAGCCCGGATAAAACTTCCGGGTGGTCGTCGTCTTCTTGCCCCGCTTGACCTCGGAAACCTTCTCGGTGGGGATCAGGACTTCCTCGATGTAGTCCTGCATCTCCTCGATCTTGATGCGGCGCTCGATGCTCTCGCGGACCTTGCCCTCCTGGCCGGAAAGCGTATGAAGCACAAACCACTGCTTATCCATAGTAACCACCCGCCCTTAGCGGATTACCACCCGCAGCAGCACGCTCAACACCACGTCGCTCAAGCTGACCACGGCCCCGAGGATCGCCACGGCGACCACGACGACAACCGTTGACTCAAGCAGTTCCGGACGCGTCGGCCAGGTGCACTTTTTGAGCTCCACCTGGACTTCGCCGAAGAACGTGCGCGTGCCGGTAATGAATTGACCCAGTTTGTTCACGATGTTTGGAGGCGGGAGCGGCTGGCAGGGCAGGAGGGACTTGAACCCCCAACACCCGGTTTTGGAGACCGGTGCTCTGCCAATTGAGCTACTGCCCTACTTCGGAATCCCGTCGCTATTTGACCTCGCGGTGCAGCGTGTGCTTGCGCTCGAAGCGACAATACTTCTTCAGCTCAAGCCGTTCCCCGCCCGAGCGCTTGTTGCGCGTGGACGTATACGTGCGCCGCTTGCAGTCGGTGCAGGCCAGCGTGATGATCTCCCGAGGCATATTTCGTTCCTCAACCGAAACCGGCCCGCCCGCGGGAGGTCCCGCGGGCGCGCCCGTCTCGATTCCGTTTGATTACTTGATGATTTCCGTCACGCGCCCGGCGCCGACCGTGCGGCCGCCCTCGCGAATGGCGAAGCGCATCGTCTTTTCCATCGCGATCGGCGTGATCAGCGTCACTTCGAAGCTGATGTTGTCACCCGGCATGACCATGTCCACACCGGCCGGCAGGGTGATGTCACCCGTCACGTCCGTCGTGCGGAAGTAGAACTGCGGGCGGTACCCCTTGAAGAACGGCGTGTGGCGGCCACCCTCGTCCTTGCTCAAGACGTACACTTCCGCCTTGAACTGGGTGTGCGGCGTCACCGAACCCGGCTTCGCGAGCACCTGGCCGCGCTCCACGTCTTCCTTCTTCAAGCCGCGGAGCAGCGCGCCGATGTTGTCGCCGGCGCGGCCCTCGTCGAGCAGCTTGCGGAACATTTCGACGCCCGTGATCGTCGTCTTCTGCGTCGGACGCAGGCCGATGATCTCGATGTCTTCGCCGACCTTGACGATACCGCGCTCCACGCGGCCGGTCACCACGGTGCCGCGGCCTTCAATGGAGAACACGTCTTCGATCGGCATCAGGAACGGCTGGTCAATCGCGCGGACCGGCTCCGGGATATGCGCGTCAATCGCGTCCATGAGCTCCTGGATGCACTTCGTGCCCGGATCGTCGGCTTTCGTCGACTTGATCGCGCCGAGCGCGGAGCCGCGGATGATCGGGGTGTCGTCGCCAGGAAACTCGTATTTGTTCAGCAGTTCGCGGATTTCGAGCTCGACGAGGTCGAGGAGCTCCGGATCGTCCACGAGGTCCACCTTGTTCAGGAACACCACAATCGCGGGCACGCCGACCTGGCGGGCGAGCAGGATGTGCTCCTTCGTCTGGGGCATCGGGCCGTCCACCGCGCTGACGACGAGGATCGCACCGTCCATCTGCGCCGCGCCGGTGATCATGTTCTTGACGTAGTCCGCGTGACCGGGGCAGTCGACGTGCGCGTAGTGGCGCTTGTCCGACTCGTATTCCACGTGGGAAATCGCAATCGTCAGGATCTTGGTCGGATCGCGGCGGCCCTGCGACTCAGACGCCTTCGCGACCTGGTCATAGGAAATCTGCTGCGCCAAGCCCTTGAGGGACTGGACGTGGGTGATGGACGCCGTCAACGTCGTCTTGCCATGGTCAACGTGACCAATGGTGCCAACGTTCACGTGCGGCTTCTTGCGCTCGAATTTATCCTTCGCCATGTTGCTCTCTCCTCGCGTGTATTACCGTTACCGTTGTCAGTTGCTGCAAAAAATCTCTTCCACGCCAAGCCGTGGCCCGGCAAGCGCCCTTCGCACCGCCCTGCTTCGCTCCGGCGAAGGGTGGAGCCCACGAGCCGGATCGAACGGCCGACCTCGTCCTTACCAAGGACGTGCTCTACCGACTGAGCTACGTGGGCGCCCTGGCACGCAAAAGCAATCAGGACAAAACGCCCCACCACCCCACGCCCGTTCGAAGTCCGAGTGATGGAGTTGCGCTTGCCCTCAATGATTTAGCGGTGCACACCCCCTGTATCGCTACAGGAAACGCGCATCCGGCGATGTATGACTGATATGGCCCACCCCTGTCAACAGACAATGAGGAAAAAATGCAAAATTTATTCCCCCCGTACTCCCCGCATCCCCGCTACTCGCCCCCCTCCTGTCACATCTTCTTGACCTCCCCCCGCCCCCCGCCATCATGCGCGCATGTTTTCGGCACAGGAACGTCCCCTCATCGGCATCCTCGGCAGCGGGCAATTGGCCAAGATGATGGCGCAAGCCGCCCTCCAGCTCGGATGCCGCATAAAGGTGCTGGAACAGAAGCGCACGGCGGACCCGCTTTTGCCCTGGCCCGCAACCGTCGGCGACTGGAACGATCCCGACACCCTGATCCGTTTCGCGGAAGGCACGGATGTCGTCATTCTCGAGAATGAATTTATCGAGTCCGACGCGCTCGCGGAACTGGAATCGGCGGGACACCGCCTCCACCCCTCCGCCGCCTGCATGGCGCATGTGCAGGACAAATTGATCCAGAAGCAGACGCTGGCGGACGCAGGCCTGCCCACCGCCGCCTTCCGCGCGGTGGACCGCCCCGACGAAGTGATCGAAGCCGCCGCCGCCCTCGGCTGGCCGCTGGTCCTCAAGCGCCGCAAACTCGGCTATGACGGCAAAGGCAACGCCACCGTCCGCTCCGCCGCTGATGTCGCCGCCGCCTGGGCCCGGCTCGATGGCGAGGCCCACGCGCTCTACGTTGAGCAGTTCTGCCCCTTTACCCGCGAACTCGCGGTCATGGTCACACGCGGCAAATCCGACATCCACAATCCGCAAGCCCCCATCGCCATCTACCCCGTCGTCGACACGGTCCAGCGCGACCACATCTGCCACACCGTCGTCGCCCCATCGCAGCTCCCCCCGGAACAGGCCGCTGCTGCAGCGGACATTGGACGCCGCGCGGTCGAGGCCATCGGCGCGATTGGCAGTGTCGGCGTCGAAATGTTCCTGATGCCGGACGGACGCATCCTCGTCAACGAAATGGCCCCGCGCGTGCACAACTCCGGCCACTACACGATCGAGGCGTGTCACTGCTCACAGTTCGAGAACCACATCCGCGCCGTGCTCGGCTGGCCGCTCGGCTCCCCCGCCCTGCGCGCGCCCGCCGCCGCGATGGTGAACCTCCTGGGCGCCGCCGACGGTCCGCCCGTGCCCACAGGCCTCGACGCCGCCCTCGCCGTGCCCGGCGCCCACATCCACCTCTACGGCAAGGACCGGAGCGCCAAAGGCCGCAAACTCGGCCACGTCACCGCCCTCGGCGCCACCCCCGAAGAAGCCCTCACCCTCGCCCGCCGTGCCGCGGACGCCCTGCGCTTCGGACTGTAAGCGCGCGGGCGACAAACATTTTTCTGGTCACCGGTCACCGGTTACTGATTACTGGCCACTATGAAGAAACCTCTCGTCGGCATCATCATGGGCAGCGATTCGGATTTGCCCACCATGCAAAAGGCGGCGGATGCGCTGGCGGAGTTCGGCGTATCCCACGAGATCAAGGTCGTGTCCGCGCACCGGACGCCGGACGACATGGCGCGCTATGCGAAGGCGGCGGCAAAACGCGGCCTGAAGGTCATCATCGCCGGCGCGGGCGGCGCGGCGCACCTGCCCGGCATGACCGCGAGCCACACCACCCTGCCTGTCATTGGCGTGCCGGTGGAATCAAAGGCGCTCAAAGGGCTCGACTCCCTGCTCTCCATCGCGCAGATGCCCGCCGGCGTGCCGGTCGCCACGGTATCCATCGGCAACGGCCGCAACGCCGGATTGCTCGCCGTCGCGATCCTCGCGGCGTTTGACGCCCGGCTCTCCGCGAAACTCGCCACCTTCAAACGCCGCATGGCGGCCGAATCGCGCGCGAAGAACACGGGGCTCGCGAAGGCCGCTCGCTAGAACCGCAATGTCGTATTTGCTGGAACGGCTCACGCATCGCATTCCGCAGCCCATCATCACCAAGGGCCGCGCCTATTTTCGCGGCGGACGCGTCACGATTCTCGACAGCGATGCGGGCGGCGTCGAAGCGCTGGTCCAAGGCACCGAAATCTACGACGTAAGCCTGCACTGGGTGGGCTCCTCGCTGCGCGCCTCCTGCACGTGCCCGCACTATGAATCATCGGGCATCTGCAAGCACATCTGGGCCACCGTCGAGCAAGCGCATCAGCAGCGGCGACTCGGGTTCCCGAAAGCGAGCGGACCGCTTCGCCTCGTGCCCTATCACCTGGAAGCCCCGCCCACCAGCCCGGCGCCAGTCGCGCGTTCGGATTCCAGACCCGCGAAGGATGCGTCCGGCCCCGGTCGCGCAAGCTGGAAGCGCATCATCAAGCGCCTCGCCGACACCCGGACCGTTTCGCCCGAACCCGAGCCGGCGCGGGAATCGCAGGTGTTCTACACCCTCTCGCTCCCCGAACTGCGGAACTCAGGCGTGCCGCGCCTGCAGGCGGTCGAGGCCTTCCGCAAGAAGAACGGCGATTGGAGCAAACCCCGCCCCTTCCAGCCCACACAGCAGCAAATCGCCGCGCTCAAGCCGGAGGATCGCCAGATCCTGCTGATGCTGCGCGGCGCCACGCCCGCCCACGCATGGAAGGGGTACGCCAGCCCGAGCGCGTATCAGGCGGACACGACCCTGTGGGAGCATCTCGCCCCGCTCCTCTGCCGGACGGGTCGGTTCACCGCGAATGAGGCGGACCCGCTCTCGGGTCCCTTCTTCACCCTCGATGAAGGTCCCGCATGGATTTTTCATCTCATCGTCGATGTCGCTTCCGCGAAAACCGTCCGCGTGCGCGGCGAATTGTGGCGCGGGGAGGAACGGCGGCCCCTGGATGAACCGCGCGTGGTGACCGCATCGGGATGGATGTTTGACACAGCGCACATCGCGCGCATCGACCACCGGGATTCGTTCCCGTGGATCGCCCTGCTTCGCGAGCAGCACGAAATCACCGTCCCGCGCGATGAAGTGGACCAATTCATCGAAAGCACCATGCTGCTTCCCATGTCCGCCCCGTTGTCGCTCCCCGCGGACCTCGCCCTCACGCAGGAAACCGGGCGCTTCACGCCCGCACTCGACCTCACCGTCAACGTCTACGAACCCGCGGTGTTCGACGCCCGGCTGTCGTTCGACTACGCGGGGCGCGTGTTCCGAAGCCAGGACGCGGACCGCGGATTCCGGACAGCGGGCGCCCGCATCTTCACGCTGCGCGACCGGGCGGCCGAGGAACAGTGCCGCGCAGCCCTCTCGGAACTGGGGTTGCGACGGCCTCGCTATGCGTTTGGCGATGCCACCATTGATGTGGAGCTGCCCGAAAAGCGCCTGCCCGAGATCCTGCGCGCACTGGGACGGAAAGGATGGCGGATCGTCTTCAAGGGGCGCCCGATTCGCAGCGCGGGCACGTTCTCGATAGAAGTGGTCTCCGGCGTGGACTGGTTCGATCTGCATGCGAAGGCGGACTTCGACGGTATCCCCGTGCCGATGCCCGACCTGTTGCGCGCGGCGCGCGAGCGGCTCGACACGCTCGTGCTGGCCGACGGCAGCATCGCCGCCATTCCGCAGGACTGGCAGCAACGCCTCGCCGCGCTGGCGTCTTTTTCGACGGCGGACAAGGAGGCGCTCCGCTTCCGGCGCACCCAGGCCGCCCTGCTCGACGCGCTGCTCGCCGAGCAACCCGGCGTCAACGTGGATGAACAATTCGCGGCGGCGCGCGAGCAGCTGAAAGCCTTCCGCACGATCGCACCCGCCGACCCGCCGGCGACGTTCCGGGGCACGCTGCGTGACTACCAGCGGGACGGACTCGGCTGGCTGGATTTCCTGCGCGCCCATCAGTTCGGCGGATGCCTCGCGGACGACATGGGCCTCGGGAAAACCGTGCAAGTGCTCGCCATGCTGGAAGCGCGGCGGCTGGCCGGCGCCGGCCCCTCGCTCGTCGTGCTGCCGAAATCGCTGCTCTACAACTGGCGCGCCGAGGCCGCCCGCTTCACCCCGGCGATGCGCGTGATCGATCATCACGGCCTCTCCCGCGCCAAATCCTCCGGACACCTCAGCGACTACGACCTGATCCTCACGACCTACGGCACGCTGCGCATCGACGCCGCGCTGTTGAAGGACATCGAATTCGACTACGTGGTGCTCGACGAGGCGCAGGCCATCAAGAACGCCTCCACCAGCCAGGCCAAGGCCGCGCGCCTGCTGCGCGCCCGCCACCGGCTCGCGATGAGCGGCACCCCCATCGAAAATCATCTGGGCGAATTGTGGAGCCTGTTCGAGTTCCTGAACCCGGGCTTCCTGGGCCGGGCCTCCGTGTTCCAGGGACTCGCCGCCAATGGCGCGGACGAATCCGCCCGCGCGCTGCTGGCCCGGGCCCTGCGTCCCTTCATCCTGCGCCGCACGAAAAAAGAGGTCGCCCGCGAATTGCCCGACCGCATGGAGGACACGCTGTGGTGCGAGCTGCCGCCGAAGCAGCGCAAGATCTACAACGAATTGCGCGACCACTATCGCGCGTCATTGCTCGGTGTCATCGACGCAAAAGGCCTGGGGCGCTCCAAAATCCAGGTCCTCGAAGCCCTGCTCCGCCTGCGCCAGGCCGCCTGCCATCCCGCGCTCATCGACAAAAGCAAGGACAGCGAGAGCAGTGCCAAACTCGAAGTGCTCCTGGCGCAGCTCGAGGAACTGCGCGAGGAAGACCACAAAGCGCTGGTCTTCTCGCAATTCACGTCATTCCTGTCGCTGGTGCGCAAGGAATTGGATGCGCGCGGCATCCCGTACGAATATCTGGACGGAAAAACGAGGGACCGGAAAGCGAGCGTCGATCGATTCCAGGCCGATCCCGCGTGCAAGGTGTTCCTGATCAGCCTGAAAGCCGGCGGCGTCGGATTGAACCTGACTGCGGCGGAGTACGTCTTCCTGCTCGACCCCTGGTGGAATCCCGCCGTCGAAGCGCAGGCCATCGACCGCGCACACCGCATCGGCCAGACCCGCAAGGTCTTCGCCTATCGCCTCATCGCAAAGGACACCATCGAGGAAAAGGTACTCGACTTGCAGCAGAGCAAGCGCGCGCTCGCCGACGCCATCATCAGCGCCGACAACAGCCTCATCCGGGACCTCACGCGCGAAGACCTCGAACACCTGCTCGCCTGACCGCGCGCACGACGCCTCAAGGCAGGCGCACGCCCGCACGGAAGAGCGGACTTTCCTCCACCCGATTCGTGACCTGAAGCTGCAGGGCCGCGCCGCCGGGATGCCCCGTCACGACAAGGCCCAGCGGCGACCAAACCGCACTCATCAGGTTGCTGCTGTACGTGATGTCATACACGCGGCTGTTCGTCGTGGGCGCCTCGATCTCCAGCTCGATGACGACATTCGTGCCCTGCGGGGTTACGCTTCGCACGTGCACGCGGCCAAACCGCGAGGCGTTGTTCGTCGGGATGGAGTCCGCCAGATATTCCTCGAGATTGCTCCGCCCGTCGCCATCGCGGTCCTCGTGATCGCCGGAGTCGGGCCCGCTCAAGGCATACCGGTCCCGCCACCACTGCGGAATCAATCCGTCACTCGCGGGCCGGACCACCTGGACCAACACGCTGGTGGTGGCTCCGCTTCCGCCGCTGCGCGTCAGGTTGTTGAAGAAAAAGTCGTACTGCGACCCGCTCCCCGCATTGAAGTTCCACGCGCGGAACGCCGAGATCTGCTGGTTCGCGGCGTTGATCAGCACGCCATTGTTCGTGCGGGTGGCGCCGCCGTAGGGCGTGATCCGCGTCGTGAAGTTCGTCGGTCCGGTCAGCGTGAATTCCACGTCGAGGCCGCCGCTCGTCCACCCGATGTCCGTCGTCGTGCTGCTCATGCTGTAGAACGTGTCCCCCCCGTTGAAGAAGAACTCCCACAGCGTCGTGCCGACATCATTCTGGAGCGCGACACCCACCCCGCTGCCCGGGTTGATGAAACCGTTGTCCATCCGCACGGAAACCGTCTGCCCCACGGCGAGCGCGTTCGTCATCAGCCGCCGCGCTTCCGAGTTGTTGCCGGTGTTGGCGTACAATCCCCACGCCGGCGTCCCGATGTTCACGTTCGTCGCCGTGGCCATGAACCGTCCGTTCTGGTTGATGTCGCCGGAGCTGGTCTGGAATTGCCACGCGCCCCACCCGTACCCGCCGTTGTCACCCGCGTCCCAACCGTTGTTGTAGACCGTGTCCGCGCCGCTGTCGAAGGCGCCGGTGCCGGCTACGTTCGTGGCGGCGATCGTGATCCAGTTGGTGCCCACGCCAAGCGTCACCCCGGGAATCGTCCACGCGAACCCGATCGGCGCGGTCCCGCTCGCGCCCGTGAGGGCGTTGCTCCAGACAAGGCCGCTCCACACATTCGCATTCGCCACACCCTGCACCGTCACCACGCCCACGGTCGCGCTCACATACAACGGCGCGGGTGGATTCGTCACCATCAGGCCGGGCGGCAACGGCTCGTTCTCCAGGATGTTGATCGTCGTGGAGGTGACCGCGCCAACGTCCGCACCAGTCACGGCGGCCAGGCGCCCGAGGAAGAATCGATCGCCGCGATACGACGCATCATCCGCCAACAGCACATCCACGAACTTGTCCGCCGTGTCGCCTGCGGCCCAGTTCACGACGCCTGTGACCGGCGTGTAGTCCAGTCCCGCCAGCGCGCTGGCGTCGAGCGTGGCGAACGTGGCACTGACCGCGCCGGTCGTGTCGCCCGCGCGCGTGATGTAGACGCGCACAAACGCGCTCGTCTCCGGCACGTTGTACGCCGGGTGCGCCAGCTGCACGACATCGCTCTCGTCGCCCCAGCTCACGCGGATCTCCGCGGCGGCGCCCGTGTCAGGCAGCTTGATGCCGACGCGTCCCTCGCTGGTCATCCGCCAGCCCTGCGGCGCATCGTTGAAATTGGCGAGCTGCGCAAGCGGGGCGCCATTCAGCTTCACCGATTGCACCGCGTTCGTGGGCGGATTGAAACAGTAGACATAGAAATCGCGCGCGCCGGTGTTGTACGTCCCCTGCTTCGCCTCGATGTCGAGCGTCCACGCCAGTTCGGTGCGCTCGCTCACCATGCGGCGGCGCGCATATTCGCCGCTCAGGTAGTCCCACGTCTCGCCGTCGTCCTCGTGCAGCGTGAATTCGCTGACACCCGCCGGCCAGCAGTTGATGTCCATCCACCCGGCCTGCGTCTGGTTCGCGTACTGCATCGACGGCCCCATCGGGATGATCGCGCCCGACCGCACGAACATCGGCATCTGCCCCAGCGGCGCGCTGACGTTGACCGTCTGCCCGCCGCCGTACTTCGTCCCCGAGGGCTGCACATTCGGCGCGGCGGACGGCCAGTAATACCACTCCACACCCGGCGCGTACGGCAGGTACACCTGCCGCGTGGACGCGCCTTCGTTGTAGACCGGCGCGGCGAGGATGTAGTCGCCCACGAGGAATTCGTAGTCGCTGATGTCGTGCGTGTTCGCGTCCGCGAAGTAGTCGAACGCCGGCGGCACGTTCATCGGCTCGCCGGTCACGGTCGATTCGTACGCAAGCGTGTAGAGGTACGGCATGAGCCGGTAGCGCATCTTGATCATGTTGCGCTGATGGCTCTTGTAGGGCTCGCCGAACCGCCACGGCTCGCGATCCGCCGCGGCCTTGTCGGCGTGGTTGCGGAAGAACGGCGTCAGGGCGTTGAACTCCGTGGAGCGCGTCATCAGCTCGGCCGACGCGGTGCCGGCGAAACCGCCGACGTCATTGCCGTACCACGCCACGCCGGCGATCATCGCACCCATGCCGAACCGGATCGTCGCGCGCTGGTAGAACCAGTTCGCGCGCGTGTCGCCGCTCCAGCTCACCGCGTAGCGCTGAAGCCCCGCGTTGCCGGACCGGCTCAGCACAAAGGGGCGCAGGTTCGGGTTCTTCTGTAGCATCGCGTCGTAGCTGGTCTTCGAGCAGCGCAGGCCGAAATAGTTGCGCTCATTCGACCACCAGCGGCGCGAGTCGGTGGTCGAGGTTCCGAACTTGCCGTCGATCCACATCAGCGCGTTGTGCGGGATCTGGTCGCCGCCCTCCGGTTCCGTCAGGTCGTTCCAGATGCCGTCGAACGGCAGCGTGTTGAACCAGTTCACGATCTTGTTGCGCCACCACACCTGCATTGGCGAGCTGCTGAAATCAAACCACGAGACCGCGCCGACGTAGATGTTGCGGGTGACCGTGTTCCCGCCGTTGTCCTTGATGAAATGCAGCAGCCCGTTCGCCTCGCCGTGCAGCGGATCGCCCGGCTCCAGCCAGGGCTCGATCAGCGGCACCACCTTCACACCGCGCGCGTCGCAGTAGTTCAGCATGCCGGACGGATTCGGGAACTTGGAGTTGATCGTGAGCTGGCGCAGCTGCCCGTCGGCGAAGTCGCCGTCCGCATCCGCATCCATGTAGTCGATGTCGAGATACACGGCGTCGAGCGGCATGTCCTCCACCGTGGACTGGTTCGCGATGTATTCGACCCACGCCTGGTTGTCGTAGCTGAAGCGGGACAGGTGATGCCCCAGCCCCCATTTCGGCAGCATCGTCGGACGCCCGGTCAGCTCCGAGTAGCGGTCGATCACCTCCGCCATCGTGTGTGTCGCGCCGCCGCCGAAGAAGAAATAGTCCATGCGCCCGTCGCCCGCCTCAAACGAATAGCGGTCGCCCTGCGCCGTGCCGAATTTGAACAGCGACCGGCACGGGTTGTTGAAGAACACGCCGTACACAAACGCCGGGTTGCCGCCGCCCGCGGGCTGCAAGCCGTAGAAAAACGGGATGTTCAGGTAGGTCGGGTTCTGGAACTCGCCCCAGTTGTAGGTGCCCGTGTTCCAGCAATCGATCTCGCGCCCGCGCCGGTTCATCGGCCCGCCGTATTCGCCCAGCCCCATGATCGCCTGATTGCTCGGCATCACCTTCTGCGCCTTCAGCTTCGACGAGCCGGTGCCGCGCTGCCCGGTGAAATTGTACGCGGGATCAAACTCCGTCTTGTCGTCCTGCAGAAGGAAGAAGCCCGACTTGTCCTTGAAGTGGACCTTGAACGGCGTCTTGTCGATGTCGACGATCAGTTGCGTCGTCTCCAGGCGATAGGAGCTGCCGTTGTCCGCAAGGGTCGCACTGACGGCGGGCCAGTTCGTGAACGGCTTGGCGATCATCGGCTGGTCCGTCTCGAACGGCCCCACCCAATGCAGGTCCACGCGGACCACGTCCGGCGCGAACGGCGTGATCTCCACCGACCCGCCCGTGCTAAGTGCAAATGAAAAGACGCGATTCCCCGCCGCCGCGTTCGTCGTGATCGTCACCCCCGTGACGTTCCCCACCTGCGTGACCGCCGCGTCCGCCGCGAGCCCGCCGAGAAAAATACCCACCACCGCCACCCAACCCCTGAGACCACTCATTCGCGCCCGCCTTCCTGGTGAAGAGACCAGCGTGCGGCCAAGCCAAAGTCAGGTCAAGCGTTTTACCCGATGAAATATTGTGACCCCGGGAGAACCGTTGAACAACAGTGTCGGGCCGCGCACCTAGCGCTTCGCGAGCCACGTCTGGACGTAATCGCGGACGCCGTCTTCCAGCGTGGTCATCGGGATGTCGTAGCCGGCGTCGCGCAGTTTCGAGATATCGGCCTCGGTGCGGTACTGGTATTTGCCGCGCAGGTGCTCGGGCATGTCGATGAATTCGATCTTCGGCGGACGGCCCATCGCGGCGAACACCGCACGCGCGAGATCCACCCACGTGCGGCAGGTTCCGGTGCCGACGTTGAAGAGGCCGCTCGCGCGCCGGTTCTCCGCGAACCAGAGGCACGCGTTCACCGCGTCCTTCACGTAGACGAAATCGCGCACCTGCTCCCCGTCCTTGTAGTCCGGGTGGTACGACTTGAAGAGCTTCACCACGCCCTCGTGCTGGATCTGGCCGTACGCCTTGTTCACCACCGACCGCATGTCGCCCTTGTGGTCCTCGCGGGGCCCATAGACGTTAAAGAACTTCAGCCCGACAATGTCGTTGAGCACCTGCTGGCGCAGCGCCCACAGGTCGAACATGTGTTTGGAGTAGCCGTACATGTTCAGCGGCGCCAGCGTCGGCGTCACGTCGTCGGCGTCGGAATAACCGAGCGAGCCGTCGCCATAGGTCGCGCCGCTGGACGCATAGATGAACCGCACGTCGTTGCGGAGGCACCACTCGCACAGTTCGCGCGTGAACCGGTAGTTGTTGTCCGCGAGATACGACGCATCCTTCTCCGTCGTCGCGCTGCACGCACCCATGTGGAAGACCGCTGACACCTTGTTCAGCGTGTCGTGCTGGAGCGCGAGCCGGAACGCGTCGCCCTCCATGTAGTCGCTGTAGCGCAACCCCACGAGGTTCTTCCACTTCTCGTCCTTCCCGAGGATGTCCACCACGAGGACGTCCTCCTCCCCGCGCGCGTTTAATTCCGCAACGATGTTGCTGCCAATAAAGCCGGCGCCGCCGGTGACGATGTAGTTGCTCATAGGGAGGATGGGGTCGGGTTTCGGGTGTCGGGTTTCGGGGCGCGGGGGCTAACCGTGTAGAGCGCGGAAGGCTCGCGAAGCTTCGTTCGGTCGCGCTTGCGCAGACCGTGTCCGGCTCGCCGCAGGGAAGCGCACAAGACGTTCAGGCCCGCCACTTCGCGGATGGCGCGCTCAAGTGGAGTCTGTTTTTTTCGCGTCATTGCGCAACCGTTCGATATCCGTCAAATCTTGCGGGCGTCCGGCGGCTCGCTTCAAGTCAATAAGGTCTTCGCGCCGCAGCACGCGGATGAAGCCGTTGCTCCACTTCATGCGCCGCGCTTGGCGAATCATCTCCAAATGCGCGGGGCGCGATGGGACCAGGAGATCGACCAGAAAATAGTCTTCAGTGTCCGAGTAGGTCTTGATCAACCGATGCAGTGTGACGCCGGTTTCCTTGAAGGTCATCACCTCGGAGCGCACGCGAAAGCCCGCGGTCGCCAGCGCGCGTCGGACACGGTCCAAATCCAGCGGATGCACGAGAAAATCAATATCCTTCGTCGCCCGCGCGAAGCCATGCACTGCCATCGCGAGACCACCCGCCAGCGCATAACGCAAGCGTTTGCCGCGCAGGGCCTCAGCGACCCGGGCAAACTCCGTAATCAGCTCAAGGCCGGGAATCGCTCGGTCCATACGCCTCCACAATCCGGTGGATCACGTTGGTGGTCGAGCGGCCCTCCACCATCTGCGCAAGCACGACCTTGCCGCCGTGCGCCTCGACGATGTCGCGGCCGCTGACGTAGTGGGCCCAGTCGGCGCCTTTCACGAGCACATCGGGGATGATTTCGCCGATCAACTGCTTCGGCTCGTCCTCGTCGAACACCACGACGTAATCCACGCACGCCAGCGCGGCGAGCACGCGGGCGCGGTCCGTCTGGGTGTTCACCGGCCGCTTGTCGCCCTTGTAGCGCTTCACGGAGGCGTCGGAGTTCAACCCCACGCACAGGGCGTCGCCCTGCTCGCGCGCGAACTGGAGATACGTCACATGCCCGGCGTGCAGGATGTCGAACGCGCCGTTGGTGAAGACCAGTTTCTTCCCCGCCGCCCGCAGCCGCCCCCGCTCCGCCACCATCGCGGACCGGGTCAGGATTTTGGATTCAAAGGACATGACAACGGGACTACGGTTGCACGACTACGACGTTGCGACCACGGGGCGCTTCGCGCTCGACGGCTCGGATCAGGCCGTGAAGGCGGACAAAAACAGACTTCGTACCGGCCTCCAGTTCCTTGTGGCTTACTTCGGAAATATAGGACAACCGGGCGGCAAGGTGAATCATGTATTGCACCTCGGAAAGTGAACCGCGCGCCGTGTACAGAAAATGCAGGTATTCCTTGTTGGTGCCCCTCGCCGAGCCTTCAACGATGTTGGCCGCAACGGATACAGCCGCACGACGGATTTGACTGGTCAACCCATACAACTCTTCGCGAGGAAAGCCAGCCGTGACCTTGTACACGGCTACCGCCAACTCATCCGCCTCCTGCCACGCATGAATTTTACGATAATCGCGCATAGATCGCCCGCAGTCGGTCCTCCCGTAGTCGCGAAACCGTAGTCGCTCCCTCCCGGGGCCGTCGTCCCTCCTACATCTTCGCGATCACCGCGTCGCCGAATTCCGAGCATTTGATCTCGGTCGCGCCGTCCATCAGGCGGGCGAAATCGTACGTCACGCGCTTCGCGCCGATCGCGCCGTCCATGCCCTTGATGATCAGGTCCGCGGCCTCGGTCCAGCCCATGTAGCGCAGCATCATCTCGCCCGACAACACGACGGAACCGGGGTTCACCCGGTCGAGGTTCGCGTACTTCGGCGCGGTACCGTGCGTCGCCTCGAAGATCGCGTGGCCGGTGACGTAATTGATGTTGCCGCCGGGGGCGATACCGATGCCGCCGACCTGCGCAGCGAGCGCGTCGGAAATGTAATCGCCGTTCAGGTTCATCGTCGCGATCACGTCGAACTCCGTCGCGCGCGTGATCGTCTGCTGGAAGCAGATGTCGGCGATCACGTCCTTGATCACGATCCCGTTGGGCAGTTTGCACCACGGCCCGCCATCGATCTCGACCGCGCCGAATTCCTTCTTCGCCAGCTCGTAGCCCCACTTCATGAAGGCCCCCTCGGTGAACTTCATGATGTTGCCCTTGTGGACCAGCGTCACGCTCTTGCGCTTGTTGTCGATCGCGTACTGGATCGCGGCGCGCACCAGGCGCTCCGTGCCCTCGCGCGACACCGGCTTCACGCTGATGCCCGAGCTGCCGGGGAACCGGATCTTCGCGAAATCCTTCGGGAACGCCGACTTGAGCAGGTCGAGGAACTTCGCGTTCTCCGGCGTGCCCTGCTCGAATTCGAGCCCGGTGTAGATGTCCTCCGTGTTCTCGCGAAAAATCACCATGTCCACGTCCTGCGGGCGCTTCACCGGGGACGGCACGCCGTTGAACCAGCGCACGGGGCGCAGGCAGACGTAGAGATCCAGCAGCTTGCGCAGCGCGACGTTGAGCGAGCGGATGCCGCCGCCAATCGGCGTGGTCAGCGGGCCCTTGATGCCGACGAGGTATTCCTTAAACGCCTCGACCGTTTCGTCGAGCAGCCACTCGTTGTACGCCTTGAAGCACTTCTCGCCGGCGAACACTTCCATCCACACCAGCTTGCGCTTCCCGCCGTACGCCTTCGCCACCGCCGCGTCGAGCACGCGGACCGACGCGCGCCAGATGTCCGGCCCCGTGCCGTCGCCCTCGATGAACGGGATGATCGGGTTCGCGGGAACGGTCAATTTGCCGTCCGCCCCCATCGTGATTTTGCTGCCGCCGGCGGGAACCGTGATGTGTGTGTAGGCCATGGTGCACTCCTTGGGTTGAAAAAGACGGGGGATCATAAGCGGTCCCGCCCGAATTTCCAACGTCTGTAAAAAACTTTTTATCGGCTTCCAACGTCTGTAAAAACTCCCCCGTGACCAACGACTCCCCCACCCCGACGCCCGACCTGGAGCGCCTGCTCGGCGCGCTGCTGCGCCTTGACCCGGTGGCGCTCGCGGGACACGGGGTCAACGCGCTGCTCGCGGAGGACGACAAGGCGGTCACGCAATCGCTGCTGCGCCACGGCGCGGGGCTGAAGGCGGCGTTCCGCCTGATGAACGCGCTCGGCGACCGCGGCATTCCGCATCTTTTTCTCAAGGGTCCCACGCTGCAACGCCTGCTGTACGGGGAGGCGGCGATCCGCCCGTACAGCGACCTGGATGTATGGGTCGAGCCGGCGCGGCTGCCCGAGGCGATCGAGATCGCGGGCGAATCCGGGTGGAAACGCCCCGCCCGCGTCACACGCTATCACTTCCATGTGTGCTGCCCGCCGACCGACGCGCCGCTGCCGCTGGAATTGCACACGCGCTGGGTGGACCGCGCGAACCTGTACCGGCTGCCGGACGACGCGGGCCTGGAGCGCGCATGCCTCGGCGAGGAGGGCCTGCCGCGTCCGTGTATCGAGGACTTGCTGCTCTACCTCTGCATCCACGCGCACAAACACGGGTTCCTGAACGAGACCGCCCTCGCGCTCGGCCAGCCGGCGGAATGGTTCCTGTCGCCCGCCAGCGGGAACCGGCTGCTGTGGTGGCTCGACATCGCGCTGCTGCTGGAGGAGTCGACGGAGCCGATCGACTGGAAGGCCTGCATCGAGCGCATCTGGCGCTGGAACATCATCAAGCCCGTCGCGATCACGCTGCGACTCGTCGCGCGCTTCCTGCCCGCGAGCAAGGCGAGGCAGGCGCTGGCGAACCTGAAACTCGACACGATCCACCCGCAACTCGGCCGCAAGGCGATGCGGCGCATGGTCATCCGGAACAGCCGCCGCTTCATGAGCCCCACCGCCGCGACCTGGCGCCCCGGGCGCATGGCGGAACTGCCGGACCTGCTCTTCCCCACGCCGGATGATCTCGCCGCGTTCCTGGAGAAATCCGACGTCACCTTCGCCGACCGCGCCCGCCACCCGTGGCGGATGATCAATCGAATGCTCGGGAAATGACCGCTTGGTCATTTCTCAATACACGAACTCCACCCGGAACACCGCGCTGGTCGGCACGCCGGCGACCGAACGCGTGGTGCTGTTAGATTCAGCCAGCACCAACTCGGGCTGCGCCGTCCACGCGCCGTGGACATTCGTCGCGGAGGATACGCGATAGAGGCCTTCGGGTTGCGAGGTCCAGGTGACGGCGGTCCAGTTGGTCACGAGCTGCAGGTTCTGGATGCGCAGCGCGGACGCGGCGCTGCCGGGATGCGTGCCCGCGAGCCACTCGTCGCGGTCGGAGAAACCATCGCCATCCGCATCGCCCCCCAGCGTCGCATTCGTGAGCGAGCCGAAACGCGCCTGTTCCCACGCGTCGGGCAGCCCGTCTCCATCGCTATCCGTGAACGCATGCGCCAACGCGACATGGTAGGTGCCCGTCGTGAACTCCGCGAGGCTCTTCACGGTGACATACGCGCGCCGCGCGCTGGAGGTCGGCATCACCAGCACGGCCGTCGGCGTGCCCACAGCGGTGTTGGTCCACGTCACCAGTCCGATGCCGGTAGGCGTCAGCAACTCCATTTCACAATCCCACACCGTCCCGGTGGAGACCGTAAGGGCGTTGGTCACATACGGAAGGACGGAAAACTGGAAAACATCGCGATCATCGTGCCGGTTGATGACGCGCGTGACGGAGCCGGTGGAAAGCCATTCCGCCGCAGCGGGCGCGTTGCCGACGTCATCCGCGCGGAGGGACGAGGACACGAGGAAGACGAGGAGGACGAGGAGGACGAGGAGATGGCGAATTCCGCCCCCCCTTTGTCCCTTTGTGCCTGTGTCCCTTTGTCCCTTCCTCATGGCGTCACCACCTGCGCCGGATCGCCGAAGAGATTGTAGAAGAGGAGTTCCTGCGAATTCGGCGAGTAGAGCCACAATTCGGCCTGCGCGGATTCGATCGCGGCGGCGAGCCGCGTGCGTGGCGGCGCGTTGGTGAAATGGAGGTAGAAGCCGTCCGCATAATGCTCGGCTGCGGCGTGAACGCTCAGCGCAGAGGCAGAGATGGTTGCCGAGGCCGCGCGCTGGGTCCGCTCAAGCATTAGCTCGGCCATGCACTCGTTGGTCGGATCGGCGAACGCTCCGTTATCGCACGTCATTACCGTAAAGACCGGCCAGACCGAGTTGGTCAGTTGGGCGACGTGAGAGGTGCTGAAAGACGTTGCCCACAGCGATGGGGTGCCATGCCCGAAGTAGTTTACAAACAAGGCGCCGCTGTTGATGGAGTTGGTGACAATCTGGCGATTCAGGGCCGTATTTCCACCCTGGTCATCCAGATAGGCCGGTGTATTCGCAAACCCAAGCGATGCCAAATGCGGCCTGACGTTTGTCTCGCTCGATCCCTTGAAGTTGATAAGTCCGTCATTCGCGTCCGCCACCAGCAATGCTCTCTTCCGCCACACGGCGTTGGAAGCAGCCTGTTCAAAGCCGACGATTTTGGCGACCGCGCTGGTCACCTGCGCATGCGTCGCGAACGGAAAACGCCCAATCGCAACGTCGGCCAGCATGTCAGACCCGTCCACCGTCCCAAACCAAATGTCCTGCACGCAATATTCAGAGGGTCCGACATCGAGATACACCGGTATGAAATCGCGCGGCGATCCGATGCCAAAGTTATTGCGGGGATCGAAGCTGCCGTCACCGACCAACAGGGCATAACTGGGTGGCGCGGACCAATGGTGGTAGGCGTAACCGATGAACTGTTTGAGGGCGCGGGCGTCCTTGATACCGTAGCTGAATTCGTCGTAGACGCTCTCGATGGGAACCATCAGCGATCGCAACCCGTCGCGGGTTCGGTGGCGCGCGAGCGCGTAGGCGCCTGTCGTGAGGGCGCCATGCGAAATAAACAGATAGTCGGCACGGCGGGCCGTGTTGGTGAGGTCCCGGAACAGGACCGGCGTGGAGATCGCGACATCCACGAGCGTCGTCGGGGAGGCCAGCCAGAAGCGGTTCGTGCCAAAGGCGAAGTCGGCCCAACGCACAAGGCCCGTTGCACCGCTGGATTCCACAACATGGTTGATCAGCCGAACCGGGCGGTCATGCCGGGTGATATCGAGCAGCCAGGGCACTTCATTCGTGTTCCACGGGGCGGCGCTGTAGTTGTTCGAGATCGGCGCGCCATCGAAAGACAAGCGACCGCCGCTCACGCGATTGCTGGCGGCATAGCGGATCTCGAAAGAATCCAGCCACGCGGTATCGACGGAACCCAGCAATTGCTGGAGACGAATGGTGTTCGCGCCATTGCTCAATGTGCTTTGCGAGAACATGAAATTGGTCGCATGGGCGGTTTGCCCGGCATAGGCGGAGGTCTGCACCAGTCCGCTATTCAACGAGAACCGCGTTTCGTGACTGGTCGCACTTCTTCCCCAATACAAAACACTCACCTGCCCGGTTTCCGAAAGGACGCGATTGGGAGTGGCGGCGGTGACGGTTAGCGCTGGCGTATTCGTCAAGAGATGCGACACCCAATGATCGAATGAACCGTCCTGCGGGCGATAACTGGGAATAAACAGTCGATCCGGTTCATACCGCACCGTGGCCCAGTGCGAGGTGCGCTCGGGCCAGCCGGGTTGCGGGGCGGCGTTGCGCTGGGTCATGCGCAGGCCGGTGCCGCCGAGGCCGAGCCAGTAGGTGTTGGTCACGGTCCAGTAGCCGTCGTGGGGGCGGCCGTAGAAGACGGCGAAGTCGTTGGTGGTCCACGCGCCGTTCGCACTGACAGCCAGCGCGACTTCCTGCGTTCGGCAGAACAGGCGGAGTTCAGAGCCGACGGGATTGGTGATGCCCGCGGCGAGCAAGCCTGCGTGGGTGATGCGGTACAACCCCTCCTGCGTGATGTGGATGCGGCGGTCGGCGCCGACTTCAGCGCCCGCGCGGCGCGGGGCATATTCGGACGGCACGCCATTGGTCATCGGCGGAAGCAGGTCGGACGCGTGGGCGGAGATGCACGCTGCGAGCAACAGAACCTTGTAGCCGCGCGCGATGAGCGCGGTAACGCCGGGATGGCGATCACGCGGCCAGCGGCCGCGTCTACAGATATTCGTCTCCACATTCATGGGGTGGGTGGTTCCGCCCGCCAGTGCAGGCGCGCCTCAATGGATTTGTTCCAGCGCAAGATACCCCGCACGGGGTTGTACTGGATGGTATTTATCACGACGCGCGCCCAGCGTTGGGTGCCTTGCGTGGCGTACTGGATTTCCATCGGCTCGGCCGGCCAGAAGGCGTCGAGCTGATACAGCGGCGCGCGCACGACATCCACCGGTTCCAACCGCCGCACGCCACTGTCCTCGCGCAGCACGTGCGCGTTCACGGGTTTAATGGGCGGCGCGTTGGTCTCGACGGATTCCACGGAGAGGATTTCGATCCCGGCCGTGCATCCCTTGGGAATCGACAAGCGCCGCGCGAGAAACGGCAGATGCGGCTCGCCGGCCGCGCGCTCGTGTCCGCCGCCCTGCACGCGCGGGATCACCGTGCCGTCCACCTGTTCCACCAGCGCAAAGCCGTCGGATTGGAATCGCGAGAGCGAGACCGTCCCGCACGCCGCGGGCGGGTCGAGTTCCCACGTCGCCGCGCAGGCGACACCCGCCGCCAGCACGCACACGAACCCCAAGGCCCCCTGGATCCTCCACCCCATGTCCGGCTCCCTCAGGGTTTCTTCAGGTCGCGCACCACGCGGACGGCGTCGTGCTGGACGGCGATGCACTGGGCGGGCAACGCCGCGTCGTGGCTCAGGTAGACGCCGCTCTGGCCCGGCAGATGCAGCGTCGCGTGACCGAAGAGGATGACGGGCCGCCGTGCATCGGTGACGTCGAGGACCAGCGCCCCGCCCTCTTCAAAGCCCATCAGCAGATAGCGCTGCCACTCGTGCGTCACGGTGAACGACAACTGACCGTCGGTCTGCACCGAACCTGTCCACAGCTCGCCTTCATCCTTCGGCGCGGCATAGGCCCAGCCCATGCGCAACGCATCGGCGCCCGTTTGCAACTCGCAGACCACCGGGCCCACACCCGCGGGCACATAGAACAGCAGGCTGTTGCCCGGCTTCAGCGTCGCGCCATTTGCGTAGGTCGCAATGGCGACCTCTTCGCCATCGAGGAACACTTTGATGCGATCCGTTTCGAGCGAGTCTGCGGGCAGGCCGGCCGCCACCAACGCCTCGTACGTGATGCGGTGGAGCCCCGCCTCCGTGGCATCAACCTCGAAGGTGGCCACGCGTTCGTCCTGATCCGGCTCATCCGCACGCACCACGACCGGCCCGTGCAGCTTGCCCTCGAACGACCAGCTCACGTCCTCCAGCCAGTAGAACCAGGTGGTGTCGCTGGGCGCGGATTCATCCGTGAACGCATACGCGCCGCCCTCGCCGGTGCCCTGGCCGCGGATCAGCTCACCGGTCAGGCGGGTGCGCGGACCCTCCGCGGACACCGCCCGGTAGAGGTGGAACCCAAGGTTCTCGAACTCGGACGCGGTCTCCCACTCCAGCCGCACGCCGGCGCCTTCACGCGTGGCGGTGAACGTCTTCAGCGTGACCGGCGTCGGGTCGGTGTTGAACCCGAAGTCGGCGTCGAAGAAGACGTATTCCGGGCTGATGGTGACGGTGTAGTTCAGCACCGTGGTCCGGCGCCGCAGGTAGTTCGGCACGCCGTTCGTCAGCACCTGGACGAAGTACTGGCCGAATTCGAGATCAGGGAAGAAGTAGCGACCCTTGTTGCCGTTGGTGTCCGTGGCCGTCACGGCGGAACTGAACAGGCTCGTCACCCCGCCGCTCACGCGGAAGAGCCGGACCGTCACGCCATCCAGTCCGTAGAAGGACAGGTTCTCGTTGTGTAGCCCGTCGTTGTTGAGATCCCACCACACGAAGTCGCCCAACGCGCCGAATTGCGCGATGCCCGCGTCCCAGGTCACGTCCTCCTGGCCCGAGACGAGCACGATCGACGGCGTGCGGCCCGTGGTCTGGTCCGCATCGCTATCGAGTGTCGCGTCCCCGCCCTGCACCGGTGTAACGAAGAGGAAGTTCGTCGGTTTGAGGAACTCCACCACGTAGCTGCCCGGCGGCAGGTTGGTGAACAGGTACACGCCGCTCGCATCGGTGACGGTTGAGGTCACGAAGGAGTTGTCGCTCAGGTACAGGTTCACCGTCAGGCCCGTCACCGCGGCGGTGATCTCGCCGGGGTCATCAAGGACGCTGTTGTAGTTCAGGTCGTTGAACACCTGGTTACCCAGCGAGGCCGGCCGATACAAGCCGGCATCCCACGACAGGTCCGTCTCCGCGCTGAGGAGCTGCGTCGTGACCGTGAGACCGGTCAACGGGTCGGGATCACTGTCGAGCTCGTCATCGATGCCGATGTCGCGCCGCGTGATCTGATAGCCCGTCGGCGGCTCGAAGCCCACCGCATAGAACGCGGGCATGAGATTCGTGAAGAGGTACACGCCGCTGACATCGGTCGTCGTGGTCGCAAGCACCACGCCGTTCGTATTGTAGAGGTTCACCACGACATCCGGGATGCCGGTTTCGCCGCCGCCATCCTGCAAGCCGTTGCCGTCCACATCGAGCCAGACAAAATTGCCCAGCGCGGCGCGCACATGGAGGCCCGCGTCGATCGTCGGGTTGTACTCGCCGGACACGAGCGTCACGAACGGCGACCGCCCGGTGATCGGATCGATGTTGCTGTCGAGCGCGGGGTCGCTCCCAAGGAAGGCCTCGCTGAACACGAACGTCGCGGGCGGCGCGACTTCAATGGCGTACACGTCCGGCAGCAGGTTCGTGAAGCTGTAGAAGCCGGTCACATCTGTGAACGCCGTCGCGATCACATTGCTGTTCGCGTCCAGCAGGTTCACAGCGACATTCACCAAACCGGTCTCGCCGCCATCCTGGATGCCGTTGCCGTCGACATCGTGCCACACGAAGTCGCCGAGGCTCGCGCGCTGGAAGAGACCCGCGTCCAGCGTCGGGTTGTTCTCGCCGGAAATCAGCGTCACCGGCGCAGTCACGCCCGTGCCCGTGTCCGGATCGCTGTCCGTCGCATCCGAACCGATATCCCGAAGCGTGAATTCAAAACCGGTCGGCAGCGTGAAGCCCACCGAGTAGGTGCCGGGCACCAGGTTCGTGAAGGCGTAGGCTCCGGCCACGTCGGTCGTCGTCACCCCGATGGCACTGTTGCCCGAATCGTACAGCGTCACCACCACGTCCGGCAGACCCGTCTCGCCCCCGCCGTCCTGAATGCCGTTGTAATTGGCATCCAGCCACACGAAGTCGCCGAGGCTCGCGCCCTGGAAGAGACCCGCGTCCAACGTCGGGTTGTTTTCGCCCGAAATCAGCGTCACCGACGCCGTGAAACCGGTCACCGGATCGGCGTCGCTGTCCACCGTGTCGCTTCCGACATCCTGCAACGTCAGCTCGAAGCCTGTCGGGATCGTGAAGCCCACGAAGTACGTGTTGGGCACCAGGTTTGTGAATG
>CALKUH010000029.1 GCA_937996795.1 uncultured Verrucomicrobiota bacterium | reverse complement strand
CGCGGAAGCTCCCGCGGCTGCGGCCGATGCGCCCGCCGCCCCTGCCGCGGCGCCCGCCGCCGCCGTCGGCGGTTCGTACACCTTCCCGCCGGGCCGCAGCCCGATCCTGAAAGCCGCCGGCTACGACGCCGCCTCCCAGACGATGGTCGTCACGCTGAAGGACGACACGCTGCTCACCTACACCGGGGTGCCCGCCGACGTCTATGAACGGCTCGTCACCGTGCCGACGTTCGAGACGTACTACCGCATGAAGATCATGGGCGCCTTCGCCGTCACGCCGGACGACAAGGCCGCGGTGCGCGCCGTCTCCGCGCGGCGCTGACCGGACCCCGCTCCATGCCCGCCCGCATCATCGCGCTCGCCAACCAGAAAGGCGGCGTCGGCAAGACCACCACGACGGTTAACCTCGCGGCCGGCCTCGCCGAACGCGGCCGCCGCGTGCTCATCCTCGACTTCGATCCGCAGGCCAATGCCACCAGCGGCGTCGGCCTGCCCAAGACCGACGGTGTCAGCCTCTACCCCGTGCTGCTCGGTGAACGGCGCATCGAGGATGTCATCGCCGACACCGCCATCCCGCGCCTCTCCATCATCCCCGCCGAGGTCAACCTCGCCGGCGCGGAGGTGGACGTGCCGCAGATGGACCGCTACCTGCACAAGCTCGCCGACGCGCTGCGCCCGCTCGCCGAATCGGACCGGTTCGACCTGATCTTCGTGGACTGCCCGCCCTCGCTCGGCATCCTCACGATGAACGCGCTCACCGCGTCCGACGCGATCCTGCTGCCCATCCAGTGCGAGTACTACGCGCTCGAAGGCCTCAGCGTCATGATCCGCCTCATCGAGCGCATCCGCGGCAGCGAAGCCAACCCGCGCCTCGAAATCGAAGGCATCCTGATGACAATGTACGACCAGCGCACGAACCTCTCCAACCAGGTCGTGCAGCAGGTCGTCGAACACTTCGGCGACAAGGTGTACGAGACGATGATCCCGCGCAGCGTGCGCGTCAGCGAGGCCCCCAGCTACGGTCAACCCGTACTGCTCTACGACCGCAACTGCACCGGCGCCACGTCCTACCGCCAGCTCGCAAAGGAATTCCTGAAACGCGAAGCCGCGCGCAACGCCCCCGCCGCGCCGCCGGCCCCCGAAGCCCCGCCGCCCGCGGCCGACACCACACCCGCGGCCGGTTGACGTTTACAACGTCTGTAAAAACTTTTTCGCGGACTTGCAACGTCTGTAAATTACAGACGCTGCATCAGGCGAGGCCGAGGCGTTCTTTGGTCTCGTGCTCCAGTCGCCGCAACTTGCCCTTCAACGCGAAGCGTTTGGCGGCGGACATGCGGTCGATGAACAGCACGCCGTTGAGGTGGTCCACCTCGTGCTGGATCACGCGGGCGAGAAAGTCGGTGAACGCGCGCTCCTGCGCGACGCCCTGCGCGTCGAGGTAGCGCAGGGTGATGGTGACGGGGCGCTCGATGTTGCCGCGCAGGCCGGGGAAACTGAGGCAGCCCTCCTCGTGCGTGTCGGTCTTGCGGCCCGACGCGACGATTTCCGGGTTGAACAGGACCATCGGGAACTCGACGCCGGGATTGAGGCGGGCACCGTTCTCATCGGTGTCGTAGTCGGCGGGCAGTTCGACGACGCAGAGCGCGACGGAGCGCCCGATCTGGGGCGCGGCGAGGCCGACGCCGTTCTCGGCGCGCATCGTGTCGATCATGGCGGCGGCGAGCGCGCGCCATTCGTCCGTCACGCGGTCCACGCGGGCCGCGGGTGCGCGCAGGACGGGGTCGCCATAGAAATGCATCGAAAGCGTCATGGTGGCGGGGACTATAACGCCGGATTCCGCGGGGTACAATAACGGCGCGCGCTTGCCGCGGGCGTTCCGCTTGCCTAGAGTGTGCGGCGCATGAACGACTATCTCGTCATCATTCCAACGTACAACGAGATCGAGAATGTACGGGAAATGGCGCTGGCGGTGCACCAGCAGGCGCCGTGGGCGGATATTCTGTTCGTGGACGACAACTCGCCGGACGGCACCGGGCGGCTGCTCGACCGCATGGTGGAGGCGGAGCCGCGCGTGCACGTGCTGCACCGCGAGCAGAAACAGGGGCTGGGCCGCGCGTACATCGCGGGCTTCAAGTGGGCGCTCGCGCGAAACTACGAATTCATCGGCGAGATGGACTGCGATTTCTCGCACAACCCGGCGGACCTCGTGAAATTCCGCGACGCCGCGCGGGACGCGGACCTCGTGCTGGGCACGCGCTACAAAGGCGGCATCCGCGTGATCAACTGGCCGCTGGGCCGCCTGATCCTCAGCAAGGGCGCGGCGGTGTATGTGAAGCTGATTTCCGGCCTGCCCTTCACCGACCCGACGGGCGGGTTCAAATGCTTCCGGCGCGCGGTGCTGGAAACCATCGAACTCGATAAGATCAAATCCAACGGCTACTCGTTCCAGATTGAGATGACGCACCATGCGTGGATGCACGGCTTCCGCGTCGCCGAGGTCCCGATCACGTTCGAGGAACGCCGCTCCGGCGCATCGAAGATGAGCGGCGCGATCGTGAAGGAAGCGCTGTGGATGGTGTGGAAGCTCCTCTTTCGCAGCGGCCTCCGCCGCAGCGCCCCCGCCGCGCCGCACCCGCGCAGCATCGCCGCCCGCACCGCCGCATGAGCGCAGCCGCGTTCCAGGTCCTGCGGGCGCTGCGCCCGAAACAGTGGACGAAAAACGCGATCGTGCTGGCGCCGCTGGTCTTCGCGATGGGCGACCCGTCGCAACACCTGCCCGCCGACGCCACGCCCCGCGCGCTTGCAGCCACGCTGCTCTTCTGCATCGTTTCCAGCGCGATCTACATCCTGAATGACCTGCGCGACATTGAATTGGATCGCGCGCACCCGGTGAAACGCCAGCGCCCGTTCGCGTCCGGCGCGCTTTCTCCGCGCACCGGCTGGCTGCTGATGACCGGCCTGCTCGCAGCAGGCGTGGGCGCGTCGTTCCTGCTCGATCGCGCCTTCGCCTGGGTGATTTGCGGCTATGTGGCGCTTCAGGCCCTGTACACCTTCGGCCTGAAGCGGCTCGCGCTGGTGGACATCGTCATCATCGCGACGGGTTTCGTCCTGCGCGCGCTGGCCGGCGGCGTGGTGATCCACGTGCTGGTGTCCCCGTGGCTGCTCGTGTGCACGATGCTGCTGGCGCTGTTCCTTGCGCTCTGCAAGCGGCGGCACGAACTGGTCACGCTGCAGGGCGGCGAGGGCCAGACGCGCCCCAGCCTTCGCGCGTATGACCAGCGCCTGCTCGATGCACTGGTGCCGTCCGTGGCCGTCGTCACCCTGCTGGCCTACAGCCTCTACACGCAGTGGCCCGACACGATCGCCAAGTTCGGCTCGCGGGCGCTCGGCTTCACGATCCCCTTCGTCCTGTTCGGCCTCGCGCGCTACCTGCACCTCGTGTACCGCCGCGAACAGGGCGGTCGCCCCGAGCAAACGCTGCTCACGGACGCTCCCCTCCTCCTTAACATCGCCCTCTACGGCGCCACTGTGCTCGGCCTGTTGCTGTGGCGGTGACCTCCCCGCTCCTCGCACTTTCCCCTCGCCTCCCCGCCCCTACATGGCTATGTTAGCCTTATGAAGCAGGCCACCATATCCTATACGAAGAACCACCTGAGCGCTCTTCTGGAGCAAGTCAAACGTGGCGAAACGATTACAATACTGGATCGCACCAAGCCGGTAGCCCGGATGGTGCCCATCGAATCCTCCGGTGATGCGGATTGGGACCGCAAAATGGATGAAATGGAACAGCGTGGCATCACAAAACAGGATCGCGCGGCAACGCTCGAATGGCTGCTGCGGGAACCGCCACCGAAGCCCAAATCGGGGTTCAGCATTACGGACGCGGTCATTCAGGAGCGCGAAGAGAGCCGTTGAAATACTGGGATACATCCGGTTTGGCATCGCTTTTACTCACCGATGCGCATTCGGATGGCGCGACGGCCATCTTGAGCACGGATCCACACATTGCGACTTGGTGGGCTACCTACGTCGAATGCCAGTCCGCCATCTGGAATAATGAGCGAAAAGGATTGATTACCACACTGGAAGCCGAAAGCGCGCAACGCCGCCTCATCGCCATGCGGAAACTATGGATGGAGATTCCGCCCAGCGAGGACATTCGCGGGCAAGCCTGCCGCCTCCTGCGCATCCATGACTTGCGTGCGGCCGATGCGCTTCAACTGGCCGCCGCGTTGTTTGCGGCCGACGGCTCAAACGAAAAATTTCCTTTCGTAACCAACGACCGCCGACTGGCACTCGCCGCACGCCGGGAAGGGTTTCCCGTGTTGACCAACAAGGACTGTTCATCATGAGCGAATCGCAAATTCAGGTCATCAGCAAGCAGGCCGCCTCGCGCAAGATCGTCGAGGTCGCGACCGAGGTCCACACGGACGTCGTCAAGAAACACAAGAAGCCGTCGATGCGGTTCCCGATCCGCTCGCTGCAGAACGTCAAATACGACGTGAAGCGCGGGCACTTCGAGATCCTCAACAAGACCGCGACGCGCACGCTGTCGTACAACACGGTCAAAACGTTCGCGCAATCGATGCGCCTGCTCGCGACGACCAAGAACGACCTGCTCGACAAGGACGACATCGCGGGCAAACGCGAGATCTACTACAACTCGAAGAGCTGGGGCGAATGCCGGTTCGACGAACAGCCCGAGTCCGACACGCTGCTCGACGACATCGAGGCGATGCTCGCGATCAATCGTGAACAACTCGGCTACATCCCCGAGGAGCGCGGCGGCGAGGTCTGCGGGCCGATCGTCGTGATCGACCGCGACCCCGACTCGGGCAAGGACATCAAGATCGACTGCACGAAACTCGGCACCGGCGCGTGGAGCATCCCCTCCCGCGTCGAGCACCTGCGCTTCCAGACGAAGGCGAAATTCGTGCTGGCCGTGGAAACCGCGTCGCTGTTCCAGCGCCTCGTGCACCACCGCTACTACGCGAAGGCGAACTGCGTGATCATCTCGATGAGCGGCGTGCCCACGCGCGCGTGCCGGCGTTTCATCCGGCGCCTCGCGGACGACCAGAAAATCCCCGTCCTCGCCTTCACCGACGGCGACCCCTACGGCTACTGCAACATCTACCGGACGCTGAAGGTCGGGTCCGGCCAGGCCGCACACATCAACCGCTACTTCTGCGTGCCGACCTGCCACTACCTCGGCGTCACCCCGCAGGACATCATCGACTACGACCTCGAGGACGCCACGCATCCGCTGGAGGAGGCCGACATCAAGCGCGCGAAGGACGCGCTGAAGAACGACCCCTTCATCAAGCATTACAAGGAGTGGCAACAGGCGCTGGAGCAGATGCTCAAGATGGGCGTCCGCATCGAGCAACAGGCCTTCGCCAAACACGGCCTGAACTTCGTTTTGGACCATTATCTGCCTGAGAAATTGAAGAAGGCGAAATTCCTGCCGTGAATCTTCGCCCCCAGTGGTGGGTGATGCTTGCGCTGGCGGGTCCCCTGCTGGCCTTCGGCTATGACGCGTCGCAGGCGGCGGGCGATCTGTCCGCAGGCGGCGCGTTGAGCGAACGGGTGCCGTGGGCGGAGATCCTGGGACCGCTCGCGCCGGTGGCGTTGTCGCCGTTTTTCGGCATGGCGTGCCTGTCGGGCGTGTCGATGCTGGTGACGCGCGGGGTGTTGCCGGAGAACGCGTTCCTCGACGCGCACCCGGTGCTGACGCATCCGGCTTTTTTCGCCGTATTCCTCTCGCTCGCGGTGTTCACCTCCCTGCCCCGCCTGACGAAGGTCAGCAAACCGCTCGCGCTGGTGTGCGACACGCTGGAGACGTATGCCGGGCTCGTCGCGGTGGTCGCGGTGCAGCTTGTGCGCAAACTGCTGGAGGCGCCGGACGGCGATGCGACGGTCGTCGCCGCGGGTTTCGCGGGGATTCCCACCGAGCTGTTGCTGGCGGGGTTGTCCGTCGCAAACTTCATCGTGATCCAGACTGTGCGGCTCTTTTTCGAATTGCTCGTCTGGATTTCGCCTATCCCGCTGCTCGATGCGATCTTCGAAGCCGCGAACAAGCTCGTCTGCGCGGGGCTCGTCGCGCTCTACGCCTTCAGCCCGTGGGCCGCGCTGGCCCTCAACGCGCTGCTGTTCCTGCTGTGCCTCGCGCTGTTCCGCAAGGCGAAGGACGGCATCCGGGCCATGATGACGCGCCTCAAAACCGCGGCGCGCTGGTTGCGCAACCGGCTGCGCCCTACCGCGCGGCGGGCGGATTAATGGCGCAGCGGTAGGCGGCGGCCACTTCGTCGGGCTTGCGCACACTGAAGCCGAGTTCGCGCAACAGGCCGTCTTCGAGCGAGTACACCCACCCCATGACGGCGAGGTCGCGGCCCTCGGCCCACGCCTGGCGGACCGCCGTCGTTTCACAGACATTCAAGGCTTGTTCGATCACATTCAGCTCGCACAGGCGATCCAGGCGCGCGTGCCCTTCCGGCAGCATCGCGAGCTGGCCGGCGTGTTTGCGCTGCACGTCCTGGATGTGGCGCAGCCAGTTGTCGATCAGGCCCAGCGGCTGGTCGCGCATCGCCGCGGCGACGCCGCCGCACCCGTAGTGCCCGCACACGATGATGCGGTCCACCTTGAGCACATCCACGGCGTACTGAACCACGGACAGGCAGTTGAGGTCCGTGTGGACGACGACATTGGCGACGTTGCGGTGCACGAACAGTTCGCCCGGCATCAGGCCCACGATCTCGTTGGCAGGCACGCGGCTGTCCGAACAGCCGATCCACAGGTAGCGCGGGTGCTGCTGCTGGAGCAGCTTGCGGAAAAACATCGGGTCCTGCGCCACCATCCGCGCGGCCCACGCGCGGTTATTCGCAAACAATTGAGGTCGTGCCGGCATGCGTGGAGTGTAGCAGGGAAAACAATTCGCGCCACCTCCGGCTCACGCCGCCTCGATAAAATCGCGGCCGCGCACGAAGCCGCGCGATTCCAGCAGCGCGCGGATATAGTCCGCCGCGCCGGTGGATGAGACAAACGGCACGACAAACGCCGCACCCGGGGGCGGCAGGTCGTCGTGGCGGATGACCGGCGCGCCGTGATACACGCGGCCGATTTTGCCGGGGTCGAGATCCGCCCACGCCTTCACGCGAACGCCGTTTTCCAGCAGCTTCTCGACGCGCCGCCGGGTGACGCGTCCGGCCCCCACGACCACGACATCGGGATGGTGCGGATTGTTCCGGGCCAGCCACCGCGCCAGGTAATCGGCCTTCACGGCGTAGAATGCGTCGGGCGCGTAACGCGGATGCGTGCGCGAGAGCCGCTGTGGCGGATCGTTCCACGTGAGCAGCGTTTCCGGCAGCTTCCCGAACCGGACCCCCGCGTCGAACCAGCGCAGCCAGAGTTCGTAATCCTCGGGAAACGGCCCGTCGCGATAGCCGCCGTGGCGATCCGCCAGCTCGCGGCGGAACATCACCGATGGATGCGCGAGCGGCGACTCGCGGAAGCGCGCGAGCGCGAGGTCCTCGTGGCTCAACAACCCGTTGCTCCACTCCACGTGGCGCGCATACCCCGCCTGCGCCACCGCGTCGCCGCCAAACGCCACCCGTGACGCGACGACGCCAAGCTCCGGCTCGCCTTGCAACCGTGCGGCCTGCATGCGGAGTCGCTCCGGATGGCACACATCATCCGCATCCATGCGCGCAATCAGCGCCCCCTCCGCCATCGCAATCCCCCGGTTCAACACCTCCGCAAACCCCATCTCTTGCTGAAATGCACTTATGCGCATATGCGCATAAGTGCATTTCATTACCTCGAGAATCTCGGGCGTGCGGTCGGTGGAGGCGTGGTCCAGCGCCAGGAGTTCCACGCCGGGCAGGGTCTGCACGCGGAGGCTTTGGAGCGCGGCGGGAAGGGTCGCCGCGGCATTGCGCACGGGCATCACGACGGAAACAAGCGGACGCATGGCGGCGAGTGTAAGGCCCGGCGCGGGCACGCGCAATGGAACGCTGTCCGCAACTGGCCACACGGCCACGCCTTGTGGTATAGTTTCGGCGCATGGCGGATCATCGACCAGACGACGAGGACGAGGACGACGGCATCGAGGTGGGGTCGCTCCCGGATGACGACGAATCGCCTGCGGCAGGCGAAGAGCCCGTGCTGGAAATTAACGGCTACCAACTCGTGCGCGAAATCCAGCGCGGCGGACAGGCTGCGGTGTTTCTCGCGATCCAGAAGTCAACCGGCCGCCGCGTCGCGCTGAAACTGATGTTCGCCGGCCCCTACGCGTCGGACCTCGAACGCTCGCGCATGGACCAGGAGGTGCGCATCCTCGCGGCCCTCGACCATCCGAACATCGTCTCCGTGGTCGACCGCGGGGAAACGGCGGACGGCTCCCAGTACTTCGTGATGAACTACGTGGACGGTCGTCCGCTCAGCGAGTTCCTCGACGATTTCCGGCGCGACCGCGGCGAGCCGCTGCGGCCGGACGACCTGGCGGAGCTGCTGAAACTGTTCCGCCGCATCTGCGACGCGGTGAACGCGGCGCACCTGCGCGGCATCGTCCACCGCGACCTGAAGCCCGCGAACATCGTCATCGACGCCTACGGCGAACCGCACATCCTCGATTTCGGCCTCGCGCACGCCGCGGTCGCCGGCGGCGGTTCGCCGGCGGAGAGCCCGACGCGCACGGGCGAATTCGTCGGCTCCCTCGAGTGGGCGAGCCCGGAACAGGCCCGCGGGGAGGCCGCGCAAATCGACACGCGCACCGATGTGTACGCGCTGGGCGTGATCCTTTACGAGATGATCACCGGCGATTTCCCCTACGATGTCTTCGCCAGCCTGCGCGAGGTACTCGACCACATCGTCAAGACGCGGCCCGCCGCGCCGAGCAAGGTGATCGCCCGGGAACTTGAAAAAAAGGGCCTGCGCGCGGCCAACCCCTGCCCCGCCGCGCTGGACAAACTCGTGCTGAAGGCGCTCGCGAAGTCGCGCGAGGACCGCTACCAGAACGCAGGCGAATTCGCGCGCGCCATCGGCGTCCATCTCGAAACACCCCGCATGCCCGCCACTCACGCCTGGCCGACGGCCGCCCGCGTGACCGTCAGCCTGCTCGTGGTCGGCGCGCTGGGCGCCGCCGCCTTTTGGTATGCCCAGCAGCGCGACACGGCGCCGGTGCGCATCGCGGTGCCCTACAACGAAAACGTCTACGGCTACGCCATCGACGGGTCCGACGTGCTTTTCGTCTTCGAACCCTCGCACTTCGACATGGCCCGCCACGAAGACGGGCGCCTCACCCGCGTCGTGGAAATCGGCGACCCCGTGCGCGTGCAGGTCGCCGGCGCGTTTAACGAATGGACCCGGGAGGATGCCGCGTGGCGCATGCACGCGGTCGCGCCCGACCGCTTCGAGCTCCGCAAGCCGCTGCGCCTGCTCGGCGAGCAGCCCGAGTGGGCGTTCAAATTCCTCATCAACGGCGAATACTGGGTCGGCGCCCCCGCGCACGCGGCAAACCGCGAGATGGTCGTGGCGGACACGGCGACGTTCAACATGCTGCTGATCAATCCGCGCTCGTCGCAGGCCACGCAACTCCGCGACCTGCGCGCGTTCCGCGCGCACATCGACGCCACGTGGCCCGGCCAGGGCGCCAACCTCGTGCGCGACAAGGAGGGCCAGCTCCACTTCACATTCACCCACCTCGCCCCCGGCCAGCGCGTGACTGACCTCGAACCGCTGCGCGGCATGCCGCTCGTCTCGCTCGACATCGGACAGGCGAAGGTCACGGACCTTTCCCCGCTCGCCGACATGACCTCGCTCGCGGACCTGCGCGTCAGCGACGGCACGTTCGCGGCGCTGACCTCGCCGATGTCACAGGCGCTCACCAGCTACGATTTCGAAAAAGCCGAGGCGGCGATCACCCGCATCTTCGACGGCCTGCGCGCCGTGCCCGCCCTCGCCGCGGCGGAGACGACGCTGCGACGCAGCGTCGCAAACCTGCGCGCGCTGCACGCGCAACAAGGCGGACCCATCCCCCATCCCGAATCTTTCAAGAACCGGGTGTATGCGCTCATCCTCCTCCCGATGAACTGGCACGAAGCCCGCCACTTCGCCGAACGCTATGGCGGCCAGCTGGTTTCGTCGCTGTCGGCGGAAAAGAACGCGTGGCTCGTCGCGACCTTCGCGCGCCCCGCGCTTGGCCGCGCGCTGTGGCTGGGCGGCACCGATGAAGGCAGCGAATCGTTCTGGCGCTGGACCGGCGGCGAGGGCTGGCGCTACGAAAACTGGGGGCGCCCCGAACCGAACAACGAATTCGGCGCGGAACACTGCCTCGCCATGCGGCCCGACGGCTGGTGGATGGACGCCGACGGCCACTCCCTGCGCCTCCCGTTCCTGATCGAATGGCCTGAAAAATAAACTGACATCAGGGCGGGCTTCGGTACCCTCTTCGCCTCCATGAAAGTTGTCGTTCTAGTTGGCGACGGCATGGGTGATTATCCCGTGCCCGAGTTTTCCGGGAAAACCATCCTGCAGGCCGCGCACATCCCGCACATCCGGCGGATCGCCGCCGCGGGTCGCGTGGAGCGCATACAGACCGTTCCGCCCGAACTCCCGCCCGGCAGCGATGTCGCCAACCTGAGCCTGCTCGGCTACGACCCGTCCGCCCACTACAGCGGGCGCGCCCCGATCGAAGCGGCCGGGGGCAACATCCCGATGGCGGCGGACGACGTCGCCTTCCGCTGCAACCTCGTCACCATCGAAAACGGGGCGATGAAGGATTATTCCGCCGGGCACATCAGCACCGCCGAAGCGCACCAGCTCATCGCGGCGGTGCAGGCGAAACTCGGCAAACCCGGCCTCGCCTTCCACGGCGGCGTCAGCTACCGCCACCTGCTCATCTGGAAAAACGGGCCGACCGCGCTGATCACCCAGCCGCCCCACGAGATCACCGACCGTTCCATCGACCCGAACCTCCCGCAGGGCCAGCGCCAGGACGAAGTGCGCCGCCTGATGCATGACTCGCGCGAAATCCTGCGCAACCATCCCGTCAACCAGGCCCGCATCGCCGCCGGCAAAAACCCCGCCACCCAAATCTGGCTGTGGGGCCAGGGCCACGCGCTGCGCCTGCCCGCCTACCGCGAGCAATTCGGCCACACCGGCATCGTCGTCTCCGCCGTCGACCTCGTGCGCGGCCTCGGCCTGCTCGCGGGCCTGAACGCGCCCGTCATCGAAGGCGCCACCGGGTTCCTCGACACGAACTGCGGCAACAAGGTCAGGGCCGCGCTCGACGCGCTGAAGACCGGCTCGTTCGCCTACGTCCACCTCGAAGCCCCCGACGAATGCGGACACCTCGGCCGCGCCGACTTGAAGAAACAAGCCATCGAACTGTTCGACGCGCAGATTGTCGCGCCGATCTGGAGCGAACTGGAGCGGCGCGGGGAACCGTATCGCCTGATCGTCGCGATGGACCACCGCACCCCCGTCTCGAAAAAAGGCCACACCCGCGAGCCGGTCCCCGTCGCGCTGCTCGACGGCCCGTGCGGCCCCGTCACCCGCGAGGCGCCGTTCGACGAAATCAGCAGCGAATCCACCCCGCTCTCCGTCGCCCACGAATGGATGGCCGCCCGCCTTCGCGTTTGATTTTCGTTCACGTTCCCAGCAACGCGGTTCACCTACACGTTCACGAAAGCATGCACCTGGACCACGAAAATCTGGACGTGTACAAGACGTCGGTAGATTTCGCGGCATGGGCGTACGCCCTATGCAAGGGACTCACCGGCAACAACCGTTTCGCACGCGATCAGTTGTTGCGCGCATCCCAATCGATCGCCCTCAACATCGCTGAGGGTTGCGGAAAGGCACCCGCCGGTGAGCGCGGGAGATTTTTTCAGATCGCCAGTGGATCCGCCCGCGAATGCGCAGCCGTTCTCGATATTCTGGAACGCTGCGGAGCCGTTTCGCCCGATCACACCAAGACCGGCAAAGCACTTCTCGTCCGGATTGTCGCGATGTTGACCCGCATGATTGAAGGACTTCGCCAGGTGCGCGAGGATGGAGCCGTGTACGTGTACGGGAACGAAAACGCGAACGAACAGAAATCAGCGGAGAGCCCGTGAGCCAGCCTCAAATTGATCTACTGAATCTCTCGCGCGAACAGCTTGCGGAGTTGCTCGCGGCGTGGGGCCAGCCGGCCTTCCGCGCGAAACAGATTTACCGGCAGCTCCACGTCAATCTCGCGGCGTCCGCGGAGGAGATGACGGACCTGCCGAAGGCGCTGCGTGACCGGCTGGCGGCGGAAACACGGATCGGAACGCTGATCCGCGCGGCGGTGCATGCGGGCGACGGCGGACTCACGCGCAAGGCGCTGTTCAAACTCGAGGACGGGTCGCCGATTGAGGCGGTGCTGATGGTGTACAAGGACCGCGCGACGGTGTGCGTGTCGAGCCAGTCGGGCTGCCCGATGGCGTGCGTCTTCTGCGCGACGGGCAAACTCGGCTTCCTGCACGACCTGACACCGGGGCAGATCGTGGAGCAGGTCTACTGGGCCGCGCGCGAGCTGCGTGCAATCCGCAATCCGCAATCCCCAATCCGCAATTTGACCAATGTCGTCTTCATGGGCATGGGCGAGCCGTTCAACAATTACGCGAACTGGCGCGCCGCGGTGGACATCCTGCACGATCCGGACGGCTTCAACATGGGCGCGCGCAGCTACACCGTCTCCACCGTCGGCCTCGTGCCCGGCATCCTGAAACTCGCCGACGACCCGCTGCCGATCAACCTCGCGATTTCGCTGCACGCGCCGGACGACGAGACGCGCACGGCGATGATGCCGGTGAACAAGAGTTTCCCGATCGCGGAGCTGCTCGCCGCAGTGCGCGAGTACACGGAGAAGACAAACCGGCGCGTTTCGTTTGAATACGTCCTGCTCCAGGAGAAGAACGACTCCCCGGAACAGGCCGCGCAGCTTGGTCGATTGCTGAGCGCCAGCGGGATTCGTCCGACGCTGATGCATGTGAACCTGATCCCGTGGAACCCGGTGCCCGGCACGCCGCTCGGCCGCTCGCACCGCCAGCGCGTGCTCGCCTTCCAGGAAACCCTGCTGCGCCACGCCGTCCCCTGCACCGTCCGCGTCGAACGCGGCGTCGACATCGGCGCCGCCTGCGGCCAGCTCGCCGGCACGGCGTAAAGGCGATCGCCCCGGATTCACCACGGCGAAGACGTTTCGGGTTATTCGAATCGAAGCCACCACCTCCTCCGTATCTCCGTGCACTCCGTGGTAAAAAATCCTGGAGACCGCATGTTCAGGCGGGCAAATAACTCGTTTACGCTGTCCGGCGCGGGTCGTAGGATGCGCGGATGGCTTTGAGGATTCTTCACGTCGGCGACATTGTCGGGGCGCCGGGACGCCGTATTTTTGCGCGGATCATTCCGCGCCTGCGCCAGCAGTGGAAGCTGGATGGCGTCGTCGCGAACGCGGAAAACGCGGCGGCGGGGCGCGGGCTGACGCCGGCGCTGGCGGATGAATTGTTCGCGGCGGGCGCGGATGCGCTCACCCTGGGCGACCACGCGTGGGACCAGAAGGAAATCATCCCGTACCTGATCCGGGAACCGCGCATCGTGCGGCCCGCCAATTTTGCGCCCGATTGCCCGGGCAAGGGCTGGTCGATGATCGACCTGCCCGGGGGCGCGCGCATCGCCGTGCTTTCGCTCATCGGGCGCGTGTTCATGCCGCCCGCGGACTGCCCCTTTCGCACGGCGGACGCGATGCTGCAACAGATCAAACACCCGATGGTCTTCGCAGAGATCCATGCGGAGGCGACGTCGGAAAAAATCGCGCTGGGCCGCCACCTCGAAGGCCGCGTGACGTCGCTGGTCGGCACGCACACCCATGTGCAGACGTCCGACGAAACAGTGCTGCCCAAGGGCACGGCCTACCTGACCGACCTCGGCATGACCGGACCGAAGGATTCGGTGCTGGGGCGCGATGTGAGCTCGGTGTTGAAGAAATTCATCACGGGCCTGCCCCACAAGTTTGAAGTCGCGGAGGACGATGTCGCGCTCGAGGGCGCGATCATCACCGCGGACCCTGCCACGGGCCGCGCCACCGCCATCGAACGCATCCGCGAACGCTGACCGCCATGGATTCACCGACCCCCGCACCGGCCCGAAAAATCTACCGCGTCACCGAATTAACGCGGCGGATCAAGGCCGTGCTGGAGGGCGACATCGGCGCGGTGTGGGTGGAGGGCGAGGTCTCCAACGCGCGCACGTACCCGTCGGGCCACATTTACTTCACGCTGAAGGACGAGGGCGCGCAGCTCTCCGCGGTCATGTTCCGCGGCGTCGCGGCGGCCAGCAAGACCCCCGTGAAGGATGGCGCGAAACTGCGCGTGTACGGCGAGCTGAGCGTGTATGAACAGCGCGGGCAATACCAGCTGGTCGTCCGCCGGGTGGAGGATGCGGGACAGGGCGACCTGCAGCGCGCGTTTGAACAACTGAAGGCGAAACTGGCGGCGGAGGGCTTGTTTGAAGCGGCGCGCAAACGCCCGCTGCCCGCGCTCCCCCGCACCATCGGCATCGTGACCTCGCCCGCGGGCGCGGTGATCCGCGACATCCTGCATGTGCTGGGCCGCCGTTATCCGGACCGGCACATCCTCGTCGCGCCGGTCCGCGTGCAGGGCGCGGGGGCGGCGGAGGAGGTCGCCGCGGCGCTGGACCTGCTCAACGCGCACGGGGTCGTGGATGTGATCATCGTGGCGCGCGGCGGCGGGAGCCTGGAGGATCTGTGGGCCTTTAATGAGGAGGTTGTCGCGCGCGCCGTGGCGCGGTCCGCGATCCCGGTCATTTCCGCGGTCGGGCATGAGACGGATTTTACGATCTGCGATTTCGTCGCGGATGTGCGGGCGCCGACGCCCTCGGCCGCCGCGGAAATCGTGATCCGCCCGAAGGCGGATCTGGAGGAAACGCTGGTCGTGTTGAAACGGCGGCTGGCCCATGCGCTGCGTGCGCAGGCGCTGGTGCTGCGCAATCGCTTCACCCAGGCGTCGCGCAGTTATGTGTTTCGCGAACCGGAACACCTGCTCGCCCGCCATCGCGAACGGATCGCGCGCGCGGGCGAGGCGCTGCCCCGCATGCTGGAGGCGGCGTGGACCCAGCGCCGGCAGCGGCTGGACGAGGCGGGCCTCCGGCTCGGGCACGTCGCGCGCCTGCGGATGCAGGACGCCCGGCGGCGGCTGGAGCGCATGGCGGAACCGCTGCGCACCCTTGATCCCCGCGCCGTCCTCGCGCGCGGCTACAGCATGACGCTGGACCGGGATGGACACATCCTGACGGACGCCAACCTCGTCGTCCCCGGCGCGCAGGTGCAGGCGGTGCTGGCGCGTGGTACACTGATCGCAACGGTAAACGAAACGGTATCGGGAGAATCCCATGAGCGCCCGCGAAAACAAACCCGCCGCTGAAACACCCGATTTTGAACGCGCCCTCGCGCGCCTGGAGGCGCTGGTCAAGGAGATGGAGAGCGGCAACCTGAACCTCGACCGGATGATGGCGTGTTTCGAGGAGGGCTCGCAGCTGGTGAAGGTGTGCGAAGTGAAGCTGAACGAGGTGGAGAAGAAAATTGAGAAGCTCCTGAAAAAGGGCGGCGAGCTCAAGTCCGAGCCGTTCAGCGTCGCGCCCGAGGGCGAAAATCCTTGAACGCACGCCGCCGCCAATTGTCTGTCTGCTGCAAGGAGATTTCCAGCATGAAAAGCAGTCGATGGATCCTGATGGCCCTGCTCGCGGCGGCGGCCCTTCACGTGCCCGCGCCGGCGCGCGCTGTTTCCGCGGGGGCGGCCAAGGCGATGGGCAACGCGATTGCCGATGTGGTGGAAGAAGTCATGCCGGCGGTTGTGGTCGTTCGCACCGAGGCCACCCGCTACCGGCTGGCGCAGGATTGGTTTTTCGGGAGGCTGTATCGCATCCCGGAACGGCTCGCCGGCATGGGCTCGGGCGTGATCATCTCGAAAGACGGCTACCTGATCACCAACCGCCACGTCGTGGATGGCGCGCAGCAGATTGAGGTCGTGCTCAACGACGGGTCGAAGTACATGGCCGAGCTGGTGGGCGAAGACCCGCAGACCGACCTCGCCGTGCTCAAGATCGACACCTCGGAACGAAAGGAATTCCCCTATTTGGAGGCCGGCGACTCCGATGCGTTGCGCGTCGGCGAGTTCGTCATGGCCATCGGGTCGCCGTTCAGCCTCAGCAGCAGCGTGACGCTGGGCATCGTCAGCCAGAAGGGTCGCGCCATCGGGGCGCTGCCGTACGAGGACTTCATCCAGACCGATGCGGCGGTGAATCGCGGCAACAGCGGCGGTCCGCTGGTGGACATGGACGGCAAGGTGGTTGGCATCAACACGATCATCCAGACCACCGGCTACTCCGAGGGCAACATCGGGATCAGCTTCGCCATCCCGATCAACCTGGCGATGAATGTTGCGAAGTCGATCATGAAGGACGGCAGCTGGAAGCGCCCGTGGATCGGGATCCTGATGGAGGAAGTCGCGGATGGCGTGCAGGTCGGGCGCGTGGTGCCCCAGAGTCCCGCCGAACGCGCCGGCCTCGAACCGGGCGACGTCATCACCGCCGTGGAGGGCGCGGAGGTGCGGGAAGCGCGAGAGGTCCAGCGCGCGATCATGAATCGCAAGGCGGGCGAAGCCGTGGCGCTGAACGTCCGACGCGGCGGGAAAACCCTCAAGCTGTCCATCAGCACCGAATCCATGCCGGCCCCCGCGTTCCTGTACCCGGAATAGCACGCCACCGGCGCCCATGAAATCCATCCGCCTCGATCAGTTGCTGGTGCAGCGAGGCCTGGCGGAGAGCCGCGAGAAGGCGCAGCGCCTCATCCTCGCGGGCAAGGTGCGCGTGGATGGGCACGCGGCGGCAAAACCGGGGCACACCGTCACGGCGGATGTGCAGGTGGCCGTCGAGCAACCGGAACGATTCGTCAGCCGGGGCGGCGAGAAACTGGAGGCGGCCTTCGCGCACTGGACGCTCGATGTGTCCGGGGAAACCTGCCTCGACATCGGCGCTTCCACGGGCGGATTCACCGATTGCCTGCTCCAGCATGGCGCGCGCCTCGTGTATGCGGTGGACGTGGGGCACGGCCAGCTGCACGAGCGCCTTCGCACGGACCCGCGCGTGCGCGCGATGGACCGGGTGAATGCCCGGCAGCTCGACGCCTCGCTCTTCGATCCGCCTCCGTCCTTCGCCACGATCGACGCGTCGTTCATCTCCTTGACCCTCCTCCTGCCCGCTGTTACACAGGTCCTCACGGAGCGCGCGCGATTGGTTACGCTCATCAAACCGCAGTTCGAGGCCGGACGCGCGGATGTCGGGCGCGGCGGCGTGGTGCGCGACCCGGAGGTGCATCAGCGCGTGGTCGACGAGGTGCGCGCGGCGGGCGCCTCGCACGGGTGGCAGTGGGTCGGTGTGATCGAATCCCCGCTGCGCGGCCCGGCGGGAAATGTGGAATTCTTAGCCTACTGGACTCGGCCATGAAAACGATCGGCGTCATTGCCAATTGCGGGAAACGCGAGTCGCGCGACGTGCTCAAGCGGTTGGCCGCGAAAGCGAGCGCGCTCGGCCTCACAACCATCTCCTGCGGCGATACCGCGCGCCACCTGCCCGGCTGCCGGACGGTGAACGCCGCCCGACTCGGGTCGCGCATCGACGCCCTGATCGCGCTCGGCGGGGATGGAACCCTGTTGCATGCCGCGCATCTGCTGGGCAAGACCGATGTGCCGATTCTCGGCGTCAACCTCGGCGCGCTCGGATTTCTCACCAGCATTACCGTGGGCGAGTTGGAGGAGGCGCTCGATCACCTGGCGCGCGGAAAGTTCAAGCTCTCGAAACGGACCACCGCCACCGTGGTCGCCCGGCGGGGCGCCCGGAAGCTCGGCTCGTTCTGCGCGCTGAACGATATCGTGGTGGGCTGGGGCCGCTCCTCGCGCATCATCACCGTCGACGCGGAGGTGGATGGCGACCGCATCGCCTCCTATCGCTGCGATGGATTAATCCTCTCAACGCCGACCGGTTCAACGGGGCACTCGCTATCCGCGGGCGGACCGATTGTGCATCCGGAGTCGTCGGTCCTGCTGATGAACGTCATCTGCCCGCACACCCTCAGCGCGCGTCCGCTGGTGTTGCCCGATCGCGCGAAACTGGCGCTGACGATCACCTCCGCCGCGCGCCCGCTGTTGTTGTCGGTGGACGGGCAGGAGGAACTCACCCTGCGGCAGGGCGACCGCCTGCTGATTGAGCGCAGCCCGACGCCGGTCCGCTTCGTGCATCTGCCCGGCTACAGTTACTTCCGCGTGTTGCGCCAGAAATTGCAGTGGCGCGGCTCGAGCGTGTAGTTCAGGCCACCTGTTGCGCCGCCGCCAGCGCGGCCTCGTACACCGCGCGCACGGGCACCTGGTGTTCGCGTGCGCGCGCGGCGCACTCCTCGAATTCAGGCGCGCGCGTCACCACCGCACCCTTCCACTCTCCGAGCTTGACCGCCACATCGCCGTACCGCGTGGAGACGCGGATGGAGCGGCGCGCCAGCACGGTCCGGCGCACGTCGTATTCGCGCACGCCAAAGGTGGTGCTTTCCCGGAACAGCAGGTCCAGCAGGGGTTCACGCTGCGCGTGCGCGCACAAGACGCTGAGGAGCATGCCGGGCCGCTGCTTCTTCATCTGCGCCGCAACCGTAAACACGTCGAGCGCGCCCGCCTCCAGCAGCCGCGTGGTGAGGGCGCCGACCAGCTCGGGTGTGACATCGTCGAGATTGGTTTCCAGCACGAGGCAGTGGTCCTCGCGCGAAGCCGCCCGGGTTTCCATCAACACGGCGCGCAGCAAATTCGGGCGGCCGTGAAGAGATCGATGGCCGACGCCATAGCCGATGCGTCCGACGACCGCGCCGTCCGGAACCCGGTCGAGCGACTTCCACGACGACAACAAGGCGGCGCCTGTCGGCGTCACCAGCTCATACGGTTCGTCCGTCTGCACGATCGCCATGCCGGTCAACAGTTCCACCGTGGCCGGCGCGGGGTTGGGAAAGGTGCCGTGCGCGCAGGTGATCACGCCATGGCCCTGCGGCAGCGGGCCGACCGCCACCGCGTCAACGCCGAGCCGGTGCAGCGCGAGGCAACTGCCCACGATATCCACGATCGAATCGACCGCGCCGATCTCGTGGAAATGGATCCGGTCCACCGTCGTGCCGTGCATCCGCGCCTCGACCTCTCCGATGCGGCGGAACACCTGGCACGCCCGGGTCTTTACCGGATCGGGAAGGGTCGCGGCTTGAATCAACGCCTCAATTTCGGCCAGTCCGCGGTGGGGCGCATGATCTTCGTGGTGCGACGCATGATGGTGGTGGCCGTGATGCGTATGCGGTTCATCCCCGGCTACCACGCGCAGGCGGGTCCCCGCGAGATGCGAAGTCATCGCGCGGCTGTGTTCGAGGCGGAAAGGGCCGATGCCCAGCGAGGAGAGTTCGTGCTCCAGCGCGTGCGCGTCGACGCCAAGATCCACGAGCGCGGCGAGAATCATGTCGCCGCTCGCGCCGCCGATGCTGTCAAAGGAAAGCACCTTCACGCGTCGGGTTCCCCCACCCGGTTGATCTTCGCGGCGGCGACGCCGGCGCCGAAGCCATTGTCCACGTTCACGACCGTGATGCCCGGCGCGCAGGAATTGAGCATCGCCAGCAGCGCCGCCACGCCGCCCAGGTTCATGCCGTAGCCCACGCTGGTCGGGACGGCGACGATCGGGCGGTGCACGAGGCCGCCGACCACGGAAGGCAGCGCGCCCTCCATGCCGGCGACCACGACCAGCGCGCGCTGGTCCCGCAGCACGGGCAGATGCTTCAGCAACCGATGCAGGCCCGCGACCCCCACATCAAAAATGCGTGTCACCGCGGCGCCCATCCACTCCGCCGTCAGGGCCGCCTCCTCCGCGACGGGCAGGTCGGCCGTGCCCGCGCTGATCACACCGACCGCGCCGCGCGGCGGCGGCTTCGGAGCCACCTCCAGCGTCAACGCGCGCGCCGCCTCGTGATACACCACGGTCGGGAGCGCGGCGCACACGGCCGCCGCGAGCGCGGCGTCGGCCCGGGTGGCCAGCACGTTTTGTCCCGCATCCCGCATGGATTCGATGATGCGGATGACGTGCTCCCGGGTCTTGCCGGGACAGAACACCACCTCCGGCATCCCGGTGCGACGGGGGCGGTCGGTATCGATGCGCGCAAACGCGTGATTGCGCTCGGGCGCATGCATCAAATGGGCCGCCGCCTGTTCCGGCGGGAGCCGGCCGGACGCCACATCGCGCAACAGGGCTTGCAGTTCGGATTCGAGCATGGCCGTCCTGTTCAGCTCGCCGGCGGGCGCGGCATCATCTGCCGCGGCTGCGTGACTTCGCGCACGAGCGATTGGAATTCCGGCAGCGGGCGGAGCGGATCCAGATCGCTGTCCATCAGGTGACGCTGGGCCTCGACGGGCGTGCAGCGCGCGGCGCCCTGGCGCAACCACGACAGCGCCTCGGGATAGTTGCGTTCCAGCACGTGCGTGATAGCCATGTTGAAGTACGCCTCGGGCCGCGACGACTGGCGGTTGATCAGGTGCTGGAAATGCGTGCGCGCCTCGTCGTAGCGGCCCAGGCGCAGCAGCGAGACGCCGAGGTTGTTGCGCACACTGTGGTTGTCGGGCATCAGCCGGACCGCCGCCTGCAGGTGCTCCGCCGACTGGTCGTAGCGGCCCCACAGGATGTACAGCAACCCGAGATTCGTCTGCGACACCGGGCTGTCCGGACGGATCTGGAGCGCGGTCAGCAACAAGTCCTCCGCGCGTTCCAGTTGGTTGCGCTGCAGGTAGGCGGTGGCGAGGTTGTTGAACGAATCGGCGCTGAACGGATCGCCCTTGATCGCCTTTTCGAGCGTCAGGATGGCCTGGTCGAACTGGCCGCGCTGCAGGTAGATCGCGCCGAGCAGGCGGAGCGCGGCGTTCATGTCGGGCCAGAGGTCGAGCGCGCGGCGCACCTGCGTTTCCGCCGAATCCCATTCCTTGTTCGCCATGTAATCGCTGGCCTGCCGCAACGCCGTCATCACCTCCGACATTTTAGACGGCGCGAGTTCGGGCGGAGGCTGCTGGGCGGCCGTGTTCAGGGAGGCGCGGATGTCCGGCAATTCCGGCGAGCCGATGGAGGCGACGGGCGTCGGGCGCAGCGCCTCGCGCCCGGAACGAATCGATTCCTCCAGCGCCGCGGGTTCGTCCTGCTGCGCCTTGGCCTTCTCCTCCAGGGCCTTCTCCTGCTTGAAAAAATACGTCGCCGCGCCGGCCAGCAGCAGGATCATGATGGACGAGGACAGGATCGTGCGCCGCCGCGTTTTCGCGCGCAGGTCCGCCGGCGTGGGCTCGGGCGCCGGAAGCGCTTCGGGCGCGTCCTGCTTGGACGCCGGCTTGGTGTAAATGTCGCGATGTTCGTCCATGCGGTTGTCCCCCGAACGTATGCCAAAGACGGCGCGGGCGCAAGACGGCGCGCGGAACCCTACAAGTCCAGGAAGTTCTTCAGGATCCGCTTGCCGTCCTGCGTAAGGATCGACTCGGGGTGGAACTGCACGCCGTGGATCGGCAGCGTCGCGTGCTGCAACCCCATGATTTCGCCCTCCGCCGTTTCCGCCGTGATGCGCAGCTCGGGCGGCAGCGTCGCCCGCTCCACCAGCAGCGAGTGATAGCGGATGGCGTCGAACGGATTCGGCATCCCGCGCAGCACGGAGGTTCCGTCGTGCAGGATCGGCGACGTTTTCCCGTGCATCAGCCGGTCCGCGCGAACCACGCGCCCGCCGAACACCTGCCCCATGCACTGGTGGCCGAGGCAGACGCCGAACACCGGCATTTTCCGCCCGAAATGCGCGATCACGTCGCACGACACGCCCGCCTCCGTCGGCGAGCACGGGCCGGGGCTGACGACAATGCGCTCCGGCTTCATCGCTTCGATCTCCGCGACGGTTACCTCGTCGTTGCGCACGATCTTCAGCTCCGCGCCGAGTTCGCCGAAGTATTGCACGAGGTTGAAGGTGAACGAATCGTAGTTGTCGATGACGAGAATCATGACAGGCCTCCCCCGGCACGCGCCTCGGTAAACCGCCGCGAGAGGGCGAGCGCCACCAGCATGCCGCGCGCCTTGTTGCAGGTTTCCTCGTACTCCTTGTCCGGATCCGAGTCCGCCACAATGCCCGCGCCCGCCTGCACATACGCTTTGCGGCCGTCGAGCAGCGCCGTGCGGATCGTGATGCACGAGTCGAGGTTGCCGGAAAACCCGAAATAGCCGATCGCGCCGGCGTAGGGCCCGCGGCGGTCCGGCTCCAATTCGCCCACGATCTCCATCGCGCGGATCTTCGGCGCGCCGCTGACCGTGCCCGCCGGGAAGGTCGCGCGCATCACGTCGTAGGCGTCGCGCCCGGCCGCCAGTTCGCCGACGACATCCGACACGATGTGCATCACGTGGCTGTAGCGTTCGATGACCATCAGTTCCGGCACGCGCACGGAGCCGTAGCGGCACACGCGGCCCAGGTCGTTGCGGCCCAGGTCCACCAGCATGATGTGTTCCGCGCGCTCCTTCGGATCGGCGAGCAACTCGTCCGCCAGCGCCTGGTCCTGCGCGGCGTCGTCCGACCGCGGACGCGTGCCCGCGATGGGCCGCACCTCGACGCGCCCCTCCTCGTTGCGCACGTGGATTTCGGGCGACGAACCGACGACCGCGCGGCCGCCGAATTCGAGGCAATAGAGATACGGCGACGGATTCACGCAGCGGATCGCGCGATACAAATCAAGCGGGTCCCCGCTGTAGTCCGTTTCGAACCGCTGCGACAGCACGACCTGGATGATGTCGCCCGCGCGGATGTATTCCTTCGCCTTGTGCACCGCCTCGCGGAACTGCTCCCGCGTCAGGTTCGACCGCGCGGCCAGCGGCGCCGGTCGCGCATGGATGTCCACCACCTGGTGCGGCTGCGGCGCCGTCAGCGCGGCGCACAGGGCGTCAAGCTGGCGCACGGCCGCGTCATAGGCCGCGCCCGCGTCGCCGTCGATGTGCACGTTCGACACCACCTTCAGCGTGTGGCGCGTGTGATCGAAAATCAGCAGCGTGTCCGTCACCGCCATCAGGATGTCGGGCCAATCGTGGACCTCCCGCTTCGCCAGCGGCACGCGCGGTTCAAACCGGGCGATCGCGTCATAGCCGATGTAGCCCACCGCGCCGCCGTGGAACCGCGGCAGCGCCGGGTCGATCACCGGGCGGTACTGCGCCATGTGCGCGCGCAACACCTCCAGCGGGTCGCCGGCCTCCACGCGCTCCACGCGCCCATCGGCGTAGGCGACTTCGCACAACGCCCCGCGGCTCGTGAACACCGCGCGCGGACCGCCCCCGAGAAAGGAATAGCGGGCGATGTGCTCCCCGCCCTCAACGCTCTCCAGCAGGAACGTCTGCGCAGGCCCGGACCGCCCGCGCAGGAACTGGCGCAACTTGCCGTAGGCGGACACCGGCGTCTCCTGGTCCGCCAGCAACTCGCGCCACACCGGCACGAGGTTGCCGAGTTTCGCCTTCTCCAGGAACGTCGCTTTGTCGGGAGTGCAGTGCATGTTCTTTATTCAGTGACCAGTGACCGGTCACCTCTTCTTCACGGGTCCAAATTTTCCAGCTTCATCGTCTCGAAATCGAGGCGTCGATAGTAGCAGTTCCGCGGTTTGCCCGCCCGGTTCTTCGTGTGGCAGATGTCGCCGCGGCGCGGGCGCACGACGTAGAGCAGCGAGTTCTGCTCGCAGTTCACGCGCACCTCCAGCAGGTCGAACGTCTCGCCGGACGACTTGCCCTTTTCCCACAACTCCTTGCGCGACGTGCTCCACAGGACCAGCGAGCGCGTCTCGACCGATTTGCGGAACGCGAGTTCGTTCGTGTATGCCACGAGGATCACCTCGCGCGTATCGGCATGCTGGATCGCGACGGGAATGATGCCCTTCGACTGGGCCACCGCCTTCTCCAGCTTGTCGAAATCCAATTTCAGCTCGCCGCCTTCTTCCAGTTCTTTGCTCATCGCCTTCTTCTTTCTTCATTCTGCTTTCTGCATTCTGAATTTCCTCACCCCCGAACCGTGACGCCCTTCGCCTTCATGAACTGCTTCGCCTGTCCGATCGTAAACTCGCCGAAATGGAAAATCGACGCCGCGAGCACGGCGTCCGCCTTGCCCTCCGTCACCGCCTCGACGAGGTGTTGCAGCGTGCCCGCGCCGCCGGACGCGATGACCGGCACATTCACGGCCTCCGACACCGCGCGCGTCAGCCCCAGGTCGTAGCCGTTCTTCGTGCCGTCCGCGTCCATGCTCGTCAGCAGGATTTCCCCCGCCCCGCGCCGCACGCCATCCACCGCCCACTGCACCGCGTCGAGCCCGGTCGGCTTCCGCCCGCCGTGCGTGAACACCTCCCAGCCCGAGCCGTCCGCCCGGCGCCGCGCATCAATCGCCAGCACGATGCACTGGCTGCCGAATTGCTCCGCGCCCTCGCGGATCAGGTCGGGATTCGCCACCGCCGCGGAGTTCACCGACACCTTGTCCGCGCCCGCGAGCAGCATCCGGCGGACGTCGGCCACCGCGCGCACGCCGCCGCCCACGGTCAGCGGCATAAACACCTGCGCCGCCACTGCGCGCACCACGTCCTCGATCGTCGCCCGCGCCTCGTGCGACGCGGTGATGTCGAGGAACGTCAGTTCATCGGCGCCCTGCGCCTCATAGGCGCGCGCCGCCTCGACCGGGTCGCCCGCATCGCGAAGTTCCACAAACTTCACGCCCTTCACGACGCGTCCGCCCGCAATGTCCAGGCACGGTATGATTCGTTTCGCCAGCATGTTCGTCCGCCACCCGCCACAAACAAAAAAACCCCGGTTTTTCAAACCGGGGCTGCAACCGACAACACCACACCATCAGGTTCGGTTGGAACCCCTTTCCGTGTGATGATGCCACCAGGCAAATTTCATGGGATGAGGATTAGGCATCGCCGGGCGGCCTGACAAGTCTTTTTACAGACGTTGCAAGTTTGATATCGCCATTTTTACAGACGTTGGAAAACTGCCCGCATGAATGACTCCCTGAAAGACCGTGCGCTCGCCGCGATGCCCGGCGGCGTAAACAGTCCCGTCCGCGCCTTCCGTTCCGTCGGCCGCGACCCGCTGTATGCGAAACGCGCGCACGGCGCCTTCCTCGAGACGGAGGACGGGGAGGTGCTCATCGATTTCTGCCTGTCGTTCGGGCCGTTGATCCTCGGCCATGCGCCGCTGGCGGTGGTGGAAGCGGTGGCGCGTGCGACGCGGCTGGGCACCAGCTTCGCCGTCACGACGCGGGCCGAGATCGAAATGGCGGAGCTGATCAAGTCCGCGTTCCCCGGGATGGACCGCGTGCGCCTCGTCAGCTCGGGCACCGAGGCGTGCATGACGGCCGTGCGCGTGGCGCGCGGGTTCACCGGACGCAACAAGATCCTGAAGTTCAGCGGCTGCTACCACGGCCACGCGGACTGCCTGCTGGTGAAGGCGGGCAGCGGCGTCGCGGGCGTGGCGTCGGCGTCGTCCGCCGGCGTGCCCGCGCCCTGCGCCGCCAACACGCTCGTGGCGCGCTACAACCACCGCGAGGATGTCGAGGCGCTGGTGCGCGAGCACGGGCGCGACCTCGCGGCGATCATCGTGGAACCCGTCGCGGCGAACGTCGGCCTCATCCCGCCCGAACCCGGTTTCCTGGAATTCCTCCGCGCGCAGGCGACGGCGTGCGGCGCGCTGCTGGTGTTCGACGAGGTGATCAGCGGCTTCCGCTTCTGCTTCGGCGGCTACCAGTCCCTCTGCGGCGTGACGCCGGACCTGACGTGCCTCGGCAAGATCATCGGCGGCGGGCTGCCGGTCGGCGCGCTGGGCGGCCGGGCCGACGTGATGGAACGGCTGGCGCCGATGGGCGATGTCTATCAGGCGGGCACGCTGAGCGGGAATCCGGTGTCCGTCGCCGCCGGACTCGCGTTGCTTCGCGAATTGCAGCATCACCCGCCGTATGCCGAATTGGAGGCGCGCACGGCGAAGCTGGTCGGCGAAATCCGCGCGGCGGCCGCTCGCAAGGGCCGAAAGGTGCAGATTCCGACGCTGGGCAGCATCTTTTCGGTCTTCTTCACCGACCGCGCGCCGCGCGATTTCGACGAGGTGCTCGCCACGGACAAGGACGCCTACGTCGCCATGTTCCACCAGTTGCTGCGGCGGGGCGTCTACATGCCGCCCTCCGCCTTCGAGGTCAGCTTCCTTTCCACCGCCCACGACGACGCGGTGCTGGAACGAGCCGCCGCCGCCTTTGCGGATTCACTGTAGGCCGCGCCGCAACTTCTGATTGGAGAAGCCGCGCGCGCTGCGCTATTTTCCACCCTTTATGAAACCGCAGGGCACCCCCCCATCCATCCCCGACCTGTCCGAAAAGGGCCGCGACGCGGCGGGCCAGGTCATTTCGCTCAACCGCCGCCTGTTCATGCAGCTGCTCGTGTTCGGCAACGCGCGCGACGAGCAGGCGCTGGAACAGGCGCTGGCCAGCAGCGGCATGCCGGCGACCCTCTACCGCGACATCAACGATCCCACCGGCGTCGGCCTGCTGACCTGGAGCGAACAACCGGAGTTCTTCGTCTCCAAGCTGCGCGACTTCCTCGCCTCCTCGGCTTTCTCCGAGCTCACGTTGAAACCGGCGTTCACGATGCTCGGCCGCTCCTATTCGATCGGCTATGAGGCCGATTTGCCGCACGTCCTCTTCAACCGGCCGATCCAGCGCGCGACGAACCCGGATGCGCCGTGGCATGTGTGGTATCCGCTGCGCCGCAAGGGCACGTTCGAGAAACTGCCCGCCGCCGAGCAGAAGGAAATCCTCAGCGAGCACGGGACGCTCGGCGCACTGTTCAGCGCCGGCGATTTCGGCAACGACATCCGCCTCGACTGCCGCGGGCTCGACACGAACGACAACGACTTCGTCATCGGCCTGATTGGAAAGGAACTCTTCCCTCTCTCCGCGATGGTGCAGGCGATGCGCAAGACCCGGCAGACCTCCGAATTCCTCGAGCGGCTCGGCCCCTTCTTCATCGGCAAGGCCATCTGGCAGCGCGCGGGCGGCATGGTGCAGGCATGAGCGAATCCGCCTTTCTCGCCGCGTGCCGACGGGAACCGACCCCGCACACCCCCATCTGGCTGATGCGGCAGGCCGGCCGGTATATGCCGGAGTATCGCGCGCTGCGCGAAAAACACGGCAACATCCTCGGCATGGTCAAGGACCCGGCCGTCGCGGCCGAGGTCACGATGCAGCCGATGCAGGCGTTCGACCTCGACGCCGCGATCATCTTCGCCGACATCCTGACGCTGCTGGAGCCGATGGGGTTCCAGCTCGAGTTCATCAAGGGCGAGGGACCGGTCATCCACAACCCGATCCGCGAACCCACCGACCTGAACCGCCTGCGCGCGGTGAACCCCGCCGCGGATCTCGGCTTCACACTCGAGGCCATCCGCCTCTCGCAGCGCGCGCTGAACGGCCGCCGCCCGCTGATCGGATTCTCCGGCGCACCGTTTACGCTCGCCTGCTACGCCATCGAGGGCGGCAGTTCGCGCGACTTCGCCAAGGCGCGCGCGTTCATGTACCGCGATCCCGGCGCCTGGGCGGCCCTGCTCGGGCGGCTGGCGGAGGCGGTGGGCGATTACCTCGCGGCGCAGATTGCGGCCGGCGTGGACGCCATCCAGCTGTTCGACAGCTGGGCCGGCTCGCTGAGCCCCGCGGATTATGCGCGCTTCGCCCTGCCCTATTCGCGGGCGGCGCTGGAACGCGCCGTCCAGCATCGCCGCGTGCCGCGCATCCACTTCGGCACCGGCACGGGCGGATTCCTGAACCTGATGCGCGACGCGGGTTGCGAGGTGCTCGGCGTGGACTGGCGCGTGGACCTCGCCACGGCGTGGAATGCGCTCGGCCGCCCGACCGCCGTGCAGGGCAACCTCGACCCCGTCGTCCTCTTCGGCCCGCCCGACGAAATCCGCCGCCAGGCCGCGCGCATCCTCGACTCCGTCCGCGGCCGCCCCGGCCACATCTTCAACCTCGGCCACGGCATCCTCGAGCACACCCCGGTGGACCACGTCCGCCTGCTGGTCGACTTCGTGCATGAACACAAGGGGAATTGATTCGGTATCCCGCATCCCGCATCGCGCAGCCCGCCTCCTCCCATGAAACACATCACCATCGTCGGCGGCGGGATCACGGGGTTGGCGGCGGCGTTTTATCTCCAGCGCGAGATCAAGGCGCGCGGGCTCCCGGCGACGTACACGCTGCTGGAGGCGGGGCCGCGCTGGGGCGGCAAAATTGTCACGGAGCGCGAGCGCGAGTTCACGATCGAAGGCGGGCCCGACTCGTTTATTGTGGAGAAGCCCGCGGCCCTGCAGCTCTGCCACGACGTGGGGTTGGGCGACGACCTGATCCCGTCGAACGAAATTGAGAAAAAGGTCTACGTGCTGCGGCGCGGGCGGCTCGTGGCGTTCCCCACCGGGTTCCGCCTGACGATCCCGACACAGTTGATGCCCTTCGTGCGTTCGCCACTCGTGTCGCCGTGGGGCAAGTTGCGGATGGCCGGGGACCTGTTCATCCCGCGCCGACGCGACGAGGGCGACGAATCGCTCGGCCGCTTCATCCGCCGGCGGTTCGGACAGGAGTGTCTCGACCGGATCGCGGGGCCGCTGCTTGGCGGTATTTTTGTCAGCGACCCGGAACGCCTGAGCATGCAGGCGACGTTCCCGCGCCTGCAGGCGATGGAACGGGAATACGGCAGCCTCATCCGCGCCGCGCGCGCGGTCAAACACCTGCCGCGCCGCGAAGGTCCGCGCTCGGCCGGCAACGCGATGTTCAATTCGCTTCGCCACGGCGTCGGCTCGCTCGTGGACCGCCTCGTCAAGTCGCTCGACGGAACCCTGCGCGTGAACGCGCCGGTATCCGCCCTGGCGTGGAGGCACGGCCGGCCTGTCGTCCAGCTGAAGGACGGCGGCGCGCTTGAATCCGACCAGGTTGTGCTCGCCACGCCGGCTTCGCACGCGGCCCAGGTGCTCGGTGAAGCGCACCCGGGCCTCGCCGCGCAGCTCGCCTCCATCCGCTACGTCAGCACGGCAACGGTTTCGCTCGCGTACCTGATGGATGACATTCCCGAAGAGCGCCCGCTCGACGGATTCGGCGTCCTGATCCCGGCCAGCGAGGGCCGCGCGCTCATCGCGATCACGTGGGCCTCGACCAAATTCCGCCACCGCGCCCCGGACGGCTGCGTGCTGATCCGCGCGTTTGTCGGCGGGCACACCAACGAGGCGATGGCCGATTGGCCCGAGGACCAGTTGCTCGCCGTCGTGCAGCGCGAATTTGAAGCGATCCTCGGCATCCGCGCCGACCCGCTGTTCCACCGCATCTACCGGTGGCCGAAGGCCAATCCCCAATACGATGTCGGCCACCTGGACCGCGTGGCCGCCATGGAGCGCGACGCCTCCGCGCTGCCCGGCCTGCACCTCGCCGGCAGCTCCTATCGCGGCGTGGGCATGCCCGACTGCATCCAGGGCGCGCGCGCCGCGGTGGAACGCATCGCCGCCCTGCTCTGATGTCCCTGCAGCCGCGCCTACGGCGTCTCCTTGCCGTGGTGGGCGCGGAACTTCACCAGATTCTCACGGCCCATGTATTTCGCCAGGAGGGTCGGATCGGTCTCGGTCAAATCGACGAGGATCAAGCCGTCTAGCACGTAACTGAAGGCGGGGTCGATGTTGAAGCCAAGCAGCTTGCCGCCGAGCCGCAGGTACTGGCGCAGCAGCACCGGCATCCCCTTCATCTCGCTCTCGAGGTCCGCGATGAGCGCGTCCACATCCTCCAGGTCGTTCACCACCGCGCGCTGGCGCTTGAGGTGCCAGGTCTGGAGCGGATTCGTGCGCAGCGGCTTCCGCGCCTTCACCAGCCGCGCAAGGTCGGGCAGGAAATTGTTCATCTTCAGGAACGCGACGAGCAGCTGGCGCGAGGACGACTGATAATCGTTGTTCACACTGACCGGGCCGAACAAGGTCTTGTACGCCGGGTTCTGCGCGACGTAGTGCGCGACGCCCTTCCAGAGCAGCAGCAGGGAGGAGAAGTTCTTTTGATATTCCTGCCGCACAAACGAACGGCCCATTTCGAGCGCGGGCCCGAGCCGCTTCAACAGCCGGCGCCGGTAGCGGAACAACGTGCTGGTGTAGAGGCCCTGCACGCCGAGCTTGCGCACGATTTCATCCGCGCGCCCCAACCGGTACGCGCCGACCAATTCATCCTTCTCCTTGTTCCAGACGAAGACGTGCACGTAGTAGTCATCGAACCGGTCGAGGTCCAGCGCGTGGCCCGTCCCCTCGCCCACGGCGCGGAAGGTCAGTTCGCGCAAGCGCCCGATCTCGCGCAGCAAGTGCGGAATCTGCACCGCTTCGGCGTAATACACCTCCAACCCGCCGCTTTCCAACAGGCGTTGCGCGGGCGGCAGGTGCTCGATTTCCGCTTTCAACAGACCCGGGGACACCGGCGGCGCGACATCCACCTTCGTCGGCTCGACCATCTGGATCGGAAACACCGCGCGCCGCATCGGCGCCGCTTTTTCGCCGCGCCGGCGGCGCAGGTGATAGGTCCGCATCCGCAGGAATTCCATCACCTGCCGCTCGTCCCCCATCTCCGCGATCCGCTTGTAGGGAATCAGGTGGCCGATGCGGACCTCGATCACGCGGTTGGATTTGTTGACCAGTTCGCGCGGCAACATCCCCGTGCGCAGGCGCGGATGCACGAGGCCGAGTACCTGGAAAATCAGGCTGTTCGAGCCGTTGAAGAAAACCGGCAGCACCGGCGATTCCGTCATCTGGACCAGCCGCGCGATGGTCGTGCTCCACTCCGGGTCGCGGATGCCGCCGCGCCGAAGGTCGATGTGCGACACCGCGCCCGCGGGGAACACGCCGAGCACGCCTTCCTGCTTCAGCCAGCGAAGCGATTCCTTCATCGGGCGCAGATTCACCCGGGCGGACTCGTCCCGGTCGAAGGGGTCCACAAAGATCATCGCATCGTGCAGGTCGGGCACGGCTTTGAGCAGGAAGTTGGCCATCAGCTTCACATCCGGCCGCGCCGCGCGCAGCAGCGCGCCGAGGATGATGCCCTCGATGCCGCCGAACGGGTGGTTGGCCACCACCACAAGGCGGCCGTTCCGCGGGATGCGGGCCAGGTCCGACTCCGCCACCGCCAGCTCGATGTTCATCACCTCGAGCACGCGGTCCATGAAATGGCGGTCGTCCTCCTTCGTGGCCGCCGCGTAATAAATCTGGTTGATGCGGTCGAGCGCGAGCGCCTTTTCAACGGCGCCGCCCACGACGGAGAAGACCTTCCGCTGCAGCGGATTCTTGAAAAACGACTGCAGCTGGATCAGGCGCTTGGATTTATCCGGTACGGCCATGAACACACCTCGCGCATGCACGAAGTGTCCATGTTTCCGGGCAAATGTTAAGCCCGGATGAGCGCCGGATTAGGGTTTGCTCACGGCGTCGCGGGCGCGGCCGCCGCCTGCAATTCCTTGAGCGCGGACAGCACCTGCTGGTCGTGCGAACCGGTCTTGATGTCTTCCATGACCCGCGCGATGCGGCCTTCGGGGCTGATGATGAAAGTGACGCGGCGCGCCATCTTCCCCATCAGCGTGCTCACGCCATACGCCTTGGCCACGACGGCATCGGCGTCCGCCAGCAACTCGAACGGCAGGCGGTGCTCGGCTTTGAATTTCTGCTGCGTCTCCAGCTTGTCCACGCTGGCCCCGAGGATCGTGGCCCCGGCTTCCTTGATCGGCGTAAACCCGTCGCGCAGCGAGCATCCCTGCGCCGTGCAGCCGGGCGTAAACGATTTGGGATAAAAATAGAGAACGAGCCACGACCCCTTGAAGTCCGCGAGGCTGACCTCCGCGCCCGCCGTGGACATCGCCTTGAAATCCGGCGCGGCATCCCCGGCCTGCAACGCGTGGGCGGACAGGGTCATCGACATCGCGGTCACCAGCATCACCAGCGCAAACAGTTTCATCTTTTCGCTCCCGTTAGGTTTGGATCGCACACGTCTGCCGCGACACCTTCTGCAAATCGATGCACTCCACGGGGCACACGTCCTTGCACGCCCCGCAGCGGATGCATTGTGACTGGTCGATGTAGAGCAAGTTGTAGTCCTTCGCTCCCGTCGACCGGTTGTACCCGGTGATGCGGCCCTGCCCGTCGTAGATCAGCGAACTGACCTTTACGATGCAGTGTTCAACCGGCTTCACCTTCAGGCATCGATCGCAATAGATGCACAGCTCATTGTCGATTTCGTATTTGAAGTGGCACAAATAACAACGTTTCGCTTCTTTTTTTGCGGCCTCCGCATCGAAGCCCGTTTCGACCTCCGCCGCCCGGTCGCGCCGGTCAACCGGCAGCACCGGCATCGGGTTCCGCGGCCACGCGTCCATCTCGCGCGTGCGCCCGGTTTCCTCCGCGGGCTCGATCCGCACGACGTCCTCGAAGCGGTTGCGCCCGACCAGGTGCGCATCCACCGCGCGCGCCCCGTTGCGCCCGTCGGCGATCGCGTCAATCAGCGAGCGCGCGCCCGCGGCGAAATCGCCGACCACGAACACCCCGGGCTCGACCTGCACCATGCCGCCCGTTGAGCGGTGGATGGCCGCGACCCACGCCTCCGGCATCCACGCGCGGTCCGCGCGCTGGCCGGTCGCCAGCAGCACCGCGTCGGCCGGCACGTCGAGGTCGCTGCCGGGAATCACGCGGAACGCGCGGCGTCCGTCCGGGCCCGGCGCGCCCGCCTCCGTCCGCACAAAGCGCACGCCCGTCACGCGCCCGTTCTCCGCGAGAATCGCGACGGGATTCACGCGCGTCTGGAAGGCGATGCCTTCGTGCGCCATCTCCTCCACCTCACCGGGCGTGATGTACATTTCCGCCTCGGTGCGCCGGTAGTACATGCCGACACTCGTCGCGCCCAGCCGCCGCGCCGTGCGCGCGCAGTCCACCGCGGTGAAGCCGCCGCCGATGACCACCACGCGCGAACCGATGTCCGCGCGCCGGCCCGCGTTGACCTCGCGCAGGAAACTGAATCCATGCTCGACGCCCGCCGCGTCGCGGCCCGGCAGGTCCGGCCACGCCGGCAACGCGGTGCCCGCGGCGAGCACGACCGCGTCGTGCTGCGCGCGGATTTCGTCCAGCGCCACCGCGCGCCCCACCTCGACGCCGCAGCGGATCTCCACGCCCAGGCGGCGGATCTGCTCGATCTCCAGCGCGACGATGTCGCGCGGCAGGCGGAATTCGGGAATCCCCTGCACCATCATGCCGCCGGGCAGCGCCTCCTTCTCATACACCGTCACCGCATGGCCCCACAGGGCAAGCTCCCGCGCGGTCGCGAGGCCCGCGGCGCCCGCGCCGACGATCGCGACGGACTTGCCCGACGGCTCGAACCATTTTTCCAGGACAACCGGCGCGCCGCGCTGCTGGAAATCGGACGCCGACCGCTTCGAAAAACAGATCGCCACCGGCTCGCCCAAGCCCTCCCACCCATGCCGGCATGCCGGCTCGCACGGACGCGTGCAGACGCGGCCGAGCACGGCGGGAAACACGTTGTCGCGCAGGTTGATGAGATAGGCCCCGGCGAAATCGCCCCTGGAAATCGCGTCGAGATAGCCCGGAATGTCCGTCTTCGCCGGGCAGGCCGCCTGGCACGGGATGTTCGCGTCGACCCAGTGGAAATCCTTCGCCTCCCGCGCGGTCCCGACGCCCACACTCAACGCGCTGTGCTTCGGCCGCGGCGGCGGCGCCTTGGGCGCGGACTTCTTTTCCTGGTACTTGCGGAACGCGTCGGACGTGGAAGATCGGAAACTCATGCGCGCACGATAGCACGGAGGCGAAGAAGGTGTCAGGTGTCGGGTGGCGCAGGGCGGCGGATTTTTGGCGACCCCGAAACCCGACACCTGACACCGTCCGCCCCTTCGTGTACGTTCCTGCCCCGATGACCACGTCGCGCACCTATCATATTTGGACGATCGGCTGCCAGATGAACGAGGCGGATTCGCGCCGCCTCGCGCAGCAGCTTGAATTCGCAGGCTACCGCCCGGTGGAACAGGCGGATGGCGCGGACGTGGTCGTTCTGAACACCTGCGTCGTGCGCCAGCAGGCGGAGGACAAGGCCGTCAGCCGGCTCGGCGCGCTGAAAGCCGTCAAGCAGGCGCGCCCCGACCTCACCGTCGCGCTGATGGGCTGCATGGTGGGGATGAAGGAGGAGCCGGCGCTCCGCAAAAAATTCCCGTACGTGGATGTCTTCATGCCGCCGTCGGAAACCGCCCCGCTGCTCGATTTCCTCCAGTCGCGCGGGCTGTTCGAGGAAATCCGCGACGCGGAGGCGCGCGACCGGTCGGTGCGCGACGCGGTGCAGGACGAGGACCTGCCGCTGCCCGCGCGCCAGCAGGGCGCGGTGCTCGCGAACGTGCCGGTCGTGCTCGGCTGCTCGCACGCCTGCACCTTCTGCGTGATCCCCTATCGCCGCGGCGCGGAACGCAGCCGGCCGCTGGCGGACATCCTGACCGAGACGCGTTCGCTCGTGGCGCAGGGCGTGCGCGAGGTGATGCTGCTCGGCCAGATCGTGGACCGCTACGGCACGGATTTTTCCGACGGCACGGATTTGAGCCGCCTGCTGCGCGAGGTCGCCGCGATCGACGGGCTCGCGCGCGTGCGGTTCCTGACGAGCCACCCGAACTACATGACCGACGCGATCCTCGAGACCGTCGCGTCCACGCCGAAAATCTGCCCGCAGATCGAAGTGCCGATCCAAGCCGGCAACGACACCGTGCTGGAGAACATGCGGCGCGGCTACACCGTGCAGCACTATCGGGAGCTGGTCGCCCGCATCCGCGCGTTCATTCCCGACGCGGCCATCCACACCGACCTCATCGTCGGCTTCCCCGGCGAGACGCGCGGGCAGTTCATGGACACCCACCGCCTGGTCGAGGAGCTGCGGTTCGACAAGGTGCATCTCTCGAAATACTCCGAGCGGCCCAAGACCATCGCCCAGCGCAAATTCCCGGACGACATTTCCGAGGAGGAGAAGCAGGAACGCTGGCAGATGATCGAGGACCTGCAGGCGGGCATCCTGGAGGAGAAGAACCGCCTCCTGCGCGGGCAAACCGTTTCGGTGCTGGTGGAGGATCTCTTCAAGGGCCGCTGGCGCGGCCGCACGCCGCACGGCAAGCTGGTGTTTTTCGACGGCGCGCCGGGTCTGCGCGGGCAGGAAGTCGCGGTGACCCTCGACTGGACCGGTCCCTTCTCGATGATCGGCCGGCCCGCGGGCGCGGCCACGCGCGAAGTGCCGGTCATGGTGGTGTAACCCGCAGGCCACGCCGCATGTTTTTCGTCTCGCCAGCCAAGCGTCCGGAATCCGAGCCCAGCCTCGATCCCGTCATTTGCTCCGCCGTCATCTTCCCCGGACTCGGCCAGTACAAACAGCGCCGCCTCGGCCCCGCGATGCTCTATGGCGGCGCGGCGCTCATCGCGACCTTCGTCCTCGGCGCGATGCTCGCGCGCCACGGCATGGACCTGTTTCGCCTCGCGCGCGAGGCGTGGTCCCGCGAGATCAGCCCCGACGAATGGCGCGCCTCGCTGATCCCGATGCTCAAGGCCTGCGGGTTCTTCCTCGGCGTGTACGTCGCCAGCCTCTACGACACCTGGTACGCGTGGTACCGCAGCCTGCGCGCGTGGCGGACGCCCCCGCCGATCCCGCCGGCGCCCTGAGCGCCGCGCCGCTTTCCCCTTTTCAACCGCGCCCGCTGGAGTATGCTTGCACCAGTCAAGGAGATCGCCATGCGCCACATACTTGCGTTCCTGCTCGGTTGCTCGCTCGCCCTCCCCGCCTTCGCCGCCGATGAAACGGTATTCAGCGAAGATGACGTCTGGAACCTGTTCACGCGGGTCGACGTGAGCTACTCCGAAGTCGGCGAGGATGACGGCGCGTTCGGCGGCCTGCGCATCGGCGGCATCCTCAACGACAAACTCGCCATCGGCCTCGGCGTGCACACGCTGCTGAGCGAAGTGGACGTGGCCCCCAACGGCTACCACAACCCGGATGATTTCGACATCGTGTATGGCGGGCTGGCGCTGGAGTATCGCTTCTTCGCCAACAAGCTGGTCCACGCGTCCCTCGGCGCCCTGATCGGCGGCGGCCAGATCTCGCTGAACAGCAAGGGCGGCGTCCCCGACGAGGACATCGAATTCTTCGCGCTGGAGCCGCAGCTCAGCGTAATCCTGAACATCACCGAATCCACCGAATTCGGCGCCGCCGCCGCCTACCGCTTCGCCGACGTGTCGGACAACGATTACGACAACCTTTCCAGCAGCGACCTGAGCGCCCCCGTCGTCTCCATCTTCCTCCGCTTCACGCAGTTCTGATCGAGGGGGGAAGAGTTCACTACGGAGACACGGAGGGCACGGAGAGGAAGCGCGCTCCGTGCAGCTGCGGCAAATCCCCCCTAACGACTAGGGTATGCGTTCGTGAACCCGCTTCGGGGTCACGATAAGCAGGACCCTCTGGTTAGCAGATCTATTGCCTTCTGTGAAAAGCGCGAAAGCGTAATATCAGAATCTTTGGCAAGTTCTGATAGCGGCACCCACTTCATTGCTGCGGACCGAAGCGGCTTGGGATCCAAGCGGAACAGTATGCGCATGTCATAATGCTCATGCGATGGCATTTTGCTGGATTGAGGAATACGGTGGATATCAATGTCGATAAGAATGGGACCAGTGCCAGCAGTGTGCGCGTGCTCTCCTGTCTCCTCCAAACACTCGCGCAGGGCGGCATCCACGATTGAACCGTCAATCGCTGTCTCAACATGGCCACCCGGCTGAAACCAGCGATTCAACTTCTCGTGCAAGATGAGAAGTGCGCAATATGGAGGCCCGGCGACAACTACGGCCGAAGCGGTAATGTGCCCGCGAGCCTCCCTATCCGAGAATGGGTCAGGAAGTGATTGCAGCAGCAAGCGGCATCTCTCGATTTGCTCCGACTCATTATGATAAGTCTTCGCATATACGTCGAGCAGTTTGAGGGCGCTTGCCTTAAGAAGCGCGCAATTGTCATTTGTCATGTGATTACTCCCTGCAAAGCGCGTCACACATGAGCGACGCGTTTAGCGCATCTCCAAGATTCGGCCGTTCAATATTCGGGTCATCGCTAAGAAACGCATCGAGTTCTGCTCCGTAGCCTAACCGATCCCATCCATCATCCATACTCTTGGTCGCATAAAGTGTCGAGACAACAGGGCCGTCAGGATATGCAACTTCTACGCATGAGCCAAGACCTCTCATTTGAAAGGTCCTTCCATCTTCTAGAATTGCGGTCATTCCAAGTGAGAACCCGGATGTCATATTCCCGACGATGACCTGAATGATAGTCGATGCGGAGTGCAGAGCCACGCATGCCAAGTGCCTGCCTTCTCCACTACTGGTGCGCTCAGCATTGGTTAACACCAGTGCGCCACTCACGGATCGGACCATATCGAGGAGGTGAACTCCGTTGTGGCGCAGCCAAGCCTCGCGTGGATCGCTAACGCCCCACTCGGAAGAAGCGGGATGACGGCTAACGAAGTGGCATGACAAGAGTGCCGGCGGATGCTTCTCACAAACGTTTCGCAGTGCTCTATAGGCTGCCGCGAACCTGAAATTAAAACCTACCTGAACGCGAACACCAAGCCTTTGCGCCTTCTCGTCCAAGGTCGCGATATCGGCACTATTCATGGCTGGAGGTTTCTCAACAAGAACGGGAATATGTCTCTCGATTAGATGATTTGTGATTGCAAACGACGCGTATGGTGGGGTTGCAACGATGGCAGCCGAGACGGTGGAGAAGTCTACTTCTTCGATGGCGGCACATGAAGAGCCGCATCGTAACAGGTCGCGTGCCGCGTGCCGCGCATGTGTAATAGGGTCAACGCAACAAACCAACGCCGCAGACTTCAAGCGAAGGAGATGATGGCTCATCGTGTTCAGGAGGTGCTTGCCGCAGCCGACGATCAGCAGCTTATGCTTTGTCGACATAGTGTGGAACTCCGAGCTGTATTAGGATGTCTTCGTAGCGGCGTATAATGTCATCATATGGGATCGTGCCACGTGGCATGTTATAGATGGATTCGAGGTCGAAGAAGTGCGGTTCGTAGTCCGCGACACGCGGAAGCGTTTCGTCGTTCCCCTTAAAGCGGCACACGTATACAAAGGCATAATGGAATCGTATCAGGTTCCGCTGTCGTCGGTGCTCCATATGAACCGTGTATGGACGTGGAACATCCTCGACCTTTTCGCTTATCACCACAGGAGGATTATGAAACGTGGGATGAAGTTCGTAAGACGTAACGCCGACTTCTTCCTTTAGCTTCCTGGAAACAGCTTCGTGAGGAAGCTCCCACTGGGAAAGACGCCCGCCCGGCGGCAAGTAACATTTGTGATACGGATGGCGAATCAAGAGTAGTTGGTTCTTGCTGTTCAGGAAAAAGATTAGCACTGCGTAACGGCCAAAGCGGAGATAATGCAGAAGCCCGTCAAAAACCCGATAACACAAATAGAGCAGTAACGCGGCCGCCAGAAGCGTGGACGCATAGGCGGACACGGGAGGGAATCGACGGTCGATATGGGCGGCACCCAAGTTGAGTATAACCCCGACTACGACTGTGAGCAATATGAAGCTGTCGCTCTTTTTCATTCTTTCATTCTTCTCTGCTAACGTTACGCCTCACCGGATTCCGAACCCGCCGCGGGTGAGGAATACGGTGAAGGCGATTCCTTCATGGAATATCGAATATGACATCCCATTCCTTATCCGGATCGAACACCGCGTCCGACCTCACTTCGTCATCGTCTTTTGGCAGCCAGGCACCAAAGAAGTCTTCCGAGTGACCCTCCGAAATGATGTGACACACATTGGTCATCAATGGATGCTTTCGACGCAGATAATCAAGGCGGTATGCATCTTCGTGATCGAGATATTCGCATTCCTCGCACACAGCCGAGCATGCTTGTCTGAAGAATTCATCTTTGAAAACAAGGGTGGACTTGTCGGGTGCCTTCTTGTGTAGAGAAGCCTCCATCACCTCGGATTGAAGTTGGGCCATCTCGGAAAAGCGCGTGCACAACGCGATCAGTCCAGTATCGTCGAGAAGTAGAATATCTCCATCGCCCCGAGACGGGGCGATGTACGATATCAATTCTCGCTTACCTTTCATTTCGGCTATTTGTCCCTTTATTGTGTCAGCGTAGTCAGATAATGTGATGCATTTGAGAATGTCGCAACTGACGTTGATCGCCTTGCTATGCGTCATGCCGACGAGTTCGCCGTTGCTCCATGATTGCATCGGCGAGGTAAGGACGCTGGCGCGCATGGCGAATAGTACGGCGTAGTACTGAAGAAATGTCGCGGGAACTCGTTGATTGACCGTCATGCAGTGGCGATAACTATTGATGTATAGGGTGCTCGCCATTATCAGACGTGCGGCGAGGTAGCAGCGCACAATCCATTCGGAGTTCACGTCGGCATTCCATGACTTCGTAATTGCGCCGCACTGTTGGAATAGCGAATCGACGTACTGCTTTGCCTTAACCTCGTCGGCTATCTCTGGTAGATCGCGAAAGGCATACCACCACTTGCGGCCGAAGACGTCGCTCTTTGTGGTTATCATCTTGCGTGTTATGATGTGGCTCATAGCTTGCTCCGCCGAACAAGTGATTAGTCGGTTTCCCACTATCCCGCCGTTCTGAAAAGGCCGCCCTGATTTGAATCGAGTTACGTAAAAGTGCTTTTTGCTATCATCTTAAACGACAAGATGCAAGGAAGCATCGCTTAGGCGGAGCGACTGTGAAGAATATTCCGGGGGCGATGCAATGCGAATTTCGGCGGGGAATGGGGCGTTTGCGGGTGCCGGAGTTGTCGATGGGGTCGCGCCACGGGGTTCTCCAGCGTACCTCAGCGCAATGGCCTGCCGCCCTCCAAGCGCAGGCTGCATTATGTTGGAGGGCGCCGCGCCGTCGGCGCCGCTTTAAGGGCGCTTGTTGTTCCTTCACCACCCTCCCCTCCGCGCGCTTCGTGCCTCCGTGGTGAATCCTCCCCCTAATAATCCCGCCGCCATTTGAGGCCGATGCCTTCGCGGATGCGGGGGCTGGATTCGGTGGTGAGGATGAGGGAGGGCGTGAGTTCGACTTCCACGGTGATGAGGTCGGCGGATTCGCCGAGGCCTTTTTCGCCTTCGACGTAGATGTTGCGCCCGACGTATTTGCCGACGCTGATGGCGGAAATCTCCGCGGCCTCATCGCTCTGCACGAGTTCCAGCTGGTCCACGCGCAGGATCGATTGTCCCCGCTCCAGCACGTCCAGCGTACGGCCGCGCCCGCGCAGGACGTTCAGCCCGTGCGCCAGGCGCACCGCCTGGAACGGGCTGATGGCATCGGTCGAGCGGCCGAACAGCAGGCGCGCGAGGATCTCATCCGCCGGATACGCGGGGTCCGACTCCAGGTGCAGCGCGGGCGCGTCGATCGGACCCGCCGCGTAGAGGCGCGCCTGCATGTCCCCGGCGCGCGCGGAGGCGGCGAGGTCAATCACCGGCGCCGGCGGGGTACGTCCGTCGAAGGAAAGCACGGCGCGGTCGAGGGTGAAACGACGGCCCATGAAGAGGAAATAGCCGCGCTCCACGGTCAGCGGCCCGCGCAGCCGGGGCGACGCGGCGACCCCGTCCACGCGCAGATCCGCGCGCCACACGGAGTCCAGGCCGCGACCCGCCACGCGGATGTCGCGCCCGCGCACCGCCACGTCGAGCGCGATGGCCTGCAGCCACGCCGACGTCGTCGCGGGGGCGGCCACCGGGCCCGCGGGGTCGTCGATGGGCACGAGGCGAAGCGTGGGCGGCGTGGGACGCAGGCGGAGTTCGGCGTCCACCAGATCCAGCCGCCCCGTCACGACCGGGCGGGTGACGGGACCGCGCACGGCCACGCGTCCGTCGAGCCGCATCTGCGTTCCATCCTGCCGCCACAGGGCGGCGCGATGCAGCCGCAGGCCGGCCTCCAGCGGGAAGCCCTCCGCGGGAAGAAATCGGAGGGCGCCGTCCAGCGCGATGCGACCGCCCGCGCCATCGTCCGCCTCCGCGCGCGCGATCACGAGCTGATCGCGATCCGCCCGCAGGTCGATCTCGATGTGTTGCAACACGGTGCCGCTATCCGGGAACTCGGCGCGGCCACGTTCCAGCGTGAGGCGTCCGTTTACTGCGGGCGAGGACCACGTCCCGCCGACCGTGAGGTCGCACGCGACCCGGCCTTCAAGGCTCGCGCCGCGAAGATCGGCAAAGCGGCCCGCCTGGGCGAGGTCCACCTCAAAGGCCAGCGCGCCCGCGACGGCGCCCGTGGGCGCGATGGAAACCGGACGCCCGTCCAGCGGCGCATGGAGCGGCATCGAGGCCTGAAGGCGGATCGGCTCGCGCGTCCATCCCTCCACCCGCCCGGCGACGCGCGCCTCGCCGTCGACGGCTTCCGCGCGCAGGCGCACCTGCGCGGGGTTCAATTGGAACGTGGAGTCGACGCGCGGCGCCACGCCATCCGCCTCCGCTTCCAGCAGCCAGTGCGGCTGATCCGGCGTGCCGGACACGCGCAGTTCGGCGCGCGCGATGCCGGCGCGCAGGCGATTCGACACCGGCGACGCGCCGAGGTCCACCGCGGGCAGGCGCACCACGGCATCGACACGCGCCGTCGACCACACGCCCCGGCTTTCCGCCGCGAGGCCCGCCCACGCGAACGCGGGCGCGTTCCAGCGGAGGCCGCCCGCACCTGCCGACAGTTCCACCGGCTGCGCCAGCCGCCACGGTTCGCCGCGCCAGCGGCCGTCCGCTTCGACCACGGTCGTCTGCCAGCCGTTCGGCGTCCACACGGCGGACCCCCATCCGTGTTGGAGTTCGATGCCGAAGCCCCGCGCATCCGAGACCGACGCCTTCAGCCCCGCGCTCGGTCCATCCCCGCGCCACACCAGCGCGCCGTTGAACCGGCCTGCGCCACTGTGTTCAAGACGCGCCAGCCGCGCGAGCAGCGGCGCGTTCGTGAAGGCGCCGGTCACTTCGATGCGGCGTTCCGGCGCCCACCCGCCCTGGGCCTGCGCTTCGAATCCATCGCCGGCGAGCCGCCGGATTTCAAAGGTGGACCCGGTGGGGGCGGCGCGTGCGGACCCCACGAGCAGCAACGCCTCGTCGCGCCAGGTGGTGGACGCCGAGGCGGCGGCGGTCCACGCGCGCGCATCGCCGCGCAGCGCGGTCTCCAGTTGGACCGACAACCGCTCGCCGAGAATGGAGGCGTCCACCACCAGATCGTCGACGCGCGCGGACTGGACCCAGAACGACCAGCGCGACGCGGCTCGCGGCGTCACGTCCGGGCGCGCCCCGTCGCCCGCGGGCAGGCGCAGTAGGTCCACGCGCGCGCCCGAAGCGCTGCGCAGGACAAGTTCACGGCGCAAGAGGCTGCGCGGCTGTAGCGTCCACTGCACATCCTGCGCGACGCACCACACCCCGCGCTCGTCGCGAAGCTCGATCACATCCAGATGGCCGCGGAACGGAAGCGCGCCGCCCAGCCCGGAGATGCGGACCTCCCCGGGCAGGCGCGGGCGCAGCCAGCGCTCCAGCTGCGCCTGTCCCGACTCGCTGCGCAGCAGCCACAGCGCCGCCGCGGCAAGCACGGGAAGCAGGAGGAGCAGGACCTTGAGGAACCGTTTCATCAGAAGGATTGCCCGAGGCTCAGGTAGAACTGGTAATGCTTGTCCACGTCGGGTCGGCGATCGAGCGGGAACGCGATGTCGGCGCGGAGCGGGCCGACGGCGGTGAAATAGCGCAGCCCGACGCCGGCGCCCCAGCGGAACGGCTCGTCGAAATCCGGCGTGTTCGCCTCGTAGGCGGTGCCGCCATCCACGAAGGCCACGACGCCCAGCGATTCCGAGACCTGTCCGCGCAGTTCCGCCGAGGTCTCCAGCAGGGAGCGCCCGCCGACGGGTTCGCCCTCCTTGAGCGGACCGACCGTCTGGTAGGCGTAGCCGCGGACGGAGCTGCCGCCGCCGGCGTAGAACCGTTCGTCCGCCGGGATCGAACCCGAACCTGCGCCGCTGATCGCGCCCGCCGTCACGCGGCCCGCGAGCAGCCAGGTGCGCTCGCGGTTCAGGCGTTGGTAGCGGTTCAGCGTCGCGCCGGATTTGACGAAGCCGCGATCCTGTTGCTCGAGGTCATAGAACGGCTCCACGCGCGTGAGGAGGCGGAAGCCGCCGCGCGGGTCGAGCCTCGAGCGGCTGGTATTCCAGTCGGCCTCCAGCGGGAACGACAGAAAGACAAAGTTGTCTTCGGCGTCGAGCTGGTCGACGTCGCTGAGCCGGAAGGCGACGCCCCCGCGCGCCCAAAAGCGCTGCCGCCACTCGCGCTCCAGTTGCGCCGCCGCGCGAACGCTCCGGCTGTCGTAGGCCTCGGGCGATTCCTCCGCGGCGCGTGTGCTGAGCAGCAGGCGCTGGCGCGGCCCGCCGAACTGCGGGAGCGTGACCCGCGCTTCGAGGGCATTCGCCGACTCGCCGACGTCGGCGGTGAAGCGGATCCGCTCGGCGCGGCCCGCGAGGTTGCGATGCTCCCATTCCGCGCGCGCGCCGGCGCCTTCATCCGTCGTGTAACGCACGCCGGCGGAGACCGTGCGCGGACGCCGCTCGCGCAACGACAGCTCGACCGGCAGGCGACCGGCTTCGTCCGGCGTCTCCGCCACCGAGAGGCCGACGGAGGAGAACAGCGACAGCTGGATCAGGCGCGCGCGTGTTTCGTCCAGCTGCTCCGGGCTGTAGGGCGCGCCCGGCGGCAGCGACAGTTCGTTGCGGACGAACCGTTCCTCCACGCGGACGAGTCCCGTGATGGAGATGTCGCCCCATACGGCGGCGGGGCCGGGGTCCAATTCCAGGTCGACGTGCACGAGGCGGCGTTCGTGGTCGGGCCGATAGGCGCGTTTCGCGAAACGCGGCGACGGATGGCCGCGGGCCCGCACCTGCGCGAGCCATTCCTGTTCCGCCGCGAGCAGGGCATCGCTCCGCGCGGGCATGCCCGGTTCCCAGCCCAGGCGTCGCGCGTCGGGAACGGGCAGCGGGCCCGCGTGGAGGCGGACCTCGCCGAGGCGGTAGCGCGGGCCGGGATTCAGGCGGAACACCACGCGGCGCGGCGTGGACGTCACCAGGTGCACCGCGGGCGCCGCGCCCATGTAGCCGGCGGCGCGCAGCACATCGCGCAGCGCGGGCAGGTCGAGTTCCGCGCGGCGCAGCAGCAGCGTGTCGCTGGGCGGGGCGTGCGCGCGCAGCGCGTAGGTTTCGCTGTGCTGCCGGAGCGTGTCGCGCATCCGCCACCCGGGCACGTCGCGGAACCGGACCTCATAGCCCACATCGGCGACCGCGCCGCCCGCCGACGCGAGCAGCGCCAGCGCACACACCAGCCATTTCGGCCTTGCCAGCCATCGCACCCGCACCCATTTTTCACGCCGCACACCCATGGAGGCGACAGTATGAAGCGACGCGCGTTTTTACAAAAGGCCATTCCGGCGGCGGTGACGGGCGGACTCCTGATGGGGTGCCGGAGCGAATCGACCGCCCCGGCGGTGATCACGCAGCCGCGGGTCGACTGGCGGCTCGCGTCGAGTTTCCCGCGCAGCCTCGACACGCTCTTTGGCGCGGGCGAGTTCCTGGCGAAACGCGTGGCGGAGCTGACCGACGGCCGCTTCACGATGCGCCCCTACCCCGCGGGCGAGCTCGTGCCGGGCCTGCAGGTCATGGACGCCGTGCAGCAGGGCACCGTGCAGGTCGGCCAGACCGCGGGCTACTACTACACCGGCAAACACCCCGCGCTCGCGTTTGAAACCACCGTGCCCTTCGGCCTCACCGCGCGCCAGCAGGCCGCGTGGCTCACGCGCGCGGGCGGCCTCGAGTTGATCGGCGAAGTGCTTGCCGACTTCAACATCGTCCCGATCTACGGCGGCGGCACCGGCGCGCAAATGGGCGGCTGGTTCCGGCGCGAGATCCCGAACCTGCAGAGCCTGCGCGGGCTCAAGATGCGCATTCCCGGGCTCGGCGGCGAAATCATGAGCAAGCTCGGCGTCACCGTGCAGGTGCTCGCCGGGTCGGACATCTACATGGCGCTGGAGCGCGGTGCGATCGACGCCACGGAATGGGTCGGCCCGGCGGACGACGAGAAACTCGGCCTGCACAAGATCGCGAAGTACTACTACTACCCCGGCTGGTGGGAACCCGGCGCGAGCATCGGCTACTACCTCAACCGCCGCGCATGGGACGCGCTGCCTTCGTCGTATCAGGCCGCCTTCCGCGCCGCCGCCGCCGAATCGGGCCAGCTGATGATGACGACCTATGACCAGCTCAACCCCGCCGCCCTCACGCGGCTGATCGCGCAGGGCACCCAGCTGCGCCGCTTCCCCGACGACGTCATGGCCGAGGCCGAGAAGCTGGCCTTCGCGTTGATGGAAGAACGCGCCGGCAAAGACCCGGCCTACGCGAAAGTCTACACCCACTGGAAAGCCTTCCGCGCCGAAAGCTTCAAGTGGTTCAACACCGCCGAACAGGCCTACCAGTCCTTCGCCTTCCCGCGCGGGTGAGCGTATAAAACGACCACGCGGAAATCCCCGCCCGCCAAAGGCCGCGGCAACACGCGGACATCCGGCAAAACGCGCGGGGCCGCCTGACAAGCGGGTGGTCCCCCCGACCACCGCGCCTAACAAAAAACTGATTGGATTCCCCGGGTCCCGGCGGCTAACTCTATTCTCATGATATTGCGTCGCGCGTGGACCGGGGAGGTATCCATGAAGTTACGAACGTGCTGGGCGGTGGGCGTTGTGGGTGCGGTATTTTCGGCGTTCGCGGGAGCGCCGTCCGAAAAACCGCCGCTGATCGTGGGCGTGGATGCCAATTATTCGCTCGGCATGGAAACGAACGGCATCGTGTGGACCTGGGATGGGCGTGCGGAAGATCTCTTCAAGGGCATGGCGCAAAAAGGGGTGACGGATTTCCGCGTTCGCCTCTGGACGAAGGACGAAGGCCCGAACGGGAAACACTACGCCACGGAAGTCGCAAGGCGCGCGCTCGCGGCGGGGATGAATCCCTACCTGGTCATCTTCCTCAGCGAGGATTGGGCGGACATGATGAAACAGCCGGTGCCGACGGCGTGGAAGGATCTCACCTTCGAACAGCGCGTCGAGGCCGTTCGCATCTACTCGCGCGACATCGTGGCGCACTTCCGAAAGGAGGGCTTGCGCAACCATCTCTATGAAATCGGCAACGAAATTGATTACGGCATCTGCGGTGAGTACCCACGCAAGGGCGCAAAAAAGAATCCGGAGGCCCTGAGCCGCCGGCTGTGGCCGCGAACCGCCGAACTGATCCGCGCAAGCCAGGCCGGCGTGCTCGAATCAGACCCCGACGCGAAATTTATGCTGCACATCGCGCACTGGTGGGACACGGAATTCTGCGTTGCGTTCTTCCGCTTCATGATTGAACAAGGCATCCAGGTGGACTACGCAGGCCTTTCGTATTTTCCCTCCTCCAACATCGGCGGCTCGCTCGAAATGGCGCTCTTCGGTGAAACCGTCACGCGACTGGCCCGCGCCATCAACCGGCCCATTTCGATTCCCGAAACAGCGTATCCGAGCACGCGCGAATTTTCCGGCCAGTTCTCGCGCTGGAAGTACGACGTGCCGGGCTATCCACTGACACCGGACGGACAGAAACGATGGATCGCCGATTTTCTCGCCTTCTGCGATGCGCATCCCGACATCGCCTCGGTGTATTACTGGAGTCCCGAGTGGTGTGGCGAGGGCATGTGGAAGGCCTTTGCGTTGTTCGACCCGAAGGGCGAATCCAAACCGGCATGGGACGGGTTCGCGGAAGAAGCGTGGACCGGACGCACCCGGAAAAAGCCGGTTTACCTCGAGTTTTCCGCCGATCAGCTCTACACGATTCCGGTCGAGGAGGCCAAGTCGCGGATGATCCCGCTGATCCGTGAATTGCGCGCGCAAACCGGCGGCGTAACGATTGAGCATATCGCGCTATTGACGAACACACCCCTTCACGTTGGCTCCTACGCCGTGAACCTTAAGGCCTCGCTGCAACAGAACCTCAGCCTGACACGCCTTCCAGGGCACGCAGGCATCCCGCTGGTCGGAGATGCGCTGGAGGATGTCCTTCGCAAAATCGATCCCGAGCGCGAACAGGCGATCATCTTTCTCCGTGAGCCGGAGACGCCGGCACTTGGGGAGGCGCTCACGCACTTTGCCCGGAAGCAAATCGAAGTCCATCTGCATCCCGTGAACGACATGTCCCCGCTTCGTTTTGGAATGACCGGCGCATTCGGCGCCCAAACCTCGGCGCAGTCAGTCTATTAGGCGGACGACACCCTCTGGAATCCCGCAAAAACCGGCTTGAGTTTTCCGCATAAAAACTCATTGTCCGGCGCATGGATGCCTCTTCGTCTGCCGTGCAGCGCGCGCTGATTGCCCTGCTGGACGTCCTGCTGTTCGCGGGTGTGGTCGCGTTGCCGCTGGCGTGGCTGTTCGATCCGCTCCGCCTCACGTGGGGTCCGTTGAACACGACGGTCAGCTGGGGGTGGAAGCCGGTGCTGGTCCCCGCGCTGCTGCTGGCGGCGCGGCTGGCGCTGGCCCGCGGCGCGACGCGCGGGAGCGGGCTCTACCAGTTCAGCGTGATAAAGAAACTCACCGCATCGTGGCTCGTGACCTGGGGCTTCTTCATGGGCATCGAGGGCGCGCTGGCGCTGGCCCGCGTGCAACCCGGCGCCTCGTCGCCGATCGTGATCCGCGGCGAGGAGGACATCGACACCAAAGCGAAGGAGGGCGACAGCAAGGTCATCCTCGACCCCGAGCTGCTCTGGCGCTTCGCGCCGGGCAAGGGATGGGACGGCATCCGCATCAATGCCCTGGGGTTCCGCGACGACGAATTTCCCGCGCAAAAACCGGACGGCACGCGCCGCGTGATCGTGATGGGCGACTCCTGCACCGCGCAGGGCCGTCCGCCGTACAGCACGGAACTGAACCGCCTCTTGCAACAGCAGGGGCCGACCGATGAGCCGTGGCACGCCTTCAACACCGGCGTCTTCGGCTACTCCTCCATGCAGGGCCTGCGCCAGTTCCAGAACGTCGTGCGCCACCTGCAGCCGGATGTCGTGACGCTCTACTACGGGTGGAACGACCACTGGCTCTACGACAAACCGGATCACCTCCGCATGGCGGTGCGCGTGAGCCCGCTCCGCGCGGCGGTGATGAGCGGGCTGCAAAAGAAACGCTTCTATGGCGCGATGACGCGCAGCGTGCGCCCGAAGGGCAGCGTCGAGACGGGTGCGGATCATCGCACGTACCGCGTCCCCCATCCGGTGTATGAAGCCACCCTGAAGGAATTCGTGCGCGAAATTCGCGGCATCGGCGCCGTGCCGGTGCTGATCACCGCGCCGCGCCGCGACCTCACGGAGGCGGTGGTGCGCTCCGGCCACGCGCGCAGCGTGGAGGAAGTCCACCGCGTGCACGCGGAATACCTGGACCTCACGCGCAAGGTCGCCGCGGAAACCGGCACGCCCCTGCTCGACCTCGCGGAGCTCATGGCGGACCCGAAATACGATGCGATGTTTTCCGGGGACGGCATCCACTTCGAACAACCCGGCCTGAAGTTCATCGCGGCGCAACTGCACGCGAAGCTGCTGGAACTCGGCGCCGAGGGCGCGCTTCCCTGACCGTGTCGAAATCCGCGGGCGCGCCATCCGGATTTTTCTCCGCGAATTCCGCGAATTAGCGCGAATGGGATCCGGGATAGCTGCGGCTCCATTCCGGACCACCGCAGATTTCGCAGATGGGGAGATTCGGGATCGGCCCTGAGGTCTGCGAAACGACTTATTCCGCGACCAGCCCGGGGAACACGATCATCAGCGTCAGCGCGATGAGCTGGATGATGATGAAGGGCACGACGCCGCGGTACATCTCGGTCGTCTTCACCTCCGGCGGCGTCACGCCGCGCAGGTAGAAGAGCGCGAATCCGAACGGGGGCGTGAGAAACGAGGTCTGCAGGTTCATCGCCAGCATCACGCCGAACCACGTCAAATCGATCCCCAGCGCGCGGGCCGCGGGCAGCAGCAGCGGCACGATGATGAAACAGATCTCGAAGAAATCGATGAAGAAGCCGAGCGCGAAGACCACCAGGTTCACGGTGAGGATGAAGCCGATCTTGCCGCCCGGCAGCGACGTCAGCATGTCCTCCATCCAGATGTCGCCGTGCAGCCCGCGGAAGACGAGCGCGAAGGCGGCGGAGCCGATGAGCAGCATCATGACCATCGACGTCAGCCGGACCGTCGCGGCGGCGCTGTCCATCACGACCGCGCGCGTCAGGCGGCGCTGCAACAGGGCGAGCCCCATCGCGCCGACCGCGCCGAGCGCGCCCGCCTCGGTCGGTGTCGCGATGCCGGCGAAAATGCTGCCCAGCACAATCAGGATCAGCGTGAGCGGCGGCACGAGCGTGCGCAGCACGCGGGCCAGCAGGCGGACGCCGCGATCCTGGCACTCCTCCGGCGGCAGCGCGGGGGCGAGCGAGGGGCGCAGCCACGCGATGAGCCCCGCATACACCGCGTAGCAGGCGGCGAGCACGAGACCGGGGATCAGCGCGCCGAAGAACAGGTCGCCCACGGACACGCCGAGCTGGTCGCCCAGCACCACGAGCACGATGCTCGGCGGGATGATCTGCCCCAGCGTGCCGGCGGCCGCGATGATGCCGGTCGCGAGCGAGCGCGAGTAACCGTAGCGCAGCATCACGGGCAGCGAGATCATGCCCATCGCGACGACGGATGCGCCGATGACCCCCGTCGCCGCCGCGAGCAGCGTGCCGACCAGCACCACCGCCAGCGCGAGCCCGCCGCGCATCCGGCCGAACAGCGCGCCGATGGTCGTCAGCAGGTCCTCCGCCAGCCGGCCTTTCTCCAGCACCGTGCCCATCAGGATGAAGAACGGCACCGCGAGCAGCACATAGTTCGACATGAAGCCGAAGACGCGTTCCGGCAGCGCCATCATCAGATGCCAGTCGAAATAGCCGAGGGCGATGGAGATGCCCGCGAAGACGAGCGCGGTGCCGCCGAGGGTGAACGACACCGGGTAGCCCATGAAAATCAGGACCAGCACGGTGAAGAACATCACCGGCGCGAGCCATTCGCCCGGCGCGCTCACGAGGCGCCCCTGGCGTTCGGGTCGCGCACCACGGCCCACGCGCGCGCCGCCGTGACGAGGCCCTGCGCCATCAACAGCAGGAACGCGACCGGGATCATGGCCTTGATGGGCCAGCGCGGCAGGCCGCCGGGATCGGGCGACCCTTCGCGGATCGACCAGGAATTCCACACCGGATTCCACGACACCCAGAGCATCATCACGCAGAACGGAATGAGGAACAGCAGCGTGCCGAGCAGGTTGACCCAGGCCCGGCCGCGCGGCGAAAGCCGGTGCAGGAACACGTCCACCCGCACATGCGCGTCATCGCGCAGCGTCACCGCGGCGCCCAGGAGGAAGACCAGCGCGAACAGGTACCATTGGAACTCAAGCCATGCGTTGGAGCTGAGCGATTGGCCCGCAAAGCGGCCCAGGTAGCGGAGCACGGCATTGGCCGCGCCGATCAGCGTGACCGCCACGACCAGCACGCTGACCGCGCGCCCCAGCCACGCATTCACGGCGTCGATCGCCCGGCACCAACCGCTGAGTTTCGGGACCTGTGTTTCCATGCGGGCGACAGGATGAGGACAACGCGCGCCGCATCAAGAGAAAATCTTCACCCCCGCGGCGCACCCTGATACACTCTTTCGCAATTCGACCGGAGGTTCCGATGATGCGTCGCTCGATGCGTTGGATGGTTTGCACTGCGTTGGTGGCTTCACTCGGTCTCGTCGCGTGCAGTTCCAGCGATGACGACGACGATAATGACAGCGGCGGGGCGCCCGTCGCCTCCGTCAACGTCGACGGCGTGTACACGGGAACCCGCAGCAACACGAACGGCTCGGCGAACGTCACCTTCAACTTCAGCCAAAACGGCGCCATGCTGGGCGGGTCGTACACCGACAGCAGCATCGGCAACGGCGTCATCTCCGGCAGTGTGGATGGCGACAACATCGAGTTCACCACGGTGATGACGCAAGGCGGCCTCGTGGTGGATTGGTTCGGCGAAACCGCCGGCGACGGCGCAACGATCAGCGGCACCTGGACCGTCACCGTCGGCGGCTCCGCCGAAGGGACCTGGTCGGCGGCCCGCTGATCCGGTCTCCTCCGGGCGATCGGTTCCATGCCCCAAGCCATCGCCGGCCTGTGCACACCATGAAGACGAAGCCCCGCGCAGCGCTCGCGCTGGAGCGCTACCTGCACCGGCACATTCCCGTGTCAAAGGCGATGCGCGTGAAGGTGATGGAGGTCGTACCCGAGCGCGTCGTCCTGCGCGCGCCGCTGGCGACGAACCGCAACCACCAGGGCACCGCCTTCGGCGGCAGCCTGTCCACGCTGGCGATCCTCGCCGCGTGGTCCTTGATCCACGCGCGCCTGAAACAGGAACGCATCGCGCACCACCTCGTCATCCGGCGGCACACGATGGACTACCAGCGCCCCGTCACCGGCCCGCTGATCGCGCGCGCGATCCTGTTCGATCCCGACGACTGGCCCGCCTTCGCCCGCTCGCTGCGCGAGAAGGGCAAGGCGCGCCTCGCGATGCTCGCCACCCTCCTTGAAAAGAACGAACCCGCCGCGCATTTCGAGGCCGACTTCGTCGCCCTGCTTCCGGAGGAAATCGTCTACGCCCCGCCCGCGCCGGACGCATCCTGAGGTGGCCACTTGTGCGTGGAGGGCGGCAGGCCCTTGCCGCTCTACCCGAGCCCCGCGCGCTTCATCAGCTTCGCTCGGTGACGGCGGACGTCGGCGCGCAAATTGTCCTCGTCGATCGTTGTGAGCTGGCCGTCCTCGTACAGGATCCTGCCGTCCACGATCGTCATCAGCACGTCGCACGCGTTGTTGGAATAGACGACGTTCGTCGCGGGGTCCGTGGAGGGGATCGTGTGCACGCTGTCCTGGTTGACGATGATCATGTTCGCGCGCTTGCCCACCTCGAGCGTGCCCATTTCCTTTTCCCAGCCCAGCGTCTTTGCGCCGCCCTCGGTCGCCATCATCACCACATCGCGCGCGGGCAGCGCCTCGGCGCCGAGGCGGATCTTCTGCATCAGCCCGGCTTCGCGCATCTCCATGAACTGGTCGAGCCGGTTGTTGCACGGCGTGCCGTCCGCGCCGATGGACACGGTGATGCCCATCTTCAGGTATTCCGGGATCGGCGCGATGCCGGACGCGAGTTTGAAGTTCGCCGACGGGCAGTGCAGCACCTTGGTCCCCGTCTCCCGCAACAGCTCGCGCTCCTCCGGCTGCGTGTGGACGCAGTGCGCGAGGCAGACATCGGGTCCCGACAGGCCGACGGAGTGCAGGTAGTCGATGTTGTATTTGCCCGTGCGCTCGCGCACGAGTTCCACCTCCGCGACCTGCTCCGACGAGTGCGTGTGCAGCAGCAGGCCGTGCTCGCGCGCGTAGTCAGCCGCCTTCCGCATGTTTTTTCCGGAGCAGCTCAACGCAAAACGCGGCGCGACGCCGACGCGCAGGCGCGGGTGTTCGCCCCAGCGCTCCTGCAGGACGTCGAGGTCCGCGAGCGCGTCGTCGATCTCCACCGACAACGGGCGGTAGCCGCCGGTCATGTCCATCAGGCAGTGGCCGATCACCCCCATCAACCCCGCGTCGTGCACCGCGCGGAACGCGTGCTCGGTGTGGCGGACGGTCTCGATCGACAGGAACGCCGTCGTGCCGCCGCGGATCATCTCGGCGCAGGCGAGCAGCGCGGAGGCGCGGATGGACTCCTCGTCGTGCGCCGCCTCCAGCGGCCAGATCACATTGCGCAGCCACGGCAGCAGCGGCATGTCCTCCCCCGCGCCGCGGAAGATCGTCTGGCACAAATGGATGTGGCCCTGGATCAGGCCCGGCATCAGCAACTGGCCGTCCGCATCCACCACCTCGTCGGCCCGCGCGGAAAAGCGCCCGACCTTCGCAATACGCCCGTCGCGCACGAGCACGGATCCTTTTTCAATCACCGGCTGCCCCGCCGCCGGCCAGACCCGCGCATTCTTGATCAACAACTCGCGCCCCATAAGCTCCTCCTCGCTATACGCTACCCGCTCCTCGCTACTCGCCCTCTTCCCGCCTCAATTTGCTTGAGAACCCCGGGCGCATGGATTATGCAGATTTGGTCATGCGTTGTGCAAAACATCTTCTTCGCCCGGCGGCGCTGGCGGCCGTGCTGGCGACGCCGTTGCTGACCGGCTGCTTCGCCACCTATGGCGTGCAGCAGACCGAAGCCGCGCTGCGCGAAGACATGCGCCTCCTGCAGGAGGAGAACAGCCGCCTGCGCGGACGGCTCGAAGGCTACGACCTCGAAATCGAACGCCTCAGCCGCAGCCTGGAGGCGCTCCGCGCCGCGCCCGGCGGCGCGACGATGTCCGACGTGCAGACCCTGCAACAGCGCATCGCCTCGCTCGAATCGCAGCTGCGCGCGCTCGACGCCGCGCGCGAACGCGACCGCAAGGAAATGATCGACACCCTCACGACGCGCATCTCGCAAGTGGTCGGCGCCTCCAGCAAACCACGCCCCGCCGCGTCCGCGTCCACATCGCGCCCGCGCCCCTCGGGACCTCAGGAAGGCTACGAGCACGTTGTCGAGGCCGGCCAGACGCTGTCCGCCATCGCCTCGGCCTACAACGTCAGTTCGAAATCCATCATCGACGCGAACAACCTGACCAATCCCAACGCCCTCCGCGTCGGCCAGAAACTCTTCATCCCCGCGCCGTGAGGCCTCTTCATGTCGTGGCGCCTCCGCAAAGCTGACCAAACCCTCTACGGGCCCGCGGAGTGGAACGATTTACTTCGCTGGGCCGCGGAAGGCCGCGTTTTCCCCGGCGATGAAGTGGCGGAGGCGGACGGCCCCTGGCGGCCCGCGATTGACGTGGCCGGACTCGGTCTCGATTGGATCGCGCAACTGCCCGGCGACAAGGCGCTGGGCCCCCTGCATCTGCTCGCCTTTCTCGAACTGATACGCGACCGCGTACTCACGGGCGACGAGCCCCTCGTTCATCGCGCAACCGGCGAGCGCCGCACGCTCGCCGCCGTCCTGCTCCCGGAACTGCTCAAGCAACTCGACGCCGCGCGCGCCGCCTATGAGGAACTGCAAGCCGCGGGTCCGCTCGTGCGCGCGGCGCCGGAGCCCCAACCCGCGGCGCCGACGCCCGCTCCAGCCCCGGAACCGAAACCGGCTACGCCCTCGCCTTCCGCCCCGTTGAGCGCAATCCGCGAAAAAGAATTTCTCGATTTGAGCATGCGCAACGACCGCCTGCTCGCCCGCGTGCGCGAACTCGAGGAGGAGCTCGCGGAGGCGAAGCGCCCGCCGGAAACGCCGGCGCAAGAGAAACCCGCGGAGCTGGAGACGCTGCAGGCCGCACACGATGCGGCGCTCGTCGAAATCGCGCGCCTCATGCAACAGCTCAAGGACGCCGAAGCCGACCATGCCGCGCTCACCCGCTCCTTCCGCGACCTCAACGAGCGCTACATCCTGCTGCGATCCGCCGGCGCCCCCATCCCGCCCCCCGCTCCCACCGCATCCCCGCCCCCCAAGCCCAAAGTCCGGCTGATCTGAACCGTGTTTTTACAGACGTTGCAGGTCCGCAAAAAAGATTTTGCAGACGTTGCAAGCCGGGCCGCAGCGAAAGGTGGAATTTTCCGGGCGGGCCTGTATCGTAGGCGCACGCAAGGAGTGACCGCATCATGATCCAAGACCCGCGCATCCGCAAATTTGCCCAACTGCTGGCCCATTACTCGATTTACGCGAAGAAGGGCGAGACGATCGGCGTCGAGGGCCCCGACACGGCGGCTGCGCTGATCCAGGATCTGTATGAGGAGCTGCTGCGCGCGGGCGCGTACCCGGTGATCCGCATGACGCCGGTCGGCCTCACGGAGGCGTTTTTCAAGCAGGGCCAGCCGCTGCACTTTGATTCCATCCCGAAGTTTGAACTGGCCTACGCGAAGGCGGTGGACGGCACGGTGCGCATCATGGGCAGCTCGAACACGCGCGCGCTGTCGTCGATCGACCCGATGCTCATGGCGCGCTTCGCGAAGGCGCGCCGCCCGGTGCGCCGCATCCTGCTCGCGAAAAAATGGGCGCTGACGCTGTTCCCTACCGAGTCGTACGCGCAGGACGCGGAGATGAGCCTCGCGGAATTTTCCGACTTCGTGTTCCGCGCGAACCTGCTGCACCTCGACGACCCGGTGAAGGCGTGGCAGGCGGAGGAGCGCAAGCAGAAGAAGCTCATCGCGCGGCTGCGCGGCGCGGATGAAGTCCGCATCGTCGGGCCGGACACCGACCTGCGCATGTCGATCAAGGGGCGGACGTTCATCCCGTCCGTCGCGACGCACAACGTACCGAGCGGCGAAATCTTCACCGGCCCGATCGAGGACTCGGCGGAGGGCCATATCCGCTACGACTTCCCGGTGTGCGAGGGCGGGCGCGAAATCGACGGCATCCGCCTCGTGTTCCGCAAGGGCCTCGTGGTCGAGGCCACGGCGACGAAGAACCAGGACTACCTGCTCAAGATGCTCGACATGGACCCCGGCGCGCGGCGCCTCGGCGAACTGGGCATCGGCACGAACTACGACATCCAGCGCTTCATCAAGAACATCCTGTTCGACGAGAAGATCGGCGGCTCGATCCACCTCGCGCTCGGCGAGTCCTACGCGGAAACCGGCGGCAAGAACAAGTCTGGCCTGCACTGGGACATGATCAAGGACCTGCGCCAGGGCGGCGCGGTGTACGTGGACGGCAAGCTCCTGCAAAAAGACGGCAAATTCATCGGCGGCCTCTGAGCCCGCCCCCCGCCGGCTTAATCTGTTCATGACGATGTCGCGGTTGCGCGGTCGCCAGCGCCTGCGTATGCTCCGGCTGTTTTGGGGGACTACGCATGACGCTTTCTGAGAATTCCGAGTTGCTGGCCGACCGGCCGGCGCACACGGCGCGCGGGCGCCGGACCAAGATCATCGCGACGCTCGGGCCGGCCACGGACAACCCGGAGATGCTGGACGCGCTGATCCGCGCGGGCCTCAACGTGGCGCGCATCAACATGAGCCACGCGAAGCCGGAGACCACGCGCGAGACGGTGCAGCGCATCCGCGACGCCGCCGAGCGCTGCCAGCGCCGCGTCGGGATCCTGATGGACCTGCAGGGGCCGGCGATCCGCACCGGGGACCTGCCCACGTCGCTCAACCTCAAACCGGGCGAGCGCATCGCGCTGACGGTGCGCGGGGAGAAGTCGGAGGAGCAACATTCCGTCGACGTGAACTATGACCACCTCGTGGACGACATCCGCGTCGGCGACGTCGTGGTCGTGGACAACGGCATGATCCAGCTGAAGGTGCTGGAGAAGCGCCGCAACCAGCTCACCTGCGAGGTGCTGACCGAGGGCGTGCTCGGCAGCCGCCGCCACATCAACCTGCCCGGCGTGCGCGTCAACCTGCCCGCGCTGACCGAGAAGGACATCAAGGACGTCGAACTCGGCATCGAGCTCGGCGTGGATTTCATCGCGATGTCGTTCTGCCGCGAGGCGGCGGACGTGATGCGGTTGAAAGCCATTCTCGAGTACCGCAAGGCGCCGCAGCGCGTGATCGCGAAGCTGGAGGACCAGGAGGGCATCCGCAACGTCGCGTCGATCATCGAAGCGGCGGACGGCATCATGGTCGCGCGCGGCGACCTCGGCATGGAGTGTCCGTTCGAGGAACTGCCGATCATCCAGCGCCGCGTGGTGAAGCAGTGCATCATCCGCGGCAAGCCGGTGATCGTGGCGACGCACATGCTGGAGTCGATGATCGAGAATCCGTCCCCCACCCGCGCTGAAATCACCGATGTGTCCAACGCCGTCTATGAACAGACGGACGCCATCATGCTGTCCGGCGAAACCTCCGTCGGTCGCTATCCCGTGAAGTGCATCGAGATCATGGACCGCATCGCGCAGCGCGTGGAGCGCAGCGGCGGCGCGAACTACGCCGAGATGGCGCGCATGGACAGCCTCGGCGCGAAGATGGTGAAATCGGCCTACGTGCTGTCGAAGGAAGTGAATGCCGAGGCGCTGATTGTCTTCACCCGCAAGGGCTCGATGGCGCGCAACGCGGCGTGGCTGCGCCCGCTGCACTCCCCGATCTACGCCTTCACGGACAACCCGGAATTGCTCAACCAGCTCACGCTGCACTGGGGCATCACGCCGTTCCTCATCGAATTCGGCGCGAACCCGGAAAGCAATTTCGAGCGGGCCGTCAAGACCCTCAAGGAACGCGGCCTCGTCCACGCCGGCAACAGCGTTGTCGCCGTCACCGAAGTCGACGTCGGCGGCCGCCTCATCGACACGATCCTGATGGAGACGGTGGAGTAGCATCCCCCCTCGCGCATCCCCTTCGTCGTCTTCGTCTTGTTTCCCAACGCTGGACCCGCTACGGTATCCCCCTGCAAACAGGCGGGTTCCGCTTGTGTGGGACCGGCTTGGGGAGAAGAGGACATGACTGCACCGGCCTGCCCGATTGAGCGCATCGTGAAACGCGACGGCAACATTGTCGCGTATGACCGGGATCGGATTGCCACCGCGATATTCAAGGCGGCCTCCACCGTGGGGGGATCGGACCGGCGCCTCGCGGAGGAGCTTGCCGTCGAGGTCGAACGCCGGATGGTCGAGGTGTACGGCCCCTATTCGATGCCCAGCGTCGAGGAGATCCAGGACGTCGTCGAGGAGGTGCTGATCAAGAACGGCCACGTCCGGACGGCCAAGGCCTACATCGTCTACCGGCACGACCGTTCACGCCAGCGCTCCGGGCGCGATGCGAAGATCGAGGCGACGGACAACATCCCCTACAAGAAGATCTACGAGGTCCTGCGCTGGAACATGAACCACGGGTGCGAAACCGTGGACGGGCTGAACGAGATCATCGCGCGCGGACGCTTCCCCCAACTCGTGCGCGATTGCGACGAGCGCTACTCGATGGAGGTGGCCGAGGGCGCGCAAAAAGTCATCGAGCGCCTGCCCGACGTGCGGATCGTCATCATCGCGGGCCCGTCGTCATCCGGCAAGACGACGACCACGATCAAGATGAGCGAGGCCCTGAAGGCGGCGGGCATGGAGCTCGTCGCGATCAACGTGGACCACTATTTCTTCAACCTGGAGATGCACCCGAAGGACGAGTTCGGGGATTACGACTACGAAACGCCGCAGGCGCTTGATCTCTCCCTCATCAACCAGCATCTCTTTGATCTGCTGGAAGGCCGGACGATCAAGACGCCGCACTACGACTTCAAGACCGGTACGCGCACGCTCGACGTGCACGAAATGTCGCTCGCGCCGAACCAGATCCTGCTCATCGACAGCCTGCACGGGCTCTACGACGCGATGACCTCGGCCATCCCGGCGTCGAAGAAGTTCCGCCTCTACATCGAGACGCTCGGCCAGTTGCGCGACGGCCAGGGCAACTTCATGCGCTGGGCCGACAACCGGCTGATGCGGCGCATGATCCGCGACAGCTGGCACCGCAATTTGCAGCCGCTGCAAACCCTCGCCCACTGGCACTACGTGCGGCGCAGCGAGCTCAAGAACATCATCCCGTTCATCGGAACGGTGGACTACCTCGTGAACAGCGCGATGCCGTATGAGATCCCGATTCTCAAGGCCAAGCTGTTCCACCACTTCCCGGAGGCGATGAAGCTGTACCGGGAACAACCGAAACGCCAGGACGCCTACATCCGCGCCAAGCGCATCTTCGAGCTGCTCAACGGCGTGAACCCCGTCATCGACGACAGCCCCATCCCGTCGAACTCGCTGATCCGCGAATTCATCGGGGGCAGCACATACAAATATTAGGCGGCGTCGGCCGCGCCGCATGGCAAGGCGCCTACTTCGCGTCCAGCACCGCGCGCACTTTCTGCAGGAGCTCGACGGACGTATACGGCTTGGGCAGGAACGCCAGCCCGCCCAACCATTCGGGGTCAACAGACAGTTCGTCCTGCACATAGCCGGAGCAGAGCAAGGCCCGGATGTGGGGCCATTGCCGGCGCACGCGATCCACCAGTTCCCTGCCGCTCATGCGGGGCATGACGGCGTCCGTCAACAACAGGTCGATTCGGCCCTCGCGCTCAAGCGCCAGCTGGAACCCTTCGTTTCCATCCGGAGCTTCCAACACATCATACCCCGCGGTCCGCAACAGTTTTGCCGTCAAGGCGAGCACGGAGGAATTATCCTCCACCAGCAGGATGGTTTCCGAGCCTTTCGGCGCATGACTCAATGGCACAGGTTGTGGTTCGGGTGCGCCGGACGAGGACACGGGAAGAAAAATGCGAAAGGTCGTGCCCTCCCCGACCCGGCTCTCGACCAGGATATGGCCGCCGCTCTGCTGGACGACGCCGAAGCAGGTCGCGAGCCCCAAGCCGGTTCCCTTCCCCTCCGGCTTCGTGGTGAAAAAGGGTTCAAAGATGTGGGCCTTCACCTCTGCGCTCATGCCCATGCCGGTGTCCCGCACGGACAACATCGCGAAGTCCGCTGGCGCACCTGCATGGGAAATGGAGGCCATGAGCGGGTCCGTCGAGCGCACCGGCTGCGTGGATAGATGGAGCTGCCCGCCCTCCGGCATGGCATCGCCTGCGTTGACGGCCAGGTTCAGGATGACCTGCTCCAGCTGTGAGCGATCGGCCCGCACCCGCCCCAGATCAGCGCCGAGGGAAAGCTTGAGCTCCACCCGTTCGCCCAGCAGGCGGCGCAGCAACTTTTCCATGTCCAGCACAATGGTGTTCAGGTCCATCAACTGCACATCCAGGATTTGCTTTCGGCTGAAGGCCAGCAATTGCCGCGTCAGCGCGGCGGCACGGCGGCCCGCCCCGCAGATTTCATCCACCATTTCGCGCCGCGGGTCCTGTGCGGGCAGCGTCTGCTGCAGGGATTCGCCATAGCCGTTGATCACGGTCAGGATGTTGTTGAAGTCGTGGGCGACACCACCCGCGAGCCGGCCCACGGCCTCCATTTTCTGGGATTGGAGCAACTGAGCCTCCAGCTCGCGCTGGCGCGTAATGTCGCGCGCCACACCGGCCACACGATACACCGCGCCCGCTGGACCCTGGATCGGGAATCCGCTGTCGTGAATCCAGCGAATCGTGGAATCCGGCCGGACCACGCGGTAGACGAGGTCAAAACCACCGCCCTTTTCTTTGGCACGCATGATTTCATCCAGTTGATGGCGATCCTCCGGATGAATCGCCTCGCCAAAGGAGCGCGGTGCGGCATAGAGGCTTTCACGGCTGCGGCCCCAGATGCGTTCATAGGCCGGGCTCACGTACAGCATGCGCTGCGTTTCCGGATCGCTGAGCCAGAAGACATCCGGGATCGCCTCCGCCATCTGCCGGAAGCGCGCCTCGCTCTCGCGAAGCGCCTCCGCGATGGAGCGTTTTTCATCCCGCTCCGCCTTCAGGTGCAGCGCCGCCCGCACGGCCGCGCCGAGGCGGCCCAGTCGATCCTTCAGGAGATAATCCACGGCGCCTTCGCGCATGGCGGAAACCGCGGTTTCCTCCCCAATGGTGCCGGAGATGATGATCAGCGGGATGTGCCGCCCGTGTTCGCGAAGCAATTCCAGGGCGCGCAGCGCGCTGAACTGCGGCATTTCATAATCCGCCAGGATGATCTCCAGCCCTTCGTTCAGCTGCGCGAGAAAATCCGCCTCCGTCTGCACGCGCGGCCAGTCGCCGGTGAACCCGGACCGGCGCAGCTCGCGCTTCACGAGCTCGGCATCGGTTTCCCGATCTTCCAGCAACAGCGCGCGGAGTGGCTGGGTCATGCCGCCCCCCCGCCCGCGGGCGGCTGGTTGACATTCACCCAGTAGAGCCCGGCGAGCCGCACCGCCTCGGCAAACGACTCGAATTGGACCGGTTTTACGATGTAGCTGTTGACCCCCATCGCATAGCAGGCCTGGATGTCCTTGAGTTCGCGCGAAGAGGTCAGCACCACGACCGGGAGCGTGCGCGTGCGGTCGTTCTCCCGCAGTTGCTTCAGCACCTCCAGCCCGTCCACGCGGGGCAACTTGAGATCCAGGAACACCACGCGGGGCAGCGGCGCGGCGGCGGGCGCGCCGTTGGCGCCGCCAAACAAATACTCGAGGGCTTCCGCGCCATCGCGCATCACCCGGCAGTGCCCGCCCAATGCGGCGCCACGCAGCGTGCGCAGGATCAACTCGAGATCCAGCGGATTGTCCTCAAGCACCAACAGCTCAAATGGCGCCGGTGTGCTCACGGTGGCGGCGCCTCCATCAAGGTAAAGTAGAACGTCGCGCCGCGGTCCACCTCCGCCTCGGCCCACACGGCGCCGCCGTGGCGGTGCAGGATGCGATGGACGATCGCGAGGCCGACCCCGGTGCCTTCGTAGTCCTCGGCGCGATGCAGGCGCTGGAACACGCTGAAGAGCTTCCCCTTGTAGCGCATGTCAAATCCGACCCCGTTGTCGCGGACGAAATAGACCACCACCTCATTCCGGGGCGCAAAGGCGGCGTCCGTGGAGGGGCTCCAGGCGGCGTGGTGCGCGGCGCTGCGCTGCACGGCCTCCATGGGAAGGACCGTGCGGCCGACCTCCACAACGGCGGTTTCGCGGCCGCGCGTGTATTTCAACGCATTGGAGAGGAGATTCACCCACACTTGGTGTAACAGGGCGGGATCGCCCGTGCACACGCCGAGATCGCCGGCCCGCAGCTCGACCTGGCGCCCGTTCCACTCCCCGCGCAACTGGTCCCACGCGCGCGCCAGAAGGTCGGACTGGCGGATCGCGGCCTTTTGCAGCGGCTGGCGGCTCAGCCGGGAAAACGTCAGCAGGTCATCAATCAGCGCCGCCATCTGGACAACCCCCTCCCGCACCCGCTCCAGATCCCTGCGGCTGTCGGGCGGGAGTTGATCGCGGCAATCCTCCAGCACGGCCCGCGAAAATCCGTCGATAGCCCGCAACGGCGCGCGCAAATCGTGGGAGATCGAATAGGCGAACGACTCGAGTTCCTCGTTCGCATTCTGCAGCGCGCGCTCTGCGCGCTTGCGTTCCGACACATCGCGGATCGCGCTCATGACCAGGGTGCCGTGTTCGGTGGTCAGCGGACTCAAGCTGATTTCGACCGGGAATTCGCCGCCATCGCGCCGCCGCCCGAACAACTCCAGGCCGGCGCCCATCGCGCGCACGCGCGGTTGCGCAATGTAGCGGGCGCGGTGGGCAATATGCGTGTGGCGGAACCGCTCGGGCAGCAGCACCTCAATGGGCTGGTTCCTCAACTCGCCCCGTTCGTAGCCAAACAACCGTTCGGCCTGCCCGTTGACCAGCACGATGCGACCGGTGCGATTCACCATGACGATGGCGTCCGGCGTGGATTCGAGCAGGTCGCGGAACTTGGCCTCCAGCAACATGCTGTCGTTGCGCACCTTGAGGTCGGTGACATCGCGCATGGTGGACAGCACATAGTCCACGCGGTCCGCCGATTCACGCACGGCGCGCGATGTGATGTTCACGACCACCAGCGAGCCGTCGCGGCGCAGCAGCTCCGCTTCGCAGGAAGACTGCCCATTCGCCAGCGTCTCCTGCACGTGGCGTTGATGTTCGCCCATGCTATCCGCGGGCACGAGAACCTCGTCCAGTCGCCGGCGGAGCACGTCGGCGGCGGCATACCCGAAAACAGTCTCCGCGGCGCGGTTCCAGTAGAACACCACCCCGTCGGGCGACAGCGCGACCAGCGCGTCCGGCGTATGCTCCGCCAGGCTCCGGAGGAAGTGCTCCTCGTCGGGCTTTACTGCATCACCGCGTTCATTGCTCATGCGCCTTCCCCTCCGGCGTCGGGCGCCGGTTTAAACATGGGTCAGGGTCCAGGAGAAACTCAGCCTGGGCGCGATTTCGCTTAATGCGGCAAAGTTGACGGGCTTCACCAGGTACGCGTCGGCTCCCGACTGGCGGCAGGCCAGCGCATCCCGCTCCCGCGCGGATGCGGTCAACACCACCACCGGGATCGCGGCCGTTCGCTCATCCCCCTTCACGCGGCGCAAGACTTCGATGCCCTCCACCTTGGGCAGGTTAAGATCCAGCAACAGGATGCCGGGCAGGGGCGCCCCCCACCGCGACGCATAGGCCCCGGTGCAGAACAGATAGTCCAGCGCCTCCTCGCCGTCCCGCACGACCTGCACCGGATTGGACAGGCGCGCGCGTTCAAACGCGCGCAACGTCAACGCCACATCGTGGGGATTGTCCTCCACGAGCAAAATGTCCAGACAGGCTGGTGCGGACGACCCATCGGCCGGTTCGGCCGTGAGGGATGTGGGCGGCGAAAACAGCATCGCCAGCGGAACCCCGAGCGCCTTCGCAATTTTATTGATGCTTTCCAGCGACGGGTTGCGGGCGCCCCGCTCGATATCGGAGAGGTATGTCCGGTGCAGGCCCGCGCGACCCGCGAGTTCCTCCTGGGAAATGCCCCGTAACCCGCGCTGCGTGCGCACCAGCCCGCCGAAGTACTCTCTAAGTTGCGCGCTCATCATGAACCCGCTGTTCCATGAGCCATTCTTATCACGCTCCCGCAACGGTGCTCTACAGACGATGAGTGACTGGGCGTTATGCGCGCCCCAGGCCTCCGTCGGCATCATACCCCGCCCGAAACCCAGCCGATAGCGCTTTCAACCGGCGCACCCGGATTGCCACGCCCGTGCGGACCCACTATGCTCCATGGGAAGTGCCGCCGGGATGGCTGATCCGCGCATTCAGGGGCGGCATTCAATGCGCCGCACTCACTCCAGGAGAACTGTCGCGTGACTGAACCCCAACAGACCCTTGTCGACCTCGCGCGGGCCAGCGCCCGCACCTATGGACCGTTGCCGGCGATCGTGTTCGGCGGGCGGACGACGACGCATGCCGTCTTCGACCAGCTCACGGATCGCGTCGCCGCGGGCCTCGCCGCGCGCGGCATCCAACCGGGCGACCGCGTGGGGCTGTATTGCGTGAACAGCGACGCCTTCGCCTTCGCGTACTTCGGCATCCTCAAGGCCGGTGCGACGGTGGTGCCGGTCAACTTGTTGCTGAATCCGAAGGAAGTGGCCTACATCCTCAACGACGCGGGGGTCAAAGGGCTGATCTATTTCGAGTTGTTCGCGGAGGCGGTGAAGGCGATTGGAGGCCAGGTGTCAGGTGTCGGGTGTCGGGTATGCATTGGCGCGAACAATCCGCTGGGCGATATGCCGTTCACGGAATTGCTGGCGTCGACCGCGCCGGTTCCGCAACCGGCGATCCACCCGCAGGATGACCTCGCGGCGATCCTCTACACCTCGGGCACGACGGGCCACCCGAAGGGCGCGATGCTGACGCATCGCAACCTCGCGTCGAACGTCGCGAGCATCCGCGAGGCGCTGCAACTCACGCCGGGCCGGGATGTGCTGCTCTGCGTGCTCCCGATGTTCCACGCGTTCGCGGCGACGGTATGCATGATCTTCCCGCTCACGAATGGCTGCACCGTGGTCCCGGTCCCGAAATTCGACCCGCAGGGCGTGGCCGACCTCGTCGCGACGCACGGCGTGACCGTGCTGCCGATGGTGCCGAGCATGTTCAGCGTCCTGCTCCGCCTGCCGGACAGCGAGGTGCCGAAATTCGCGTCGCTGCACTATGCCGTCTCCGGTGGCGCGGCGATGCCGGTGGAGGTGATGCGCCAGTTCGAGGCGAAGTTCGGCAAATTCGTCTATGAGGGCGACGGCCCCACGGAATGCTCGCCGGTGACGTGCGTGAATCCGATCGGCGGGGTGCGCAAACCGGCGTCCGTCGGCCTGCCCGTGCCGCGCGTCGACATGAAGATCGTGGACGAGCGCGGACAGGAGGTGCCGCACGGCACGATCGGCGAGATCGTCGTGCGCGGGCCGAACGTGATGAAGGGCTACTGGAACCACGAAGCCGAAACGAAGGAGGCTTTTTTCGGCGAATGGTTCCGCACCGGCGACCTCGGCACGGAGGACGACGACGGCTACTTCTATATCGTGGACCGCAAGAAGGACATGATCATCGTCAACGGCATGAACGTCTATCCGCGCGTCATCGAGGAGGTGCTCTACAAGCACCCGGCGGTGCGCGAGGCGGCGGTCGTCGGCGAGCCCGACGAGTTGCACGGGGAAATCCCGGTCGCGTTCATCGCGCTCAAGGAGGGCGCGGCCGCCACCGCCGCGGACCTGCGCCAGCACTGCCGCGACAACCTCGGGCGCCACGAAATCCCCCGCAAATTCAACCTCATCCCGCAGCTGCCCAAAAACGCGGCGGGCAAGATCCTCAAGCGCGAATTGCGGAAGGCCGGTGAATACGAGCGCGGCGTGGACAGCCGCGGATCGTAAGGAATGCCGCCAAATATCGACTCATCTTTGAGCAAGGCCCGGCGCCGCCGGTCAAATCCATGATGATGAAGTTTCTGTTTTCACTTTTTGTTTTCGCGATGGCGCTGTCCGCACCCGCCGCGCCTGTGCGCGATAAACACGTGGAGGCGGAGCTGATCGCCGAGCCGACGGCCGTCACGGCCGGCAAACCCTTCTGGGTGGGCCTGCGCCTCGTGATGGATGAGCACTGGCACACGTATTGGAAGAATGCGGGCGACTCGGGACTCGAAACCAAACTCAAGTGGAGCCTGTCCGAAGGGTTTTCCGCCGGCCCCATCGTCTGGCCCCATCCCCAAGCCATCGCCACGCCGCCGCTGATGAGCTACGGCTATGAGGGTGAAGTGCTGCTGCTGGTCGAAATCACGCCGCCCGCCACGCTGACGCAAACGGCCGTGACGCTGAACGCGCGCGCGGACTGGTTGATGTGCAAGGAGGTCTGCATCCCCGGCCGCGCGCAACTGGAGCTGACCCTGCCCGTCGCCGCGGAGGCGCCAGCAGACATCCGCCACGCCCCGGCCTTCGCCGCTGCGCGCGCCGCCCTGCCGGTCGATCAGCTAAACGACTGGCAGATCGAAGCCGCGCGAAAGGACAACGCGCTCGTGCTCACGTTCCGGGGACCCGGTGCGCTGGACGACCTGACCTTCTTTCCCGACTCCAATGAACTGATTGACCACGCGGCGGAACAAAAAGTGGGACGTGACGGCAACACGGTCACCCTGACTGTCCCCCGATCCGCGACCGCAGGCGCGTGGCCCGATCGCATCCAGGGTGTCGCCGTAACCACAAAAGGCTGGCTGCCTGACGGAACGCGTCCCGCGTTGCGAATCGATGTGCCGCTGCAAACGGCCCCCGTCGCGCCCGCGCCGGAAACCGGCGCCATGACCCTCCCCCTCGCCCTGCTGCTGGCGTTTGGCGGCGGGCTGGTGCTCAATTTGATGCCGTGCGTGTTCCCCGTGATTTCGATCAAGCTGCTCGGCTTCGTCGAACAGGCGGGCGAATCGCGGGGACGCCTGCTGGCGCACGGGTTCGTGTTTGCCGCCGGAGTGCTGGTGTGCTTCTGGGCGCTCGCCGGCACGCTGCTTGCGCTGCGCGCGGGCGGAGCGGAAATCGGATGGGGCTTCCAGTTGCAGGAGCCGCGGATCGTCATGGCGCTGGCCGCGTTGTTTTTTGCGCTCGGCCTCAGCCTCTTCGGCCTTTTTGAAATCGGGCTGTCGCTCACCGGCGCGGGCCAGGGCCTGCAATCCAAAAGCGGATTGAGCGGCTCCTTCTTCAGCGGCCTGCTCGCCACCATCGTCGCGACGCCGTGCACGGCGCCGATGATGGGCGCGGCGCTCGGGTATGCGCTCGCCCTGCCCACGGCCGGCGCGCTCGCCATCTTCACAGCGCTCGGCGCCGGCATGGCGGCACCCTACGTGCTGCTCTCCGCGATGCCGGGCTTGATTCGCAAGGTCCCGCGGCCCGGCCCGTGGATGGAGTCGATGAAGCAGTTCATGGGCTTCCTGATGATGGCCACGGTGGTGTGGTTGCTGTGGGTGCTGAGCCTGCAAACCAGCGCGGACACGGTGATCCGGATGGCGGTGCTCTTCCTGGCGCTGGCGCTCGCCGCGTGGATCGCGGGCCGATGGGGCGCGCTGCATCGCCCGTTCCGCACGCGGCTGTGGGCGCGCGTGGTCGCGACGGGCATCGCTGTGGCGGCGCTCGCCGGCACGCTCTCGCACGAACCGACCCGCGCGGAGTCCGGCGGCGCCCACGTCACCGCGGGCGGCGTGACGTGGGAACCGTTCTCCCCCGAACGCGTCGCCGAATTGCGCGCCGCGGGCACGCCGGTCTTCATCGACTTCACCGCCGCGTGGTGCATCACCTGCCAGGCCAACAAGCGCATCGCGCTCTACAACAAGGAGGTCGAGGCGCAATTCCGCGCGCTCGGCGTCGCAACCCTCCGCGCGGACTGGACCGACCACGACGAGGTCATCACCCGCGCGCTCGCGGAGTTCGGCCGCAGCGGCGTGCCCCTCTACGTCCTGTATGGCCGCGACGCCGCCACCCCGCCGAGCGTCCTGCCGGAAGTGTTGACCCCGGGCCTCGTGTTGGACGCCCTCGCTGGAATTCAGTGAACGATGGTGTAGATTAGGCGACTTTGGCCGGAACTCGAGCGCCCCGCGGGCGCCGGCCCTCGGATGAACACACGGGAGCGAAGGAGACCTCTGACATGAAACGCAGCATCCTTACGGCGCTGGCCGCCCTGGCCGCGTCCTTCAGCATCGCGCACGCGGAAGTGGCGACCGGCTCCGCCGCGCCGAACTTCACGCTCAACGACATCAACGGCAACACGCACAGCCTCACCGACTACCGGGGCAAGACCGTCGTGCTCGAGTGGGTCAACCACGGGTGCCCGTTCGTCGTGAAGCACTACGACAGCGACAACATCCCCGCGATGCAGCGCGAAGCAGCGGAGAAGGGCATCGTCTGGCTCTCGATCTGCTCTTCCGCGCCCGGCAAGCAGGGCCATCATGACGCCGCAAAGTGGCAGAAGGTAAACGCCGACAAGAAGGGCGCCGCCGCCGCCGTGCTGCTCGACGAAGACGGAACGATCGGCAAGGCCTATGGCGCGAAGACCACGCCCCACATGTATGTCATCAACGCCGAGGGCACGCTGGTCTACCAGGGCGCGATCGACAACAAGCCGTCCACCGACCCGGAGGACATCCCGAGCTCGCTCAACTACGTGAAGGCCGCGCTGGACGACATCGCCGCGGGTCGCGCCGTCGCGACGTCGCAGACCAAGCCGTACGGCTGCTCGGTGAAATACAAATAGTCGCCGATTCGGAAACGATGAAAAAGGAGCGGGCCTCGTGCCCGCTCCTTTTTTCGCCGCCGGGCCGCGCTCGGCACGCGCGGCTACAGACGAATCAGATCCGTTCGGGGGCGTCGATGCCGAGCAGCTCCAGGCCCTGCTTGATCACCCGCGCGGTCACGTCGCACAGGCGGATGCGGCTTTCGCGCACGCCCTCCTCCGCCTTCAGGAAGGGCACGGTCTGGTAGAACGTGCTGTACACCTGCGCGAGGTCGAAGAGGTATTCGCAGACCATGTTCGGCTTGTACGCGCCCGCGGCCCGCATCAGCAGGTCGGGGAAGCGCACGAGGCGCAGGGCGAGTTTCCGCTCGATGGCTTCGCCCAACGCGATGGGCGCCTCCTCGAACCGGCGGCCCGGGAACTGCTCGCGGTACTTGTCGCGCACGCTCGCGATGCGGGCGTAGGCATATTGCAGGTACGGCGCGGAATTGCCGTCGAGCGCGAGCGCCTTGTCCCAGGAGAATGTCACAAGGCTCTGCGGATTCTGGCTCAAATCGGCGTATTTCACCGCGCCGATGCCGACCGCGCGGGCGACGGCGCGGTGCGTGGCGTCGTCCATCTGCGGGCTGCTCTCCTTCACAATCGCGAGCGCGCGCGACTCCGCCTCGTCGAGCAGGCGCTCCAGCTTGATGACGTTGCCCTGCCGCGTGGAGAACGTGCCCTCCGGCAGCCGCATCAGGCCGAACCACACGTGGACGAGCCGCGTCGCGACGCCGAGCTTGCGCGCGACGGCGAAGAACTGCTTGAAGTGCAGCTGCTGGCGCTCGTCGGTGACATAAATGATCGCATCCGGCGCGAACTCCTCCGCGCGGCTCTGCACCGTGGCGATGTCGGTCGTCGCATAGTTGAACGCGCCGTCGCTCTTGCGCACGATGCAGAGTGGCAGTTTCTCGTCATCGAGCTTCACCACCAGCGCGCCCTCGCTCTCCTCCGCGAGTCCCTTCGCGGTGAGTTGGTCGATGACGCCGGGCAGGCGGTCGTTGTAGAAACTCTCGCCGCGGGCGAGGTCGAAGCGGACGCCGAGTCGCGCGTAGATTTTCTCGAATTCACCGAGGCTCAGCCGGACGAACTGCTCCCACAAGGCGCGGTTCGCCGCGTCGCCCTGCTGCAACTTCACCAGTTCCGCGCGGGCCTGGTTCAGCCACCCCTCGTCCTCCTTGGACTTCTCGTAGCTTTTGACGTACAGCCGCTCCAGCTCCGCGATCGGGTCCGCCGCGAGCGCGCCGGCGTCGAGGAAGTTCCGATAGCCCATGATCAGGATGCCGAACTGCGTGCCCCAGTCGCCGAGGTGGTTGTCCGCGATCACGCGATAGCCGAGGAACCGGTGCAGCCGGTCCAGCGCATTGCCGATCACCGTGGACCGGATGTGGCCGATGTGCATTGGCTTCGCGATGTTCGGGCTCGAGTAGTCGAGGACCACCGTGCGACCCGAACCGGCGGCGGGCACACCGAGCCGCGCATCCGCCTGCATCTGTTCAAGGCGACGGGCGAGCGCCGCCGCATCGAGATGGAAATTGATGAAGCCCGGGCCGGCGATTTCCGCCCGCGCCACCCCCTCCGGCAACGCCGCCCCGTCCAGCAGCCGGTTCGCCACGTCGCGCGGCGCGAGTTTCACTTTCTTCGCCACCGCCATCGCCGCGTTGCACTGGTAGTCCCCAAACCGCTCGTCCGCCGTCGGCACCACCTCCAGGTTGACCGCCGCCAAATCCGCGTCCGGAAAGACCTCGGCAAACCGCGCGCGAGACCACGCCGTAAACGTTTGTTCCAACGTGTTATCAATAAATGACTTACTCATATCTTATTCGCTAAAGTCGAGGCCGTGGGGCTCAACGGGTCAAACGGGGGCTCATAGTGCGCGGGGAACGTGCGGCAGGCAAAGAAAAAACTAACGCTAAAACGTTTGCATTGGCGGGGCTTCTTTCCTATACCGGCCCCTATTACCCAAGCCATGCCGGGTTATATCAGGAGGGAAATATCATGGCTGATACATCCAAAAAGACAGTGCGTACGAAAAAGGCCCCTGTGGCCAAAACTTCCAAGGTTCCGACGGCCAAAGCGGTAGCGGCGGCTGCGGCTGAGGCTGAAACGAAGGGCCAGCCGGCCCCGGCAGCGGTCAAGGCGGCGGTGACGCCCCCGGCCAAGCCGGTCGTCCCGGCCCCGGCCAAACCCGTGGCGCCCGCGACGCCCGTCGTCGCGAAGCCCGCAGCTCCGGTGGCGCCCGCCAAGCCGGTCGCGCCGAAGCCGACGATGGTGAGCAAGGCCGAGCGCCAGCGCATGATCGAACAGGCCGCCTACTTCCGCGCCGAGAAGCACGGATTCCAGGGCGACTCGTCCGAGCATTGGTCGGCGGCGGAATCCGAGATCGACGCGGACCTGAAACGCCGCGGCGTCACGGTCGTTTGAGGGTTCAGTGTTCCGGTGTCAGGTGTCAGGAAGATTAATACGCTTCCCTGAAACCTGACACCCGACACCGATCCTCCCACCGCTCACTTCAACCCCGCGGCGAGGCGATACAGCCAGTTCGCCAGCAACGCCACGGCCAGCGCGATCCATGCGCCGGCCGGGACGCGCAACGCGGGCGTACGTCCGCGCCACACGCGCCACCCGCTCCACACGGCAAATGCCGCCGTGGCGGGAAACAGCAACGCGCCCACCGGCGACTGCCGGAAGGCCTCCGCCCACGCGCCGTGTCCCGCGGCAAGGAATGCGCGCGTCATCCCGCAGAACAGACAGGGCCACCCGGTCAGGGACAGGAACCCGCAGCGCAGCCCGACGCGGGATTCCAGCGGAAGCGCCATGCCGAGGACAACGGCGAGCAGGCTGACCGCACACAGTGCGCCCCAAACCCAACGCAACTGATGGCTTGATGACACGGACCCGAGGCGCTGCCCCCCGTCAGGCGGAGGCGGGCGCGGGATGCAGGTCGCGGTAAAGCACCGAAACCATGCAGTAGTACATGGGCGCCGTGACGAACACGCCGATGAAACAGGCGATCATGCCCATGGCGCTGATCACGCTGGCCACGATGTAGATCGCAAAGAAGATCCAGAAGTTGGTCTTCACGACTTCGTAGCTCTTCTGCAGCGCGGCGACGACGTCCATCTGCTTTTCGACGATGTAGAACAACGCGAACAGCGTCACGGTGCCCAGCGCCAGCGAGAACAGCGTCGGCAGGAACATGCCCAGGATCGGGATGATCCCCAGGATGATCTGGCCGAGGAACGAGGCCACGAAGACCAGGATCACATACACGAGCGCCGGCAGGAAGTGGTTGAAGCCCTTGAACAGGTCGCCGACATCCGGTTTCGGCTGTTTTTTGTCGATCAGCCCCAGCGTGATCAGCACGAGCCCGGCGAACATCGGGCCCGCGAGGATGCCGACGGACAGCAGCGAAATGACGAACGCGAGGAACGTCGCGATCAGCAGCGTCGTGATGTTTTCCTTGTAGAGGTCGAAACTGCGGCGCAGGACGTCGGATATGTCGATGTTCGGTTGCATGCGGATCTCCTAAACGGCCCCTCTCCTATCACAGGCCCCGCGCGGAAACAAGCGCGGCGGAGCCACGCTCAGGCGCCGCCCGAGCGACGCGTCGCATCCATCGCCAGGCGCACCTGGCGGGTCGAGATGTTGTGCTCGACGAGGAAACTGTCGTGCAGCGCGCCGCCCCGCTTCACATAGTCCTGCGTGCTGGCGGGCAACCGGCGCAGGTCGAACCCGCTGCGGCGCACGCGCTCGGGACCGGCGTTGTAGCAGGCGAGCAACAGGGAGCGCTCATCGGCTTTCCACTGGGCGCGATGGCGGTGGAGGAATGTTTGGAGCTGGGCGAGATAGGACGCGCCGACCGTGCGGTTCAGGTCCGCCTCGAACGCCCGGGAAAACGAGATACGCGCTCCGAACACCTGGCGCGTCACTTCGCCCCAGGTGTCGGCCTTGATCTGCATCAGGCCGCGCTCCCCCTTGGAGCCGACGGTGCGCGGATTGCCGCCCGATTCAATTTGCACGATGGAATCGACCAGCAAATCGGCGATCAGCCGCTGGTCCAACACCGGCGCCTGCGGACGCGCGGGGGCCGGCACCGGCAGTGCCAACCGCGCCGCGACCTCATACCGGGACTCAGGCGCGGGGAAAAACACACCCGCCCCGATCGGCGCACCGAACGACACGGACGTCCCCAGCACGGCCACCGCAACCCAGACCCCACGCTTGAACTCGACACCCTGCTTCATGAAGGATCTCCCTTGTACCCTTGAACTTCATGCCGGCTGGCCACCCAGCCGGTCTGTCGAGCGATCACGCCCCCGCACACTCCCGCACGGCAAGCCTTCCTCGCCCCAACAAACGGTCGAAGCTAACAACTAAACCGTTTAAGTCAAGTGAGGGCCGAGCTAATTCTTTTTGAGGATAGGTCCTATCCGTCCTATCAGTCGTATTCCAAACGCCTTACGGCATTTCCGCCACGCTGCGGAACAGGCGGATTTCGGCCCCGCCGGAGGCCCCAAACTCCACGCTGGACCACGGCAGCGCTTCCACCGCCGAGGTCTGGACCGACGCCCACGCCCCCCCCGGATCACTCGCCTGCTCCAGCCGATAGCGGAACCCCGCCAGCGACCGATGCACCACCCCGGTCGCCCCGCTCCACCCCACCCGCGGCGGATGCTCCTCCTGCGCGAGTCGGTTTGGTTCATCCCACGGCGAGAGCAGGAACCGTGCGGCAACCGGGAAGCGATTGGACCACGCCGCCTCGTTGTGATCCTGTCCGCACCCGACGACGGGAAGCAAATCCTGACCCCGGCTGTACCCGTTGCGATCCAGCGCCGCGACGACCCCCCAGCACGGATTCCACATGGAACTGGCTTCGTTGCCCGTGCCCCAATCCATGTAAAACCGAACGAGCGGCAGCGCATTCGTCGCGATCCGTCCGACAAAATTCGACGCCGTCCAGAACGAGGGCGACATCGGCCCAACTTTCCCGAACACATTGGTCTCCAGCCCGAGATAGGCGGAAACCAAGCCCCCCATGGACGACCCGATCGTCAGCGTATTGCCCGGATCGTTCAGCGTGCGAAACGCGGCATCCACATGCGGCCGCACATTGTGAATGAGAAAGTTCGCATATTCCTTCGCGTTGCCCGGATTGCCCGCCGCCGTGTCGCCCGGCGGGCAGTATTCCGACAGCCGGTTCCCCACATCCAACACCCCCACCACGATCGTCTCCCGCACCCGCCCCTGGCTGATTTCACGATCCATCGTGCTCTCGACCCCCCAGCAGCCGAACGCGCCGCCCGGCGCAAACACGTTCTGCCCATCGTGCATGTACAGCACCGGGTAGCGCCGCCATGCGCTGTTGGTATAACCGCGCGGCAGGTACACACGGACATTCCGCGCCGGGATGGAGCCAAACGATGACCCAACGAACGTCGTGACGATCTGGCTGGCCGATGGCGCGGCCGGCGGCCAGTAGTTGAAGATCTGGCCGCCCTGCAGGAAAAAGACATCGAGCGGCGTGTAGTAGTCGCCCGACCCGTAGCCCGGATACGGCGCGTTGTCATAGAACTGCGTGCCGCCGAGAAAGCCGCTGGGCACAAACTGCACCGGCGCGCCCGCCACGCCGAACCCGCTGACGCGATAGAGGTACTCCCCGCCCGTCCGCCCCGCGCCGACCTGCGTCATGTTCGTCGACGAAAAATTCGTGCCGTCCGTGGAGAACAACAGGAACGCGCTCGTCCACGACGAGTGGTAGTACATCGTCTTCCCGGCATACGGCGCCACCGGATGCGCCGGGACGGACGATGTCAGGTTCGCCCCGCCCGTCCACACGACATTCGTGTTCTCACAATGCTGCCCGCTGGAATCGACGCGGCTGATGAACTTGTACTCGACGCTCGCACCCGAGCGGATCGCCACCTGGCCGGACCAGTTCGTGCCCGCCGCCACCGAGAGCCGCACCGCACCCGTCGGCTGCCAGTTGCCCAGCTCCGGCTGATTCCCCACCACGTACAGGCTCCGGCCAATCCCCGTATTGGACACCGCGGTAAATGACACCGGCGTCCGCCACGCCACCTCCGCCCGCGCCGCGACGGAAAGGCAGGCGGCGGCAAAAAAGATTTTACAGACGTTGGAAACGCGCCCACCCATTTTTTACAGACGTTGCAAAACGTCCCCCCCCCCATTTTCCCACCGCCGCGCGGCTACAGTTCCGACAGCACGGTTCGCACCACGTCCGCGAAGTCGGTGTGGCGAGTATACCCCAGGGCCCGGATTTTGTCGTCGTTGAGCTGGCTGTTGAACGGGCGGCGGGCCTTGCGCTGGATGATGGCTTTGGACGGGGTGAAGTGGGCGTGCGGGAGGCCGAGCAGGTTCGCGGTCTCGACGGTCCACGCGTAGCGGGTCGCGCCGCGCGCGCCGCCGTAGTGGAACAGGCCGTCGGCCCCGCGCTCGACGAGGAACCGGATGGCGCCGGCGACGTCGCGCGTCCACGTCGGGAACCGCATCAACACGTCGTCCGCGAGCTGCGGCTGCCCGCCGCGGACCGCCTCGACCATCTGGCCGATGAACCCGCAGTCCGCCAGCGTCGCGCCGCCGCCGATCAGCAGCGGCACGCGCAGGATCGTGGTGTTCGGGCGCCCGGCGAGCGCGTCCTCCGCCTCGGCCTTCGTGAGCCCGTACACGCTGACCGGGGACCGCGGCGACGTCTCGGTGTACGGCGGGTGTTCGCCATCGAACACGTAGTCCGTGCTGACAAACAACAGGCGCGTCGCCGCGGGCAGGCACGAGCGCAGCGCGCGCGCGGGTTCGACGTTCAGCCGACGCGCCTCGCCCGGGTTGTCCTCGCACACGTCGGGCTCGCGATACGCCGCGAGCAGCAACACGGCGTCCGGCCGCGTCTCGTCGACCAGCCCGCGCACGACATCCGGATCGCGGATATCCGCCGCGCGCGCGCCGCCGCCCCCGCGCCGGCTGACCGCCGTGAGCGCGTGATCGCCAAACGCGCGAACCACTTCGCGCCCGAGAAAGCCGGAGGAACCGAGGAGAAGAATGTTCATCGTGCGGAGGAGGTAACCAGTGACCGGTGTCCGGTGTCCAGTGAAGAATCTGGGGGGCGCGGGCCGGACGATTGCCAGCGGCCGGGCGCCCCCGTATGCTGGCCGGATGGGGTATCGATGCGCCTTGCGGGCGGTCGTCCTGGCGGGCCTGGTGGGCGGGTTCGCCACGGCGGGCGGAGCAACCAACGTCATCCGGGTGATGACGTTTAACCTGCGGTACGCCTCCGCGCCGGACGGCGACAACGCGTGGCAGAATGTGAACCAGGCCCCGGCCCGTCGACTGGTCGCCCGCGACGTCGTGCTGGCGCACCAGCCGGACCTCGTCGCGCTCCAGGAGGGTGAGACCGGGCAGCTGGACGACTTCGCGTCGCTGCTGCCGGGCTACCAGTTCGACCGCAACCGGCCCAGCGGCGGGGGCGGCCTGGAGAACGCGGCCTTCGCGTGGAACCCGGCGACGCTCGACCTGCTGGACCGCGGGGTCTTTGCGCTCGGCCCGCAGCCGGGCGGCGGCTACTGGAATAATCCGCCGGGCACGAATTTTAATCCCTACGCCTATTTCCCCAACATGGGGCTGGCCTTCCCGCGCCTCGCGCTGTGGGGCCGCTTCCGCTGGCAGGCGACGGGGCAGACGTTCTTTTTCTACACCACGCACTTCGACTTCAACAGCGATCCCCAGGCGCGCAGCGCGGCGCTGATCGCCGATGATGCGCGGACGCGGGCGGAGCGGCATCCGCGCTCGCCGCTGGCCATCGTCTGCGGCGATTTCAACTGCACCCAGGACGCGGCGGCCTGGCGGCTGTTCACGGGCAGCCACACCACCAACAACGTCACCGGCGATTTCACCGACAGCTGGCAGCAGGTGCACGGCTCGTGGAATAATTCCGGCACGCTGCACGGATATGCCGGGGGCGTCCGCGCGGCGAACGAGCGGATTGATTGGATCCTGCACCGGGGCGGGTTCACCGCGCTCACCGCGCAGGTCGTCTACGACGCGGCCCTCGCGACGAACCTGAACACCAGCGCCACCCGCCTCCAGTATCCCTCCGACCACTACCCGGTGCTCGCCACGATGCGCCTGCCCGGCCCGGCGGCGGACTACGACCGCGACGGGCTGCCGGATGCGCGCGAGGCGGCCAACGGGAACACACTGCCGGCCGATCCCGACACGGACAACGACGGCCTGCTCGACGGCCAGGAGGACCTCAACGGCAACGGCCAGGTCGAGGGCGGCGAGACCGATCCCGCGCAGGCGACGGCGACCCAGAACCCGACGGATGTCCGCCACTATCCGATGGAGGGGCTCGCCGACCGGCTCTCCACCGTCGTGGCCGAAAACGGCCTGGTGCTGCGCACCCGGTTCGATGGGCGCTACCTCTACGTCGCGACGCAGGATGCCGGCGAGGGCAACGACCACTTCATCTTCATCGCGACGAATCCCGCTGCGGCGCGCGCGGCGCCGTGGGCCAAGTCGGGCCAGGCCGCCGCGTGGCTGGCGTATCTTGCGGATGAAAACGACAACGAGTTCCGAGGCTGGTTCGACGCCGCGTCCGCGCAGATCACCAACCTCGCCCTTGCGCGCGCGACGACGTATTTCGAAAACGGCGGCTGGCTGGAAGGTGTGCTCGATCTCGGGGCGCTGCTCGGCCCCGGCTTCACCACGGCGGTGTACCTCGCCGCGGCGCCGTACGGGAGCGGCGATGGCGGCGCGCTGGTGACCGTGGCGCAGGCGCCCGCCGGCAACGGCGACGGGCAGTTGCTCGGCAGCAATGAGTTCGTGCGCCTCGACCCCGGCGACCTCGACGGCGACGGGGTGAACGACGCCGCGGACCCCGACCGCGACGGCGACGGTCTGCCCGATGCGTGGGAGGACGCGTTCGGCCTGGATCCAGCGTCTGCCGCAGGAGCGGAAGGCGCGGAGGGAGACGCGGATGGCGATCGCGCCGGGAACCGGCACGAATACCTGGCCTGCACCGATCCCGCCGATCCCCTGTCGGTTTTCCAACTATCCGCGCCGCTCCTGTCCGCGCTCGAATGGCCTGTCGTGCAGGGCAAGACCACCACGCTCTGGCACGCGACGGGACCGGGCCACGCCGCGGAGGGTCCGTGGACCCTGCTGCGGACCGCGGGCAACCCGCAGCAGTTCCCCGTCAGCAATGCGTGGCACCAGACCGGACCCGGTTCCGGCTACTACCGCATCCTGCAATCGCCCTGATCCGCCCGGTCAGGCCTGCGCCGCGGCGATCCGCTGGTAGACCAAATCGAAACAGCTTCCACCCGCCGCGCGCGTGGCGAAGGGGGTGCGGGCGATTTCGCGGAAGCCGTGTTCCCGCATGAAGGCGTCGATGTCCGCGACAGTGCAGCATCCTTTGTAGGCTTCGAAGTCGGACGCCTCGACCTTGATGTAGGCGAAGTAATGCAGCAGCGGGACGCTGCCGCGCAGGACGAGCAGTTCCGAGCCCTGCGTGTCGAGGATCAGCGCCTGATAGTCTCGGGGATTCAGACCCTCCCGCGCGAACAGCGTCGCCAGCGTCACGCTCGTGAGGCGAATCGTCGAGGTGAAGTCGATCTCCGGCCAGATGTCCTTGTGCTGCGCCAGCTCGAGGATGGACGACGACACGCCCTCGTTGCTGGCGATGTGGAACGCATACTCCCTGTCATCCACATCCGTGACCAGCGCCTGCACCGCCGCCTGTCCCTCATAGCCCCGTAGATTCTCCGCAAGCCGCGCGAACACCTCCGGAATCGGCTCCACCCAAAGCACCTTCAGCCCCGCCGCCCGATACCGATTCCGCTCCTGCCCCACATTCGCCCCCACATGCACCACCCCCGACACCTTCGCCAAAAACGAATTCAGCCGAGGCGCCGGCGCTTTCCGGAACGGACGCAACAGCCAGTTGAGTACGGCGCTGATCAATTCAATCCTCTCCCAAATCAGTTCAACCCACCGCGCAATTCACAACCCTCCCTTTCGCCGCGAAACTCACGAGGGGGAGTCCTCGCCCAATTCGTTCCCGAGTGAAGCCAATTCTTCCAGCCGACCGATCAGCAAAGGCAGACGCTGCTGACTCGCATGGTCGGGCGGCAAATGGCCGGGAATTGCATCGTAAAAGGCAGCGCGGGAAAGAAGGCCTCTCAGCGTTGAGCCCACATAGCGCCGCAGATCCGGGCGCTCGGCCTGAAGTTCCGCCGCCAGCGACAAACGGCCATCAACAACGGTCAACACATCCTCTAAATCATGGCTTCCGCGGTAATCATTTTCGCCGCGATCCTCGAATGCGGTAAGCTTTGTCGCAACAAACGATGTCGCGCGAACAACGCGCGCGGTCACTCCCGGAAGGATCACGGGACAAGCCGTGGTTAAGGCATACTCAAACCATCGATCGGCGAACTGCCCGGTCTGATCTCGAGCAGGCATGACATCCACTTTTATTCCTTCGTACATCCAGCGGCAAACCGGAGCGCCCTCGGAGGTGTCGTGGCGAAACCCCAATCCGCGCAGCCGTTCTTCCATCTCGATGTAGGCCGCGCGCGTGAGGACTGCTGCAATGGCATCCACATCGTTTGTTGGACGAATCTGGATAAGCTCCGGATTGTCCAGCAGCAATCCGACCACCGCGCCACCCGTAAAGGCGTGATCGATTCCGAGTCGCTCCAGTCGGCGGGCAACCCTGGCAACCGCATCAAGATCAACGGCTCGCATCGTTCTCCAATCTCCCGCGAACCCATTCCTCCGCGAGCTCTCGTTCACGGGCGCGTCCCGCGCCGCGCAGCACATCGGCGACAACCAGCCACTCGTACAGCCGGGCATCCTGCCTGGCTGCGACGGGAACAGAACGACAGAGCGGTCTAATTTCGAGGCCCGCATGGCTCCCTTCAGGGTCGGGCCAGACAAATACATCCCGGTCGGCAGTCCCCACGTTGAACGATGCGCTCAAGGGTGGCGCGGCAACTCCCGTGAGCATCCCACGGGTCCGCCCACCGGGATGCACGGGAAAGACGTACTTGAGCCCATGAATCAACAGCTCCGCAACGGCGCCCTTAACCGGCTGATTAAACACGGGCTGAACGAGCCCCGCGCGGCGCGCCCGATGAAAGGCCTGATGCGACTCCGAGGCACTCATCCCAATCTGCTGACCCAGCTGTGCGAACGTAAAGTTCAATCCCCCCGACGCCACCAACTTAAGCACAACCAGAACATCTTGTGGTTTCAACACCATGGAGATACGCTATTCGCGAATAGCGAATATGTCAATCCCCATCGGATTCCATACGAACCGATACTCAGCCGATTGGAAGATGATAAGGAGATTGCCAATTCGGGATTTGGGGAATGATGGACTTCAGAGAAAGGGTACCTTTCCCCATTCACAAAATTCACGCTTCATGTTCGCGCCGTTCGCGTGTTTCGCGGGCTCGGCCCTTTCCTGCGGTCAGTATTTCAGCACGCGGTCGAGGAAGCGTTTGACGGTGGGGTCGTTGGGCGCGGCGAAGAGCGTGTCGCGGGGGGCGTCTTCCACGATGCGGCCGTCGGCGAGGAAAAGGGCGTGGTCGGCGACGGTGCGGGCGAAGGCGAGGTGGTGGGTGACGAGGACGAGGTCGCGGCCCTCGGCGCGCAGTTCGCCGATCATGTCGAGGACCTCGGCGGTCATTTCGGGATCCAGCGCGCTGGTTGGTTCGTCGAAGAGGAGCAGGCGCGGGCGGATGGCCACGGCGCGTACGATGGCGACGCGCTGGCGCTGGCCGCCGGACATCTGCGCGGGCCGTTTGTGCGCGTGGTCCGCGAGTTGAAACCGGCCGAGATGGTCCAGCGCGATGTCGCGCGCCTGCGCGGGTGCGTGGCCGTGTACGCGGACCAGCGGGAGCGTGATGTTCTCCAGCGCGGTGAGGTGCGGGAACAGGTTCATGGCCTGGAACACGACGCCCACCTGGCGTCGATGCGCCCGCAACGCCGCCTCCTCAAACACCAGCGCGCCACCGTCCACCCGCACCGCGCCGGCATCGGGATATTCCAAGCCCGCGAGGATGCGCAGCAGCGTGGATTTCCCGCCGCCCGACGGCCCGACCAACACCAGCGCGCCCCGCGCCTCGACACACAAATTGAGGTCGCGCAGGACGGGGCGCCCATCGAAGGATTTGGTGAGGTTTTGGAGTTCGAGCAGCATGGGGATGGGGGGGAAGAAGGTGTCAGGTGTCGGGTGTCAGGGAAGAGCCCCCCCCTGCTTCGCAGCCCCCTCCCAGGAGGGGATTTTCTGCTTTCTGCATTCTTCATTCTGCATTTCCTCACTCTTCATATGCGAAGCGATGCTCCAGATACCGGCTGAACCACGACAACGGCAGCGTCACAAGCAGGTAGCCGAACGCGAGGGGGAGGTAGCTTTCCAGCGTGCTGTAGGTGTAGCTGTTCACCTGCTGCGCGCTCAGGGTGAATTCGTTGATGGCGATGATGCTGAGGAGGGACGAGTCCTTCACAAGCGACACGAACTGGCCGGACAGCGGCGGCAGCGCCTGCCGGATCGCCTGCGGGAATATCACGAACCGATACGTCTGCGCCGGGGTGAGGCCGATCGCGCGCGCGGATTCCAACTGGCTCGCGCCGACGCTCTCGATGCCCGCGCGGATGATTTCGCTGATGTAGGCGCCGGCGAAGAGGGAGAGGATCAACACGCCCGCGGCAAACCGGTCATGCACGCCGAACGCGTTCGCGACGACGTAGAAGAAGATCAGGATCTGCACGAGCAACGGCGTGCCGCGGATCAACTCGACATACACCAGCGCCGCCTGGCGCAGCGGCAGCAGCCGCGAACGGCGCGCAAGCGCGGCGCAGAGGCCGATGGCGACACTCAAGACGAGGGAGGCGGCGGAGATCCCGAGCGTCGCAAGCCAGCCCTCCACGAATCGCGCGCGATAGGTCCAGATGCCGCCCCAGTTCCAGTGATACGCGATCTGCGCGAACGCGAAATGGAGTCCCGCCGCCAGCGCCGCGAGGATCACCACCGTATGCGCCGCGCGCCAGCCCCACGACCCCGCCCCACCCCGCGGCGCGATGAGCCAATCTTGAGTGTTCATGGGAGAACCACGAATGAACACAAATTCACACGAATGGAAACCGCGGGGCGACACCCTCTGAATTCGTGTCGATTCGTGTCCATTCGTGGTTGGCCTTCAGAAAACGAAATCATGGCCCAGTTCGTCGAAGGCCTGCTTCATCTCGGGGAGGTGTTTGCGGGCGAGCTGGTCGAAGCCGCCGTCGGCGCGGAACTTCGCGAGGAATGCGTTCACCGACTCGCGCATCGCATCGTCGCCCTTCCGGATGCCGATGGCCCAGTCCTCCTTCTGGAACGCCTCCAGCAGCGCGCGGGTCGCCTCCTTGTTCCGGCTCCAGTGGCGGAAGACGGACATCTGGTCGTAGATGAACGCGTCCACCTTGCCCTGCACGACTTCCAACACGCAGGCGGACTCCTCCTTGAGGACATGGACCTCGGCTTCGGGGATGCGGTCGCGGGCAAACAATTCCCCGGTTGTCCCCAGCTTCACCGCAACCCGGCGTCCGGGCTGGGCGAGGTCGCGGTAGCCGCCGACCGGGGAGTCCTTCGCGACGAGCAGCGCGAGGCCGGTGCGCAGGTAGTGGTGGGAAAAGTCGATCGACTGCGCTCGTTCCGGCGTGGCGGTCATGGACGACAGGATCAGGTCGATGCGCCCCGTCTTAAGCGCCGGGATAAGGCCGTCGAACGGGATGTTTTCCACGCGCAGCGGGCGGCCGAGGTGTGCGGCCAGCGCCTCGGCCAATTCGACGCTGATGCCGGCGGGTTTGCCGGCGGCATCGGTCATCTCGAACGGCGGGTAGGCCAGCTCCATGCCGACGACCAGCGGCGCGGGGGCCGCGGCAGGCTCCGGCTTTTTGGAACACCCCACCCCGCCCAGCACAAAGGCGAGGCCCACTGCGAACAAACGCCATTTCATGGGTCCAGTGTAGCGCATCTCCCGGGGGTTGCAATGCGCGCGCCCCCCCGGTACAGTTTCAGCCTTTTCCGCATGGAGGCATTGCGCGCATGAATATCACCGTCGTAGGAACCGGATATGTGGGGCTGGTCACAGGCGCCTGTTTTTCCGATTGGGGCCACAATGTCCTCTGCGTCGACAACGACGAGAACAAGATCAAGCAGCTCAAGCAGCTCCAGATGCCGATCTATGAGGACGGCCTGGAGGAGCTCGTCCGCCGCAACGTCGCCGAGGGCCGCCTCCATTTCACGACGTCCATCGCGGAAGGCACGCAGTTCGCCGAGGTCATCTTCATCGCCGTCGGCACGCCGCCGGGCTACCGCGGCGCGGCGAACCTGTCCTATGTCGAGCAGGTCGGCCGCCAGGTCGCCGAGCACATGACCGACTACAAGCTGCTGGTCGAGAAGAGCACCGTGCCGGTGAACACGCACGAGCAACTCAAGCGCACGGTCACGAAATACCTGCGCGCCGACATCCCGTTTGACGTCGCGTCGAACCCCGAATTCCTCAAGGAAGGCACGGCGATCGAGGACGCATACAACCCCGACCGCATCGTGATCGGCGTCGAAAGCCCCCGCGCGGAGAAGCTGCTGCGCGACATCTACAAGCCGATTGTGGACAAGACGAAGTGCGCGCTGCTGGTGATGAACCCGCCGAGCGCCGAGCTGACGAAGCACGCGTCCAACTCGTTCCTCGCGATGAAGATCTCGTTCATCAACGCCGTCAGCCGCGTGTGCGAACTCGCCGGCGCGGACGTCGAGCAGGTCGCGCAGGGCATGGGCCTCGACCGGCGCATCGGACCGCAGTTCCTCAAAGCGGGCGTCGGCTACGGCGGTTCCTGCTTCCCGAAGGACGTGGACGCGTTCGTCCAGATCGCCGATCACCTCGGCTACAACTTCGAGTTGCTGAAGGAAGTGCAGCGCGTGAACAAGACGCAGCGCGAGCACGTGATGCAGAAGATCCAGCGCGAGCTGTGGGTCATCCAGGACAAGGTCGTCGCCGTGCTGGGCCTCGCGTTCAAGCCGGGCACCGACGACGTCCGCGAGTCGCCGTCGCTCTACTTCGTGCCGCAACTCATCGAGGCCGGCGCCAAACTCCGCCTCTGGGACCCGATCGCCGAGGAGCGCTTCGCCCAACTCTACCCCGGCCAGCAGTACGCCAAGAGCCCGATCGAGTGCGCCCGCGGCGCGGATCTCCTGTTGGTCCTGACCGACTGGCCCGAGGTCAAGAAACTCGACCTCGACCAGTTGAAAGCCGCGATGAAGTGCCCCGTCATCATCGACGGGCGCAACATCTTCGATCCAAAAGTGGCTCGGGCCAAAGGGTTTACGTATCACTCCGTCGGCCGCGGCTAAACGCATCCGCCCGCGTGTGACGTCTTCCTTGCAAACGCGGTCGTTGGGTTTGACACCGGACGGTTGCCCACCTACCCTCCTGCCCCTTTGAGTTGGTTGGAATCCCGCACCTGAGAAGGGAGTGACACATACACGTGGCCGAAGTGAAAGTACGCAAAGGCGAATCGGTGGACAAAGCCCTCCGCCGCCTGAAGAAGAAGCTCGATAAAGAAGGCATCATGCGCGAAATCCGGTCTCACCGGTATTACGAGAAGCCGAGCGAGCGGAAGCGCCGCAAGGAAGCGCGCGCCCGCATGCGCACCAACGTGTAAGTGCTCCCGGAGCATATGCGAACTCCCCGCCCTCGGGGAGTTTTGCATTTAATGGATGGGCGCCCTTCGTGGTAGGGTGAAGTGTTCTCATGGAATTTGCGCTTTCGACACACTGGAATGCGGGACGGCACGGGTCCGGCGAGACGATGGTGGAGGAAATCCTCAACCTCGGCTTCCGCCGGCTGGAACTCGGCTACGACCTGCGCCTGGAGCTGGTGCCCGGCGTTCAGGCGATGATCCGCAACGGGTCCGTGAAGGTGGACAGCGTCCACAACTTCTGCCCGGTCCCGATGGGCGCGACGCGCGGGCACCCGGAGATCTGGACCCTCGCCGCCCGCGACGACCGGGAGCGCGAGAGCGCGATCCACCACACCCTGCGCACGATCCGCTTCGCGGCGGAAATCGGCGCGCGCGTGGTCGTCACCCACTCCGGCAATGTCGAGATGCCGATGATCAGCACGCAGTTGTTCGACCTGTGCATCGCGCAGCAGCAGTTCAGCCCGCGCTACGAGAAGCTGCGCCTGAAGTTGCAGGAGCAGCGCGACCGCAAGGCCCCGCGCCAGTTCGAGTTGTTGCTGAAGAGCCTGGAGCGCCTGCTGCCCGTCCTTGAGGAGACCGGCGTCCTGCTGGGCATCGAGAACCTGCCGACGTGGGAGGCGTTCCCGACCGAGGTGGAATTCGAGCAGATCATCGCCCGGTTCGGCGCGAAACACATCCGCTACTGGCACGACATCGGCCACGGCCAGATCCGCCAGAACATCGGATTCATCAACCACGAGCGCTGGCTGGAGCGCCTGACGCCCTATCTCGCCGGCATGCACGTCCACGATGTCGCCCCGCCGGCGACGGACCATGTCATGCCCCCGCGTGGGCACATCGATTTTAGCCGTTTCCAACGCTTCGCGGTTTCCGATATGGTGCGCGTGATTGAGCCGTCGTCGCGCACCCCGGCAGCGGAGGTGGCGGAAGGGCTGGCCTACCTGCAAAAAACGTGGGGCGGCGCACAACGATAAGAGGACACTGAATGAAAGCATTGATCACCGGCATCACGGGCCAGGACGGGTCTTACCTGGCGGAATGGCTGCTCGAGAAGGGCTACGAAGTCTACGGCGTCGTCCGCCGCTCAAGCACCGAGACCCACGAGCGCATCGAGCACATCAAGGACCGCGTGACGCTCGTGCAGGGCGACCTGCTCGACGAGATTTCGCTCGTCCACATGATGGAGCAGATCAAGCCGGACGAAATCTACAACCTCGCCGCGCAGTCGTTCGTGCACACCTCGTGGAGCCAGCCGCTGCTGACCGGCGAGTTCACCGCGATGGGCGTCACGCGCATGCTCGACGCGATGCGGTTCGCCTGCCCGAAGGCGAAGTTCTACCAGGCGTCCAGCAGCGAGATGTTCGGCGCGGCCAAGCCGCCGCAGGGCGAGGACACGGTGTTCCACCCGCGCAGCCCGTACGCGGTGGCGAAGGTGTACGGCCACTACATCACGATGAACTACCGCGAGAGCTACAAGATGTTCGCGGTGTCGGGCATCCTCTTCAACCACGAGAGCCCGCGGCGCGGCAAGGAGTTCGTCACGCGCAAGATCAGCGACGCCGTCGCGCGCATCAAGCTGGGCGTGCAGAAGGAACTGCGCATGGGCAACCTCGACGCGAAGCGCGACTGGGGCTTCGCGGGGGACTACGTCAAGGCGATGTGGCTGATGCTGCAGCAGGAGAAACCGGACGACTACGTGATCGCGACGGGTGAGGCGCACTCGGTCCGCGACTTCCTCGACCTCGCCTTCGGGCACGTCGGCCTGAACTGGAAGGACTACGTCGTCATCGACCCGAAATTCCTGCGCCCCGCCGAGGTGGACTACCTGCTGGGGGATCCCAGCAAGGCGAAGCGCCAGCTCGGGTGGAAACCGGAAGTCACCTTCGACGGCCTCGTGAAGATGATGGTCGACTCCGATCTCGCGCGCGTGAAGCGCAGCCTGGGCTGATTCCATGCGCGTGCTGGTCACGGGAGGGCGTGGCTTCGTAGGCGGCCATGTGGCGGCGGACCTCAAGGCCGCGGGCCATGAGGTCTTCTCCCTCGCACGCCCGCAGGACTGCCCCCGCCCGGGACCCAACGACTGTGTGGCGGACATCTGCGACATGGAAGCCATGGCGCGCGTGATGCGCGACCTGCGGCCCGACGGCTGCATCCACCTCGCCGGCATCGCCTTTGTCCCCGTCGGCTGGTCGCAACCGCGCCTCGTGTTCGACGTGAACGTCGGCGGCGCGCTGAACCTGCTGGAGGCGCTGCGCGCGCACGCCCCCGCATGCCGGCTCGTGTTTGTCTCCAGCGGGCTCGTCTATGGCGCGAACGACCCGGACCGCCCGCGCGACGAGCAATCCGCGCTCGACCCGCAGAGCCTGTACGCCGTCTCCAAGGTCGCCGCGGACCTCAATACGTTGCTCTATGCGAAGCAGTATGGGCTTCACCTGATGACCGCCCGCCCTTGCAACCACATCGGGCCGGGCCAGGCCGCGGACTTCATGGCGCCCTCCTTCGCGAAACAGCTCGCCGACATCGCCGCCGGGCGCCAGCCGCCGCGCATGCGCGTCGGCAACCTGGAAAGCGTGCGGGAGTTCATGGACGTGCGCGATGTCGCCAGCGCCTACCGGCTGCTGCTCGAGCGCGGCCGCGCCGGCGAGGCGTACAACATTTCCGCTGGCTGCGCGGTCCCCGTCGGGGAAATCCTGCGAAAGCTCTCCGAGATCGCGGGCGTCACGCCGGAACTCGAAACCGACCCGGCGCGCTACCGGCCCACCGACCGCCAGCCGATGATCGTCGCGGACAAACTGCGCCGTGACACCGGCTGGTCGCCGCGCTACACGCTCGACCAGTCCCTCGCCGACATCTACGCGTGGGTCGTCCGGGCGGTGTAGGTTTTCTGTAGCCGCGCACGTTGGGCGCGACCTCCGCTCCTCAAAACAGCCGCATCAGCGCCTCGGCCAGTGAACTCCAGCCGAGCATCATCAGGCCGGCCAGCAGGCCGCCGAGTTTCCAGATGTAGCCGCCCACCGGGGTCACCCAGACCGCCAGCAGCAGCAGCCACGACCAGGACTGGGTCTGGACCGGGTCGATGCGTTGCAGCGGGGGCACGAACGAGGAGAGAATCGTCCATCCGTCGAACATCGGGATCGGCAGCAGGTTGAACACACACAGCATCCCGTTCGCCACCGCGGCCAGCCGGAAGAACGCGAGCGGGATCTCCCGCGAACCATCCGGCAAAAACGCGCAGGCCACCATGCAGGCCGAGAAGACCAGCGCGAGCATCAGGTTGGACAGCGGCCCGGCGGCCGCGACCCACGCCGCGCTCCACGGCCCGCGCAGCCGGCGCGGATCCACCGGCACCGCGCCCCACGCCAGTCCGAACAACGCGAGCAGCAGCAGCGACATGCCGCCCATCTGCACCATCGGATTGAGCGAAAGATGTCCCTCATTCGCCGCCGTGTCATCCCCCTGGCGCAGCGCCGTCCACGCATGCGCGCACTCATGGACACAGATGGAGAAAATAATGACGACGATCCACGACACAACGTAGAATGGATCCTCGGCAATACGGCCAATAAAAAAGGGCATGGGGTGTAACTCCGGCCCCGTGTTTAATGATCCCGGCGAACCAAGGCAAGCAGAGCTGGTGGGAAACCACCGCAGAGGGCGTGCGCTTGCGTGTACACGTTTCCCCACGCGCCGCACGCACGACGGTCACGGGCCTGCACGGTCACGCCCTTAAAATCCGCCTGCAAGCGCCGCCTGTGGAGGGAAAGGCCAATGCCGCACTGGTGGCATTCGTCGCAGATACTCTCGGCATACCGCGCGCCACAGTCGAAATCGTCCACGGGCTCAACGCTCGGGACAAGGTGTTGGCGGTGCGCGTCCGAGCCGGTCATCTGCCAATAAACCGGCTTTACTCCGCGTGATCGCGGGCGCTATTCGATCAGCGCGAGGGTCGCGCAGCCGATGACGCCGGCGTCGCTGCCGAGCTCGGCGGGTTTGATCTCCAGCTGGCGGGAGAAATGCGGGCTCAGGCGCTTCTCCACGTTCTTGCGCAGCAGTTTGAACAGCAACTGCGCCTCTTCCGCCACGCCGCCGCCGACGATGAAGGCCTGCGGCTGCAGGACGTAGGTGATCGACGCGAAGGCCGTCGCAAGGCAATCCGTGACGAAGTCCAGCAGCTCCAGCGCCACCGCATCGCCCTTGTCCGCCGCCTCCTTGAGTACCTTGGGCGAGAGCTGGGACCGGTCGCCTTTCACCAGGTCGAGCATGCAGGTCGGCCGCCCGGAATCGATGGCCTTGACCATGTGCTCGACGATGCGACTGTTGCCGACGTACTGCTCCACGCCGCCGAACCCCGTGGGCGACTGGATGCCCTTCATGTCGATCGAGACGTGGCCGATTTCGCCCGCCATCGAATGCGCGCCGCGGTAGAGCTTGTTGTTGATCAGCAGGCCGCCGCCCACACCGGTGCCCAGCGTGACGAACACCGCGTGCTGGTAGGTGCGGCCCGCGCCGAAGGTGCATTCGCCGAGCGCCATCGCGTTGACGTCGTTGTCGATGCGCGCACGGATGCCCAGCTTCTCCTCCAGGAGCGACCCCAGCGGGACCGCCGTCCAGCCGGGCACATTGGTCAGGTTGTGGATGAATCCGCGTTCGAAATCGACGAAACCGGGCACGCCGACGCCCGCGCCGGAAATCGCGCAACCCGCGCCTTCCTTCGCGAGGATGTCGTCGACCTCGCGTTTGACGCGGTCGAGCCAGCCGGACTGGCCGCTGACCTCCTTCGTGACGAATTTGCGGCGGGCCATGATCTTACCGCGTTCATCGACCAGCGCCATTTTGACCGACGTTCCACCGAAGTCGATCCCGAGGGCATACCGCACACCCGCCTCTTTCATGTGATTCCCCTTTTTACGTCCACGCGAAAAGCCGTTTGGCGTTTTCCCACACGGCGTGGACGAGTTCTTGTAGCGAATCCCCGCGTTCAGTGGCAAGCGCAGCGGCGACCTCCACCACCCACGCCGGTTCGTTCCGTTTGCCGCGGTGCGGGACGGGCGCGAGATACGGCGCGTCCGTCTCGACCAGCAGCCGGTCGCGCGGCACGTAGCGCGCCACCGCGCGCAGGTCGGCGGCATTCTTGAACGTCACGATACCGCTGAAACTGATGAAGAAACCCAGGTCCAGCAACCTGCGGGCAAAGTCCTGTGAGCCGGTGAAGCAATGCAGGACGCCGGGCCGCGCCGCGTCCACGCCGGACCGCGCCACATGGGCCGCGAGGAGCGCGAGGGTGTCCTCATCCGCGTCGCGGCTGTGCACGACCACCGGGCGGCGCGCGTCCGCGGCGAGATCGAGCATGGCGGAAAACAGCGCGCGCTGCGCGTCGCGGGTATCGGGCCCGTAGTGGTAGTCGAGGCCGGTTTCCCCCACCGCCGCCACGACGGGTTCGCGCGCCTGCGCGGTGAGCAACGCGAGGTCGACCGGCTTCCCGATTTCATCCCGGTCGAGGCCGATCGTGGCGCGCAGGACCTCCGGATGCGCGCCGGCCAGCCGCACCGCCAGCGCATTCGCATCCGGGGATCCGCCAATCGCAACCATCCGCTCCACCCCGGCGGCACGCGCGCGCGCAAGCAGCTCCGGCACGACGCCCTCGGCGGCGAAGCTGTCGAAGTGCAAATGGGTGTCGATGAAACGCATGTCGGCGGCGGGGTCAGGCATCGGGCGGCCCGGCGTTCACCGGGGCGGCCGCGCGCGGGTGCGCGTGCTGGAGAAGCATCAGGAACGGGCTGCCGCCCCAGCGCTCGCGGAGCCCCGCCTCGACGGCGGCGGCCTTTTCACGCTTGTCCGTGACGCGCAACATCAGGAGATAGCGCACGCCGATGCGCAGGGCGGTTTCCGGTTTCTCCGCCAGCGCGATCGCTTTTTCGTAGTGCGGCGCGGCATCGTCCGGCAGTTCATTTTGCGCCAGCAGCTCGGCGATTTTCTCGTGCAGCAGGTAATTCTCCCGCACACGCAGCCGGTCGCGCGCATAGGCGAGCGCCACGTTGAAGCGGCCCTCGCTGACGAGCAGGTTGATCCGGCGCAGCCAGGCCCAGATCACCTCCGGGCGCCCTTCGGCCTCCAGCTTCCTGATCTGCTCATCCAGCGGAATCGCAAACGGACGGTAGAGCGGGTCGCCGACGACCGTCGCCTGCCACGACAGGGCGGGCAGCGCGAGATAGGTCGCCTCCGCAAAGGTTGCGCCGCGGCACAGGCGGTCCGCGACAATATGCAGGTGCGGCGTGGTGGCCAGGAACGGCTCGCTCACGGCGCCCCACGTCGCCGCCGCGCCCGACGCGAGCAGCGGGCCCGCCCAGTGTTCGTCGCGCGAGCGCAACTGTTTCGCGTTGCCGGAATGGTTGTGATACGCCAGCGCGCCCGCGCGGAACACGAACCCGGTCCGCAAAAAGGGACCCGAGACACGGTCCGTGTACCACCCCATGTAAAGCGCGGCCTCGTCCATCGGGAAATGCCGTCCGTAGAGCTGGTCGCTGTTCTCAACGACGCACTCATAGCCCTCGCGCGAAAACCGCGCCACGGCTTCCGCGAGCCAGAAGTCGCCCATTAGATAGTCGTCCTGGTGCGGGCCGCGCAGATCAAAATAGGCGCGCCCGTGCAGGCCGTACTGCTCGGCCTCCAGCGCGGAGGCCATCATGCGGCGCACCGTGTCGGGATCGGGTCCGTCGAGGCGCGCGGCCATCACGAGAAACAGGTTGTGCGCGCCGGGGGGCGTCCAGCGCAACTGCCCGTAGAACGGATTCGTGAAGCGCCCGCGCACGTCGTACGGCCCCTGCAGCAGCAGGGTCAGTTCCGAGTCCACCGCCGCCTCGTCGCGCTGCGGCGCATGGTCCATCCACCCCTGCAGTTTGCGCACGAGTTGCGGCTGCGTGTCCTCAATGCGCACCGGCACACCGTAAAACGAACACAGGATGCGGAGGCGCGATTTCACCGTGGTCCATTCCGCCTCGTGCGCGCGCACGCGGCGGGGATGCCGTTTGACCTGGTCCGCCCACCCATTCGCCCGCAGCCACGCCAGCAGCGGGTCGCGCAGGTGCGACGCGTAATCGGCGCGGCTGATCACCTCCGTGGATGGCATGGGCAGCGCGCAGATCCGGTCCTCCGGCAGACCGCGCAACCGGCAGTACTCACGCGCAAGTTCCACCGAGGCCGGCACGGCGCTGTTTGCGAGCAGGACCAGTCCATCCCGATCATTCGCCCGCGCGGGCATGGCCGCGCCGATGATGGCGAGCGCCAGCAGGAGGGTGGCGATGGACGGGGAAAAGCGCATGTCAGGGCCGATCGTGCGGAACCATCAGGAAGGTGACGGGCGTATGCAGGGGGGGCACCACGGCCCGGTTCACGGCGAGCACCTCGTCATTCGCGCCGACGTCGTTGAGGATGTTCAGAATCGCCCACGGGTCCCAGTACGTCACCGCGAAACTCTCCTCGGCGAGGGCTTTGAACTGGCCATCGATCACCACGGAGCCGGTGAACGCCCAGCCGGTGAAGGGCAGGACCTTTCCCGTTTCGATGTTGTACGCGAAAAATTCCGCGGGCTGCGCCACGCGCCGGCCCTCCGCATCCATCCACGTGACCCACAGGTCCACGCGCGGCCCGCGGGGCGGGCCTTCGCCCAATTCCTGTCGGGGCTCGCCCGGCTTGAGGCCGATCAGGAGCAGCGCCGCCTGGAGATCCATCGCGTGCGCCTGCATGACGAACACGGATTCGTGGGTCTTCCCACCCGGCCCGCACACGAGCAATTCGATCGCGCCCTCCACCTGGTTCACGAAGCCGGTGGCGACCACCATCCGCGCCTCGGCATCAATCTGCACGGTGCCCAGCGCGCGGAGCCGCTCGGGCGCAAAGGCCGGCGCCACGGGACGCGGCGTGGCGCACCCGCTCAATAGGCCGAGGGCGGCGGCGAGGATCAATCCACGATGGTAAAGGCGAGGACGGCTTTTCTGCATTTGTTCACCTGTTCAGCGTACGCGAGCAATTGGCGGGGCGAGGCCGATTTTTCGTGGCCCAGCTTCAACGCCTCCTCGGCGGCCCGGAGCGCGCGCGGATACTCGCCGTTCGCGTAGTGCGCCTCGGCGAGCGTGGACCAGATGTGGTAGTCGTCCGGCGCCAGCAGGATGGCGCGCCGGGCCAGTTCGACCGCGTGGGCGGGATCGCGCTTCAGCGGGTCGGTGCTGGTCGCATACAGCCAGGCCAGGTTGTTGAGCAACCCGGCGTGATGCGGATGCTTTTCCAGCAACTGCTCAAGCAGGACGCGCGCCGCATCGTAGCGGCGCAACTGGATGAGGGCGTTCGCGGCGATGAAGCGCGCCTGCGCGTGATCGGGCTGCTTGCGGATGATGTCGCGCAGGACGGCGAGTGATTCGAGATACTGGCGTTTTTCGAGAAACGCAGCCGCCCGGGCAATTTCGGGATCTTGCGCGGGCTGGGCCGACGGGAGGGCCGCCGCGATGCGACCGGCCTGTTCGAGCAGTGACTCGAGCGACTCCTCCGCGGGTCCGTCGGCACACAACGCCGGCGCCGCGAAAAGCAGCGCGGCCAGCAGCGGGAAAAGACACCGGAGACGCCGCATGGCTCAGGGCAACTCCACCCGGATAAACTCCGGGTCCTTGCTGACGATTTCGACGCCACCCGGGATGGACACCACCACGGGCAACTCCATGTTGTCGCCGGACTTCAACACGGTGCAATCCACGAACGCATTGATGTTCGTCGCGGACAACGCCTTGAGCGCCTCCGCGCGCCCGCGCAGCGAAAGCGAAACCGTGACATCCGCGCGCGCGAGCCGGACGGGCGGCGTATCCGGCGGCACGAGCAGCCGGACCGGGATGCCGGACAGATCGAGCACGGAGGAGCGCTCCGCGATCCGCACGTCAATGCGCGCGCGGTCCGGCTCGACGCGCGCGGACCACAGGTCGCTCGGCGGCTGGATGACACGCGTGAGCGAGAAGGACTTGAGCCGGCCCTCGAGATCGATCGGCGCCGTCTTGACCTCCGACACGCCGCTGAGGCGCCCCTGCGGTCCCTGCAGGCGCACTTCCTCCGGCGTGCACACCACCTCGGCGAGCTCATACCCTTCGGGCGGATTGCCGATGATCTCGGCGCGCACCTTGACCAGCCGGTCGCCCTCGCGGTCCAGGGTGAGCGTGAGTTCCGGCGGATCGACGCTGACGGCGCGCGCGCCGCCGGGCACCTTGATCGACTGCGGGTTGATCCGCACCTCCCGCGCACCGGTCACGGAGCGACCGCGCAAATCAATCTCCACGCGCAATTGGTCGCGGCTCAGGTAGCGGATGTCGCTCTGCGAGCCCCGGCACAACACATCCACCTCGTCCACCGAACGGTCCAGCACGGCCCAGCCCTCGTCGAGCAGGACCTCCACGCGGACGCCCTGGACGACGGAGGTGAAACTCGTGACCTCGCGGATGCCGTACCACGCGAGTGCCGCCAGCAGCACGGCCACCAGTTTCAGTCCGCGGTTGTTGCGGACGGACTGCCAGAGCTCGGACGCTTCAGGCGCCATGGGACTCCGCCTTTGCGGGGTTGTACGCGCGCTGTCGCTGCCGCGGCGAACGGAAGTACTCGATCCAGCGGCGCAGGCGCGAGGGTTGCGGTCCGCGAGCCACGCGCGCGCGGAGCAGCACGTTGGCGAGGAAGCGCTCGAGGCGGTCGATTTCCAGCCCGCGCCGCAGCCGGCCCTTGTACGCGACGGAGACGGACCCGGTTTCCTCGGAGACCACGATCACGATGGCGTCCGTCTCCTCCGACAACCCGATCGCCGCGCGGTGACGCGTGCCCAACGCGCGGCTCAACTCGGGCTTCTGCGAGAGCGGGAACACGCAGCCGGCGTACGCGAGGCGGCTTCCGCGCACGATCACGCCGCCGTCGTGCAGCGGCGTGTTCGGGTGGAAGATCGTCGCCAGCAATTCCGGCGTCACCTGGCTGTCGAGCGGCGTGCCGGCCCCCTGGTAGGGTGCGGTGCTCACGCCGCGCTCGACGGCGATCAGCGCGCCGATCTTGTTTTCCGTCAGGCGGCGCACGCCGTCGATCAACGCATCCACCAGCGACCGTTCCGCGACATGGTTGCCCAGCAGGTGGCGCGGCCCGAGCTCCGCGAGCGCGCGACGGATTTCCGGCTGGAAGATGATGAGCAGCGCGACGGACAGGTACACCGTGAAGCGCTGGATGAGCCAGTTGAGCGTGTCGAGTTCGAAGAAGTAGGTCAGCGCGATCAGCGCGGCGTACAGGATCGCCAGGCCGGACAGCACCTGGGCGCCGCGAGTGCCCTGGAAAAACAGCAGGATGTAGTAGATGGCGACCGCCAGCACGGCGATCTCCAGCAAGCCGTTAAATCCGGGAAACAAAATGCGATCCTGCAACGTCATCGGGGGGCACCTGACCGGAGCGCAGGATAGCCGTCAAACGGGCGGTTTCGCAAGATTCCTTTACGTCATGCACACGCAGAATGTGCGCGCCGCGCACGACCGCAAACGAGAGCGCCGCGAGGGACGGCGCGAGCCGGTCCTCCACCCCGCGCCCCGTGAGGCGGCCGAGGAAACTTTTCCGCGATACGCCGATCACCAACGGACGGCCCACGGCGTGCAGCGCATCCAGCCGCGAGAGCAGGCGCACGTTGTGTTCGACGCTCTTGCCGAATCCGATGCCGGGATCAAGCGCGACACAGGCGGGATCAATCCCGGCGCCGAACGCCGCCGACAGCCGCTCGCGCAGGTAGGCGCAGACCTCCGCCACGACATCCGCGTACGCCGGGGCCTGCTGCATCGTGCGCGGCGACCCCTGCATGTGCATCAGGACCACCCCCGCCCCGTGCCGCGCCACGACGCCGGTCATCGCGGCGTCGCCGGTCATCGCGGTGATGTCGTTGACGATGTGCGCGCCCGCGCGCAGCGCGGCTTCCGCGACGACGGCCTTGGTCGTGTCGATGGACAGCAGCGCGGGGGTGCGCCCCGCGAGCGCCTCAACCACGGGCACGACGCGGCGCAACTCCTCCGCCGCGTCGACCGGCTCCGCGCCGGGCCGCGACGACTCGCCGCCGATATCGATGATGCGCGCGCCCTGCGCGGCCAGTTCATGTCCGCGCGCGATCGCGGCGGCGTGGTCCAGGAAACGCCCCCCGTCGGAAAAGGAATCGGGCGTGACGTTCAACACGCCCATGATGTGGGGCATGTCCGCGCAGGACAGCTCCGCCTCGCGACAGCGCCAGATAAGCGGCGGCGTCATCACCGGACCCCGGGGGTCAGGCCAGCGAGGGCCGCGCATCCGGCCCGATGACCGGACTGGCCGCAGGCGCAGGCGCCGGGGTGGCGGGCTGTTGGGCCGGCGCGACGGGCGGCGTGCCCGACGATCCGCCGCGTTCAGCCTCGGAAAGGATCCGCCCGTGCTTGATCAACTCGACCACCTCCTGCCCGTCGAGCGTCTCGCGCTCAATCAGCAGGCGGGTGATCAGGTCCAGCTTGTCGCGGTGCGTCTGCAGGATTTCAATGGCCTTCGCATACGCCTCGCGCAGCATGCGGTTGACCTCCTGGTCGATCTTCTGCGCCGTGGCTTCGCTGTAATCCTGGTTGCGCGACACTTCGCGGCCGAGGAAGAGCAGTTCCTCCCGGTCGCCGTAGGACTGCGGACCGAGTTCGGCGCTCATGCCCCACTCGCACACCATCAGGCGCGCGAGGCGGGTGGCCTGTTTCAAGTCGTTCTGCGCGCCCGTGGTGATGTCGCTGCACGCGAGTTCCTCCGCGGCGCGTCCGCCCATCAAGCCGACCAGCATGCCGAGCAGCTTGCGGCGGCCCTGCGTGTAGCGGTCTTTTTCGGGCAACTGCATCGTGGACCCGAGCGACTGGCCGCGCGGGATGATCGTGACCTTGTGGACCGGCTCGCCCTCCTCCGCCAGCGCGAGCACGATGGCGTGGCCCGCCTCGTGGTAGGCCGTGAGCGTTTTTTCGCCGTCGTCGAGCAGGCGGCTGCGGCGTTCGCGGCCCCAGCGGACCTTGTCGCGCGCCTCCTCCATGTCCTTGAGCTCCACCACTTCCGCGCCGCGCCGCGCGGCGAGCAGCGCCGCTTCGTTGACAAGGTTCGACAGGTCCGCGCCGGAGAAGCCGGGGGTGCCGCGCGCGACGCGGCGCAAGTCGGCCTCCTTCGCGAGCTTGATGCGCTTGGTGTGGATCTTGAGGATCGCCTCGCGGCCGTCGAGGGACGGCAGGTCCACCACGATCTGCCGGTCAAAACGGCCCGGGCGCAGCAGCGCGTTGTCCAGCACGTCGGGCCGGTTCGTCGCCGCGATGATGATGATGCCCTCCTGCGTGTCGAAGCCGTCCATCTCGACCAGCAGCGCGTTCAGCGTCTGCTCGCGCTCGTCGTGGCCGCCGCCGATGCCGCTGAAACGGCTCCGCCCCACGGCGTCGATTTCATCGATGAAGATGATGCACGGCGCGCTCTTGCGCGCCTGCTCGAACATGTCGCGCACGCGGGACGCGCCGACGCCGACAAACATCTCGACGAAGTCGGACCCGCTGATGCTGAAGAACGGCACATTCGCCTCGCCGGCGATCGCCTTCGCGAGCAGCGTCTTGCCGGTGCCCGGCGGGCCGACGAGCAGCACGCCCTTCGGGATGCGGCCGCCGAGCTTCTGGTAGCGCTTCGGGTCCTTCAGGAATTCAACGATTTCCTGGACCTCCTCCTCGGCCTCCTCCACGCCCGCGACATCGGAGAACGTGATGCGGTTCTTGCCGCGGCTGAGCAGCTTCGCGCGGCTCTTGCCGAAGCTCATCGCGCCCTTGCCCGCAATGCGCATCTGCCGCATGAACAGGAAATACAGCAGGCCCATGATCAGCAGGAACGGGATCGCCCCGGACAGGATCTGCCACAGGTACGGATTCTGCGGGACGACCTCGAAGGCGACGCCCTTCTCGGTGAGCTTCTTCTGGACGTCCTCGGTCGACGCGATGAACACGCGGAACTTCCGGTGCTTCCCGGTTTTCTCGTCGAGGTCCACCAACTCGCCGCGCACGAAACGGGAGCCGGAGACCTCCATGACGATCTCCGCCTTGCGGATCTTCCCGTCCTCGATCATGCGGAGGAAGTCGGGATTGTACGGCACCTTCTGGATGCGCTCCGGGCCCTGGGAGAACATCTGGAAGACGAAGAGCAGGACGGCCAGCAACAGGAACCACACCGCCATGCCCCGGAAAGGCATGCGGTTGTTCGGCGGCGTCGGCTCGGCAGGTTTATTAGGTGTTTCCATTCAACGTCTCGGGTTCAGCGATCCTACAACACAGACAGCCTGCAAAAATACGCCAACTGCGAGGCCAGTACAAGGACGTACGGCCTCTTTTCTTAGACCGCGCATCGCCAGATGGTTAGGCGGGAAGCACGCGGAGACGGACGCTAGGCGAAGACGCCCCCGGGACGGCCCACGCCCGCGCCACCCGGCTGCCCGGCACCCAGACGATTTCGCGCCCGGACACAATGATCGGCAGCCCCGCGCGCTGCTCGCGCGGCACCTTCATATTGCCGAACAGGTCCTGCACCTTGGTGCGACCGTCCAGGCCCCACAAGGCGACGCGGTCGCCCGGTCGCCAGGTCCGCACCGCCAGCCGCTCACCGGGACGGGGCCGACGCACCGTGGCCTCCACCGGCCATACGCCGGGCCGGCCGGGCGGTGGACGGATGAGGCCGCGCCACGGCTCCGCCGTCACGACGCAGGCCGCGGACGGCCAGTCCACGCGGCCCGGCACCGGCAACGCGAGCGGCTTCACCGGTTGCATTCGCGAAAGATCCACCACCACCAGCTGCGATGCGCGCCTGAACAGCCCGCGCTCCTGCGGCAGCGGGATGCTGTCTGGCCCACCGGGATCCAGCAGTGCATCCGCGCGCGACACCAACCGCATGTCGAGGCGCTCCTCCGGGACCCCGCGCTCGCGCAGCCATCGCATCAAAACCATCCGGCGGACCGCCGGTGGGCAGCGACGCAACCCGCGCGCGTCCAGCGCGCCGTCCTCGCGCCGGGCGCGCAACCACGCGCGGGCCACGAGCGGCTCAAGCGCCTCCGCCTGGTCGCGCAGGAGAGCCGCCGTGCGACTGAGGACGCGCCGGATCGCGGGTTGATACGACCGTTCCAGCAGCGGCAGCAATTCGTGGCGCACGCGGTTGCGCGGGATGGAAAGGTCGCGGTTCGTCGCGTCCTCGCGCCACGCGATGCCGTGCGCGCGCAGGAATCCCTCGATTTCCGCGCGCGTCACCTCACAGAGCGGACGCACGATGCGCAGGCCCGCGATTTCGGTTGAAGCCGCGATGCCGCCGAGGCCCTGCGTGCCGCTGCCGCGCAGCAGCCGCAGCACCAGCGTTTCCGCCTCGTCGTCCGCCGTATGCGCCAGCGCCACCGCATCGGCGCCGGTGTCGCGGATCACGCGCCGGAAAAACGCGTGCCGGGCCTGGCGCGCCGCCATTTCGACGCTCACCCGGTCGCGGCGCGCCCGCGCCGGCACATCCACCTCGTCGTCCACACACGGCGCGCCGAGCTTCCACGCCAGCAGCCGCACCGCGTCGCGATCCTCATCCGCCGCCGCGCCGCGAATGCCGTGGTGCAGGTGCGCCACCGTCAGTGCCAGCCGGTGCTTGCGCTGCCAGTGATGCAGCGCATGCAGCAGCGCCACCGAGTCCGCGCCGCCCGACACCCCGACCACCAGGTGCGCCCCCTCCGGCCACAACCGCCGCTCCCGAATCGTCTGAAACACCTGCCGCAACATGCCGCCGACTGTACGTCATTGCCGCGGGCGGCTCCAAAGCATTTGGCAGGATCGTTCTACTCCATTTCCTGCTTTCGATGGTCGGCGAGGGCGCCGACGACGAGCCGAAAGCGCACCAAACGGTCCCATGATCCCTCAAGCGGAACGTTAATCGCCGCTTCCTTCTCCCCGCGATAGGCCAGTCTCAGCATAGCCAGCACGGCAACCTGATTGTTCGGAAGCGCTCCAACCGCCGTCAGATCCGCGACGCTCGCATCCGGCGCAAACGCCTTGTGAAGTTTGGCCATAGAATCATCCGACATTGAGCCGCCTACGTTGCCGACTTCAGAAAGGAGGTCTTTCGGAACGCCAATTTTGGCGAGCGCGACCAAACAGGCTTCGGCCAGTTCCGGGGCCTTGGCCATCTTGAAGACCGCAAGGATGCGCTCAACGGCAGATGTCAGTCGCATGTTTCCGCTGCTCCTCACGTACGCCAGCAATCGTTCATCATCGAGGTTCTGCGCCCCTAGTCGTGTGATGAAGTCATCCACATTCGGCTGAGTCAGTGATTGGGGCGCCAGACGCGACACCCTTGCCGCGCCACCGGTAGACCAGCAAATATAGGGTGTATACTCACCGGCTGGCAGCAGGTCGGAAGACCACACCTCCACCTGAACGGAACGCCCGCCACCAGCTTCCCCGTATTTTAGTTCCGGGCGCAATTCGAGGCCCAGGCCATCGGAATCAAAAAGGAAGACGTGCTTGACTCCCGTTGACGGCTGACTCCCGTCCCTGGAAGCGATCGGCACATAAGCCCTGGCCTTCACCTCATCGACAAAGACAGGCAGGCCGACAAACTCGTCATCTTCGGCAAGAGCGGGAATACGAAGCGCGCGGACGCGGTCGGCCAAAACGCTGTCGGACGAGACAGGCCACCCGCCCGCTCCCGCATACCCGCCCGGACACGCAAGCCACAAGAACAAAAGACAGCCCAAAATTCGCGCAATCATAATGCACCAGCCTTCATTTTCGCTTATTGCGGATTACTGCACCCGGTGACACTGAAGTTTGTAACATATCCCCCATAGCTTCCCGAAAGAATATCAATTTTCGCTTCATCGAGCGGCAAAAGGTTGTCGGCGCTTGCCTCTGAACGAACCTTCATCCAAAGCAGGTACCTATCAACAAATGGACCATACTGGCCGGGTTCATTTTCTCCGATCTGAAGCACTCGCGAATCGGTGGACGCAGCTGAAGCATCAACGCTAATTGTGCCACTGGTTGTATTTGAGTGCGAAGCAATCGGGGAAGAAAACAGGTCCACTCGCTGCGGCAGTTGACCTTGAGGGAAAAGGTACTCACTTAGCCCCCACATCACATGAACTTCTGACAAGGGCGTTGATCCGGAGTTTATCAACTGTCCTTTGAGCAGGCTGTCTATTATCATCCTTACTGCAACGGTCGTAACAGGCGCATTTGTCGGAACAACAGACAGCCAAAATTGGCGACCAAATCCACTTTCGTAGAAATACTTGGTATTCAAAGTAACCTCGAGGGCGTGGCGGATCGGGTTTACTCCCCCATACGTAATGAGATATGATCCGCTTCCGCTTCCAGGCAACGGCCCGCTGGCATCGTCAAGCTGATCTATGACGCCCCATTGAGGCTCGATTCTGATAACAGTTATCGCTACGCGGTCCGTATAGCCGCCATAATTGGAGGCCAACTCAATTATCACGTCTCGTGCAGTATCGCTCGCCTCCACACCTTCAAGCCATAATGAGATTGGCAAATTTGTAGTGGAGAAATTGTTGTCGACTCCATTGAAAGTAATTTCGACTCCGCCGGTTGCTGCATTAAAAACCTTCACCTTATCGCTGTTTTTTGTAACCAGAACGCTTCCGGTTAGCGACAGAGGCGTGAATTCCCTGATGATGATTTTTTCTCGCCAATTGTCACAACAATTGGTCGCACAAACAATCCCGCCAATCGTCATTTCAATTTGATCGTCGGGCTCCCCCACCGAGATCACGCCGTCGCGGCTGGCATCAATATCGAGATCAATTGACGCGATTGAGGGAAACGCAAAACCTCTTTCATCTGGAGGCTCGATTGCAAAATCCGCCCTCTCGACAATCTGCGTGCCGCCGGTTCCGTTGACCAGCACCACGCGGGAAGTCACC